>NZ_JAIUKE010000247.1 GCF_020176795.1 Streptomyces sp. 8L
GGCGCGGCCGGGGCCGCCTGCTTCGCGGGAGCCGCGGCGGCGTCCGCGGCCACAGGCTGCGGGGTCTTGTCCGCCGTGCCGGTGCCACCCGGCTTGTAGTCGGCGAAGAAGTCCCACCAGGCACGGTCGACGGAGTTCGGGTCCTGGAGGTACTGCTGGTAGATCTCGTCGACAAGCCACTCATTGGCGCCGAAGGCGGTGGCAGGGTTGGCACCCTGCCCGTCTTGGCCATCGGTCGAGATGCTCGCGTTACTGGGGGACTGAGACGACACGGCGTGAACCGCCCTCTTCCGCTTCACAAGGTGATGGACAGCGGAAATCAAGGCTACGCCTACCGGGCGGCCGGACGCAGGCCGGACGGTCCATCGTCGTGCACATCACATCCGACGAGGTGTTTCGGCGTGCCTTTTGGCGGGAATCAAACGTGTTTTGCCAGGCCAGGGTCGTACGCCCTCGCGAGCGGCTGGAGCGTCCGCGACCCTGGCCCACTCTGTCTCCGGTACGCCGGTCCTGAACTGGTAGTACCCGGATGGGGGCATACGCCAACCACCCAGTCCGGTATTTTCCGGTGTCTTCCCGGCGCGCCCGTGTGACGGGGACGTACCGGCACCGCTCGTCCCGACGGGCGCACGCCGTCAACCCCGCTGGCCCGGCACTCCCGGAAGGGTGACCTGTATCCGGCAGCCGGAGGCGGATTCGGCCACTCCTATCCGGCCGCCGTGCAGATCCACGGCCCAGCGCGCGATGGCGAGGCCGAGGCCCGTACCGCCGTCGTTGCCGCCCTGACCGCCGCCCGAGGTGATGCGGCCCCGGTTGAACCGCTCGAAGACCCGGCTGCGCTCCTCCTCCGGGATGCCGGGACCCTCGTCCCGGACCTCCAGGTCCAGCGACTCCGCCGCCTCGCCCCGCCGCGCCCGGACGGTGACCCGCCCGTGCCGCGGGCTGTGCTTGACCGCGTTGTCGATGAGATTCGCCACGACCTGGTGCAGCCGCTCCGCGTCCGCGTACGCCGTCAGCTCCGGCGGCGACACGTCCAGGTGCAGATGGACGTCCGTCCTGGTGTGCAGCCCGGAGCCGCTGCTCATGCCGCGCTGCGCCGCCGCGAGGTTGGCCTCCTTGAGGATGCCCGACAGATACGGCCACACCTCGAAGCGGGTCGCCTTCAAAGGCACGACGCCGTTGTCGATGCGCGACAGGTCGAGCAGCGTCTCCACCAGCCGGCCGAGGCGCTCCGTCTGGCTGAGCGCCGTGCGCATCGTCTCCGGGTCCGCGGCCGAGACGCCGTCCACGACGTTCTCCAGGACGGCCCGCAGCGCGGCGATCGGCGTGCGCAACTCGTGCGACACGTTCGCGACCAGCTCTTTCCTGTGCCGGTCCACCGCCTCCAGATCGTCCGCCATGCGGTTGATCGTCGACGCGAGGTCGCCAAGCTCGTCCCGCCGGTCCGCGCCGCTCACCCGGCGGGTGTACTCGCCGTGCGAGATGCCCTTGGCGACGGTGTTCATCTCGTCCAGCGGCGCGGTCAGGCCGTGCGCCACGAACTGGGTGATCAGCAGCGTCGCGATCACCGAGAACACCGTGATGAACCGCAGCTCCGTCTTGGTCCGCAGCGCCACCATCAGCAGTCCGGTCGTGATGAAGACCGAGACCACGACCAGAGTGCCGAGCTTCGCCTTGATCGAGAAGGGCCGGACGTCCCACCGGTCACGCCGGTCCCAGCCGTTCCGGCCCTCTCCCGATCCCGCTCGCCGCGCACTCCGTCCGCCGCCGTCCCCCGGCCGGCCTGCCAGGTTCATGGCGCGGGGGTCTCCAAGGCGTAGCCGACGCCGTGGACGGTACGAATCCGCTCCGCGCCGATCTTCCGGCGGAGAGCCTTGATGTGGCTGTCGACCGTCCGCGTGCCCGAGGCGTCCGCCCAGTCCCACACCTCCGCGAGCAGCTGCTCGCGGGAGAGGACCGCCCGCGGTGTGTTCGCCAGGCACACCAGCAGATCGAACTCCGTCGGGGTCAGGTGCACGTCGTCACCGCGCACCCGCACCCTGCGCTGGGCGTGGTCGACCTCCAGTTCGCCCAGCCTGAGGATGCCGCTGCGCGGAGTCACCGCGGCCAGCGCCGCCCGCTCCACCCTGCGCAGCAGCACATGCACGCGCGCCGCGAGCTCCCGCATGGAGAACGGCTTCGTCATGTAGTCGTCCGCGCCGACGCCGAGCCCGACGAGCATGTCCGTCTCGTCGTCGCGCGCCGTCAGCATCAATACCGGGACCGGCCGCTGTGCCTGCACACGGCGGCACACCTCCAGTCCGTCGAACCCGGGCAGCATGATGTCGAGCACCATCAGATCCGGCTGCCATGCCTCCGCGGCGTCGACCGCAGCGGGGCCGTCGACGGCGGTCTGGACGAGGAAGCCCTCGGCCCGCAAGCGGGCCGCGATGGCGTCGACGATGGTCGCGTCGTCCTCGACGACGAGGACCCGACGCTGAGCGCCCGGCGTGGCCGCCACTCCGTTGTGGCTGGTATGTGTCTGCTCCATCGCCCGCCCCTGGTACGCGTTCTCCGCGCTCCGTATGCCCTCGATTCGCCGGTCTACGTCGTGGACTGCCTTGGGGGGTGTCGTAGATCGTCGAATCCTGTACTTCGTGGAGCAGCGTAGAGGTAGGGGGCGCCTTTCGGCTACGCAGTGCGAACAGCGAGATGGACGACGTCGGGTACTCCCCGGGCAACCCCCACCTCTTCGGCCGTTACCCCGGTGAATCCGGCATTCCGCAATGCATCGGCAAAGGTCGGAGAGGGTTGCGCAGACCAGACGGCGAGCACCCCCGAGGGGTTCAACAGGGCCTGGCAGGCGGCGAGTCCTTCCTCTGTGTAGAGGTTTTCGTTGCTCTCGGTCACGGTCCAGTCCGGCCCGTTGTCGATGTCAAGACACAGTGCGTCATACCTGTCGGAGGTGGTACGTACGTACTCCAGGAGATCGGTGTGCAGAATCACAGTGCGCGGATCGACCAGCGCGGCCTTCGACACCCGCGCGAGCGGTCCCTCGTGGTGCCAGTCGATGACGGCCTGCTCCCGTTCGACCACCGTGATCCGGCCCCACCGCGCGTCCGCCACGGCGTGCGCGAGCGAGAAGCCGACGCCGAGGCCGCCGATGAGGACGGACGGCAGCATGGCCCGCCGCTCCTCGGGCAGCGCGCGCAGCGCGGCGTCGACCAGCAGCCGCTCGGAGCGCCCGTCCGAGGTGTCCATCAGGAACGTGCCGTTGGAGATGATCTCCAGCACGTCGGCGCCGTCGCCCTCGGCGGGCCGCCGGCGCAGCACGATCTCGCCGTAGGGCCCCTCCCGCCGGTCCAGCGTGACGGGCGGCCCTGCTGCGCTGCCCCGGGCAGCGGCCGGATCGGGCACGTCGGTGCTCCTGTCTCTCGTACGGCCCCGCCGGGGCCTTCGGACGCGGTGCTCACGCGGTCGTACGCCGCCGTGGTGCGGCGGCGTCCCGGCGTCTCGCGCGGGCGTCGCACAGGGCCCATCTTCGCAGCGAGCGTGCCGTGTCCGTGTCCGGCGCCGTCAGTCCGAAGCGGGCGGCGCGGCTTCCCCGGCGCCGACGTCGGCGCCCGTGCCGTTGCCCGTCCGGTCCGGAACCGGGGCGCCGGGGGCGTCGAGCTGGTGGGCTGCCCAGACGTAGCTCTCGGGGAGCAGGCCGGTGATGGGGACCTCGCGGAGCCGCTCGCCCGCGCCGACGATGACATGGACGGCGGGGAAGTAGTCGAGAAGGACCTGCCGGCACCGGCCGCACGGAGGGATCACCCCCCGGTCGCGGTCGCCCACGGCGACGATGGTGTCCAGGTCGTACACGCCCTGGGCGGCCGCCGCGCCGACGAGGACCAGCTCGGCGCAGGGGCCTCCGGTGAAGTGGTAGGCGTTCACGGCGGTGACGATCCGGCCGTCCGGCGCGCGGCCCGCCGCCGCCACGGTGTGGTTGTCGCCCCGGCACCGGGTGCGCGCGACGTGCTCCGCGGCCTCGACGAGTCCGCGGTCGACGGGGTGGGTCCGCCCGGTCATGTGCGTTCCTGCTTTCGGCTCTCGGCCTTCGTCTGGTGTCAGGAGACGGTGGCCCGGGTCGCGGCGCCGCGCAAGCGAATACCGGGGGTGCGCGGTTCGCCCCGGTGGGCATCCTTACGCGGGCGCGGCGGGGTCCCCGGGGGCGGTGGCCGGCACCTCGACGCGGGCGTGCGGGGCCGGGTTCCCGCCCGTCGCGCGGCGCTCCTCCGGCCGGAATGCGCTCGCCGTACGCGGCGTTCCCGCCCTACCGGGTGCGCGCGGAGGCAGATCCCCCCGGCCCGGCGCATTTCAGCGCGTACCGCGATCGCCTTCACGAACGCGCAGGTGAGCGGCGGGGCCGACGCCGGAGGCGAGGAGGCGGCCCCGAGCGAGTGATCGCTCACGGCGAACATCCGGCCCCGGCGGGAACATCCGGGCACTCATAAGCATTGAGCCTGCATAGCTCAACTTGATTGCCGAAGGGGAGATCATGGCTGCAATTTCCACACCGCTCACGCTTCCCGTGCTGCCGCTCGACGACGAGGTCGTGCTCCCCGGCATGGTGGTGCCCCTGGACCTGTCCGACGCCGAGGTCCGTGCCGCCGTGGAGGGCGCCCAGGCCGCCGCGCGTGCCGAGGGCGCCGGCGCGGGAAAGCCGCAGGTGCTGCTCGTGCCGCGCGTCGACGGCTCGTACGCCTCGACCGGCGTGCTCGGCACGGTCGAGCAGGTGGGCCGGCTCTCCGACGGCGACCCCGGCGCCCTGATCCGCGGTCGCGGGCGGGTGCAGATCGGTGCCGGTACGAGTGGTCCCGGCGCCGCCCTGTGGGTCGAGGGCATCAGCATCGAGGAAACCGTCCCCGACCCGCTGCCGGGTTCCGTCTCCGAGCTGGTGAAGGAGTACAAGGCGCTCGCCACCGACTGGCTGAAGAAGCGCGGCGCCTGGCAGGTCGTGGACCGCGTCCAGCAGATCGAGGACGTGTCGGCGCTCGCGGACAACTCCGGCTACTCGCCGTTCCTGTCCCTCGCCCAGAAGGTGGAGCTCCTGGAGACGGCCGACCCGGTCGAGCGGCTCAAGCTCGCGACGCGGCTGCTCCGCGAGCACCTGGCCGAGCAGGACGTCGCCGAGTCCATCGCGAAGGACGTGCAGGAGGGCGTCGACAAGCAGCAGCGCGAGTTCCTGCTGCGGCGCCAGCTGGAGGCCGTGCGCAAGGAGCTGCGCGATCTGGACGGTGGCGAGGACGACGAGTCCGACGACTACCGGTCCCGTGTCGAGGCGGCCGATCTGCCGGAGAAGGTCCGCGAGGCGGCCCTCAAGGAGGTCGAGAAGCTGGAGCGCTCCAGCGACCAGAGCCCGGAGGGCTCCTGGATTCGCACCTGGCTCGACACCGTCCTCGAACTGCCGTGGAACGAGCGCACCGAGGACGCCTACGACATCCGGGGTGCCCAGGAGATCCTGGACGCCGAGCACGCCGGCCTGGAGGACGTGAAGGAGCGCATCACCGAGTACCTGGCGGTGCGCAAGCGCCGCGAGGACCGCGGTCTCGGCGTGGTCGGAGGCCGCCGCGGCGGGGCCGTGCTGGCCCTCGTGGGTCCTCCCGGCGTCGGCAAGACGTCCCTCGGCGAGTCCGTCGCCCACGCGATGGGGCGGAAGTTCGTCCGCGTCGCGCTCGGCGGCGTGCGCGACGAGGCGGAGATCCGCGGCCACCGGCGTACGTACGTCGGCGCGCTGCCCGGCCGTATCGTCCGCGCCATCAAGGAGGCCGGGTCGATGAACCCGGTGGTCCTGCTCGACGAGATCGACAAGGTCGGCTCCGACTTCAGGGGCGACCCGGCGGCGGCGCTGCTCGAAGTCCTCGACCCGGCGCAGAACCACACGTTCCGCGACCACTACCTGGAGGTCGAACTCGACCTCTCCGACGTGGTCTTCCTGGCCACGGCCAACGTGCTCGAAGCCATTCCCGAGGCCCTGCTCGACCGCATGGAGCTGGTCACGCTCGACGGCTACACCGAGGACGAGAAGGTCACCATCGCCCGCGACCACCTGCTGCCCCGGCAGCTGGAGCGCGCGGGTCTGGAGACGGGCGAGGTCAGCATCGGCGACGACGCGCTGCGGAAGCTGGCGGGCGAGTACACCCGTGAGGCGGGCGTACGGAACCTGGAGCGGGCGATCGCGCGGCTGCTGCGCAAGGTCGCGGCGGAGCACGAGCTGGGGCGGCGCGAGCTGCCGTTCGCACTCGGCTCCGAGCACCTCCGCAAGCTGATCGGCAGGCCGCACCACGTGCCGGAGTCCGCGACGGACCCGGCGGAGCGCCGCACCGCCGTACCCGGCGTGGCGACGGGCCTGGCCGTCACAGGAGCCGGTGGCGACGTCCTCTTCGTGGAGGCGTCGCTGGCCGACCCGGAGACGGGCGGCGCGGGCCTGACCCTGACGGGCCAGCTCGGTGACGTGATGAAGGAGTCGGCGCAGATCGCCCTCTCGTACCTGCGCTCGCACGGTGCGGAGTTCGAACTGCCGGTCGGTGACCTGAAGGACCGGGGCGTGCACATCCACTTCCCGGCCGGAGCGGTCCCGAAGGACGGCCCCAGCGCGGGCATCACGATGACCACGGCCCTCGCGTCGCTGCTCAGCGGCAGGCAGGTCCGCACGGATGTCGCGATGACCGGCGAGGTCTCCCTGACCGGCCGGGTCCTGCCCATCGGCGGCCTGAAGCAGAAGCTGCTGGCCGCGCACCGGGCGGGCGTCAGCACGGTCGTGATCCCGAAGCGGAACGAGGCCGATCTGGACGACGTCCCGGCCGAGGTCCTGGAGAAGCTGGAGGTCCACCCGGTCACGGACGTCCGGCAGGTCCTGGAGCTCGCCCTGTCCCCGGCGGAACTGCCGGTCTCCGCCGCGGCCTGACCGACGCCCCGTTCGACCGCCCCTGGTGGGGGCCGCCGGCCCCCCAACAGGCCCCGCCGCCCCCCCCCCCCCCCGCGGCCCGCCCGGCGCGGGGGAACGCGGGCCCCAGGGCTGTGGTGGG
>NZ_JAIUKE010000248.1 GCF_020176795.1 Streptomyces sp. 8L
CCGCCCCCCCCCCCGCGCCCCCCCCGGGCCCCCCCCGCGCCCCCCCCCCCCCCCGGGCCCCCCGCCGGGGGGCCCCCCCCGGCCCCCCGCCCGGGGGGGGGCCACCGGCACGTCCGCACGTCACGCCCGTACGCGCGTCACGCCCGTACAAGCCGCACCCCGAACGCGACGCACCCCGAACGCGACGCACCCCGAACGCGACGCACCCTGAACGCGACGCACCCCGAACGCGACGCACGCGGGCGCGGCCCGATCAGCCGTTGGCCAGGGCCTTCAGGCGGTCCATGGAGCCGTTGAACTTGTCGCGGTCGCCGACCGTGGGCCCGGTCGACGTGTACTGCCAGATCGTGTGGAAACCCCATCCCTTGGGCAGGGCGCCGGGCGAGGTGCTGTAGCGGGCGACCCAGAGCGGGTTCGTCTTCGCGAAGCCCGCGTAGTCGCCCGTGCACTGCTTCCACCAGCTGGTGGCCGTGTAGATGACCGCGTCGCGGCTCGTGCGGGCCTTGTACGTCTTCACGAAGTCCTTGATCCACGAGACCATCGCGGAGGTCGAGAGGCCGTAGCAGGACGCCCCGTACGGGTTCCACTCGATGTCCAGGACGCCCGGCAGCGTCTTGCCGTCCTTCGACCAGGCGCCGCCGTGGTCGGCGAAGTAGTTCGCCTGGTTGGCGCCGCTGGAGACGTCGGGGGTGGCGAAGTGGTACGAGCCGCGGATCATCCCCGCCTTGTACGAACCGGTGTACTGCTGGTTGAACGCGGTGCTCCGGTAGTAGTTGCCCTCCGTCGCCTTGACGTAGGCCCACTTCACGCCGCTCTTCGACAGGGACGCCCAGTCCACGTTCCCCTGGTGGCTGGAGACGTCGACGCCCTCCGTCTGGGCGATCGCGGCGCTGCGCTGGTTCACGGGCTTCCCGCCCTGCCCGTCGTGGGCGAGCACGCCCATGCCCATGTAGGCCGTGCCGCGCGCGGGGGCGCTGCCGGAGGGCGGCAGGGCGCCGGCGCGGTGCGGTACGGGGGAGATGTCGGCGCTGGCGACGCCGGGGAGGGCGAGCGGGAGGGCGAAGGTGGCCAGGAGAGCCGCGGACGCCGCGTAGAGGGTGCGGCGGCTGCTGCTCGTTCCGGGTCTCTGCACGGGCATTGCGTGCCTCCGAAAGGCGTGGTGGGGGTTCCCTTGTCGTGTCGACAAGTCGTCAATCTGGACGCGTCACCGTGAAACGCTACGTACGCCGGGCCGCCGACCGCAGAACGCCACGCTGCTGCCGATGGACTAAACCTGCGAAAATACGGAGAGGCGCGGCAATGGCCGTGGCTTCGGGAGAACTCGGGAGCGGGAAAGCGCACAATGGCTGCTGACGTGCACGGTAGCGGTACGGAGAAGGAACCCGCGGAGCCCGCGTCGGCGGACGGGGGCGCGGTGACCTCGGAATTCCTCGACCTCGAACGCGAGCTGGCGGTCTTCCTCCGCCGCGCGCGGGCCAATTCGGGGGAGATGGCCCGCGAGGTGCATCCGGATCTCGAACCCTCCGCCTACGGTCTGCTCGTCCGCCTCGAAGACACCGGACAGCAGCGCGCGACCGAGCTCTCCGCCTACTTCGGCGTCGGCAAGGCCACCATGAGCAGGCAGTTGCGGGCCCTTCAGGAGCTCGGGCTGATCGCGCGCGAGCCCGACCCCGCCGACGGGCGTGCCTCGCTGGTCCGGATCACCGACGAGGGACTCGACCGCTTCCGGCGCGTACGGGACGCCCGCAGGGGCCGCTACGTGCGCAATCTCGCCGACTGGGACCGCGGCGAGATCGCCGAACTGGCCCGTCTCCTGCACCACCTCAACTCCCGGTTCGCGAACTGACGCACCCGGAGGCAGGCACTCCGGGAAGCAGGGCTCAGGGGTCTCCCGGGATTCCGCTTCCGGCCGGCCGGGCCCCGGCTGGGGGGTCCCTCGAACGAGTGAGGGGGCGTCTCGTGCGTACGGGTGAGGAGCGTCGCGCGAGCGGCGTCGGCGGGTGACGGGCCGAGGCACGTCGGCGGCGAGGTGCGCGTGGTGGCGAGGCGCGGTCGTGGCGAGGCGCCGTCGTGGCGAGGCCGGGAGCGGGCCGGGGCGGTGTGGGCGACTACGGGGCGGCGAGGCCGGCTGCGGGACCGGGCCGACCGAAGGCCGGGCCTCACAGTTCCGCGAAGGCCGCCGTCGCGTCGTCGTGCCGCTTCCCGCGTACGTGCTCCGCCCCGTCCTCCAGCGCCCTGACCCGGTCGATCAGCTCCCGCGCCCCGCTCTTGCGGACGAGCGCCAGGCACTGGGCCCAGTCGCCCTCGCCGAAGACCTCGACCCAGCGCGCCGCTCCGTCCGTGAGCGCGAGCAGGGACCGCACCTTCGCCACGGGCGTGGTTCCCGTCACGGCCCTCGACGCCGCGGACGGGTCGGCCGCCGCGGTGAAGAACCCGCCCTCCGCGTTGCGCAGCGCGTCCGTCGAGGCGACGGAGCGCTTGACCTCCGCAGGGATGTGGTCGAGCCGGTCGTCGACGAGTGCGCGCACCTCGCCGTCGGTCCCCTCGCACAGCAGCGTGGAGTCCGACAGGACCAGGTGTTCGACCACACCGTCGGGCGCCGCGCCCCAGCGGGCGAGGACCACGGTGGCCTGAGGGGTACGTACGTGAGAAAGGTCACAAGTGTCACGATGTTTGGCGGCTGTCGTCTCGATCGCGGAGGCGAGAATCTCTGCCAGCGTCATATTCCGGCGAGAACTGCACAGTTCGGCCAGTACGCCCCCCAGGCCGGCCGTGAACCAGGGGACCCCGTGCACACAACCGTCGTCGCCGACGGGCGGTGTGACTCCGTCCAGGAGGACCAGCGCGCCTCCCTCGCCCGCCGCGGGTGCGATCGCCGAAGTCCAGTCCTCGTTGGGTCGTCCGGGTGTTCCGGGTGCAGTCGCAAGGTCGAAGCGCATGGCCCCAGTCTGCCGGAGCCGGGTGCGGCGGAAAGGCCGCGTGAGGGAACGGGGCGTACGGGCGCACTGTTCGATCACCATCCCTCCACGGGACGCCGGAGCGTGGGGGTTCCGCTTCCCGCGGGCGCCGTGCGGCTGAAAAGTGATCACTCCGACCACCCCCCGGCAGGTGCGGGCGGGCATCCTTCCAAAGCGCGCGCCGCAGGTCCATTCGCCCCGCCGGGAGCGCTCCCGGGCCGCGTCGCGGAGAGTTGATGGTCAACTCCTCCGTGATGTTCACTCGTTCAGGTGGCGGGTCGGCTGATGCGCGTCTTCTCTCCTCAAAGCACTGGAATGGTCGGAAGCCGTGCCAGGGGCTGGGGGTGGCTCGTCGTGACCCGCCGTCACCTCTGCTTCATGGGCGGACGAGTCGAGAATGCGAGCACCGGTGCAGAAGAAGCGGCCTCGGGGGAATGGCGGTGTGCACAGCGGCACTCCGATGGGGCGCCGTAAGCGGGTACGCACACGGCTCGTCGCCGGCGTCGCGGTCACCGGCATCGTCGTGGTCGCCGCGGGAACCCCCGTCCTTCTGCACGCCTCGGCCCAGCTCGACGACGCCCAGCGGCTCCTCACCCTCGCGCGCCTCGACCGGCAGGTCGTCGTCCTCTCCCGGTCCCTCGCCGACGAGCGCGACCAGGTCGTCGTCTTCGTCGCCGCGGGCCGTCCCGCCAAGGACACGGGCGACAGCGGCGATGCCGGCGGCAGCAGCAGCGACGGCCACAGCGGTACCGGTGACGCCGGGGCCGGAGGCGACGACACCGTCCGGTCCGCCGGGGACCGGGTCGACCAGCAGATCACCGAGGTCCGCGCCACCCTCGCCGGTTCCTCGGTGCCCGCCGCCTTCTCAGGACCGCTGGAAGACTTGAGCAAGGTTCCCTCGATCCGCGGCACCGCGGTGCGGGGCAAGGGCTCCGCGATCGCCGCCTATACGGCGTACTCCCAGGTCATCACCTCGCTGCACGGGATCACCGAGCGGTTCGCCGACCGCGCGCCCGCGAGCGCGGCTCCCGGGGCGCGCGCGGACGCGGACCTCGATCTCGCCGTCGGCCAGGCGTCGGCCACCCGCGGCCTGCTGCTGGCCGCGCTCACCGTCCCGGTCGACAAGAGCACGGTCAACCCCCTGACCGGGCTGCCCATGGACGGTTCCGGCTCCGGCGCGGACTCGGCGGACAGCGCGTCGCGCGCCGCGCTCAGCACCGCCGCCCAGCTGGCACGGGTGCGGGAACTCGCCGCGCTGGCCGACTTCGACGGCACGGCGGACGACGCCGAGCGCCGCTCGTACGCGGACAGCGTCACCGGCGCCGACGTGAAGTCGGCCGAGAGCTACCTGGACCGGCTCACCGCCACGCCGCACCTGTCCGACCAGGACCTCGACACCGATCGCGACAAGCTCAACACCGCGCTCACCGGCCGGATCGACCAGATGCGGAGCGCGCAGTCCGGTCTCGGCGCCGACCAGCTCAAGGGCTTCGAGAAGCTGCGCGACGACGCCGTACAGGATCTGGAGCTGCGCGCCGGGCTGGTCGTGTCTTGCCTGGTCGTCGCCGTCGCCGTGTCGGCCGCCGTCGCCCGCTCCCTCACCAGGCCCCTGGCGGCCGTACGGCTGGGCACGGCCCGGCTCGCCGCCGCGCCCGCCGAGGCGGAGCCGGTGCGCTTCACCGGCCGCAACGACGAGTTCGCCGAGGTCGTACGGTCGGTCAACACGCTGCACGCCACGCTGCTCAAGCTGACGAAGCGGACCGCGGCCGGGGCGAGCGGCGACGCCGCGCCGAGCGCCGAGGCCGGGACGAGCGGGACGGCGGCAGCCGACACCGCCCCGACGGCGCACGAGGCCACCGCCGTCAACGCGGCCACCGCCTCGGGCCAGGGCTCGTCGAGCTTGACGACCTTGACGACCGCCGCCCGGAGCGAAGACGCGGCACGGACGGCCGAGGCGGAGGCGGAGGGGACGGACGGCACGGCCGGCGTGCGGGCCACCGCCGAGTCCGCCGCGGTCTCCGACCTCACCGCCGAGGAACGGGCCGGGCTCCAGGCGCAGATCGCAGAGGTCACCGGCCACCTGCGGCAGTTGCGCCACACCGTCCGGCACACCTTCGTCAACCTCTCGCTGCGCAACCTCGGCCTGGTCGAGCGGCAGCTCGGCGTCATCGAGTCCCTGGAGGAGCGCGAGCAGGACCCGGAGCGCCTCGCCACGCTCTACAAGCTGGACCACATGGCCACGGTCATGCGCCGCCACAGCGAGAACCTGCTCGTCCTCGCGGAACACGAGCAGAGCCACGCGCACGCGGGCCCGGTCCCGCTGGTGGACGTGCTGCGCGCGGCCGTCAGCGAGATCGAGCGGTACGAACGCATCACCATCCAGACCCTCCCGCCGCGCGCCCAGGTCGTCGGGTACGCGGCGGACGACCTCAGCCACCTCGTCGCGGAACTCCTGGAGAACGCGGCCTCGTTCTCGCCCCCCGAGGCGGGGGTCGAGCTGTCCGGCTGGCTCCTGGAGTCGGGCGAGGTCATGCTCTCCGTCGTGGACCAGGGCATCGGCGTGACGGACGACAGGCTGGCCGCGCTCAACGCCCGTCTGGCCGCCCCCTCGTCGGACGCGCCCACCGCAGGGGAGCGGAGCGGCGCCCCCGCGGAGGGCCTCGGCCTGCGCGTCACGGCCCTGCTCGCCGCGCGCCACGGCGCACGCGTCGAACTGCGCAGGCAGCAGCAGGACGGCGGTACGACGGCGGTCGTGATCCTGCCGCGGCAGCTGCTGACCACGCAGGCGCCCGCCGAGGACGAGATGCCCACCGTTCCCGGAGCCGCGTCCGAGCTGAGCCTGCCGGGCTCGGCGACCGAGGCCGGGGCCCCCGCGGCGCGGGCCGCTTCGGACACGGCGGCCCCGCACGATCCGCTGATCGCCGCGGCCGAGGCGACGGTACGGGCGGCGGAGCACGCGGGGACGCTCCCCACGGAAGCAGGCACGGCCGCCGGCGCCACCGCGCCCGGGGTACCCGCCGTGCCCGTCGCGCCCGCGCGACCGGCCGGGCCCCCGACCGGTGCAGGAACGCCCCGCGTACCCGAGGCGCGTCTGCCCCAACCGCGCGGGCCCCAGGCGGCCGACGGCCTGTACGGCGCGTACGCCATCGGACCCGACTCCCACGAACGGGCGAACGGCGACGACACCGGGAGCCTCGACCAGGAGACGTTCACCATGCGCCGGCCCGAAGCGCACAGGGCCCCGGGCCGGGATCTTCCCAAGCGCGTGCCCAAGGCGGTCAGGACGGCCGGCGCGCCCGTCGTGCGCAAGCGCGGTGTGGACCCGGAGGAGTTGCGCCGTAGACTCGGCGGCTTCCACCAGGGTGCCAAGGCGGGGCGCCACGACGCCGAGGAAGAGGTCCGGCAGTCCGTCCAACAGCCGTACGGCCGGGAGCAGTACGGACTGACCCCGTACGAACACCAGCCGAACGCACAGCAGTCATACGGACACCAGTCATACGGACAGCAGCCGTACGAGCACCAGCCGTACGCCGGCGAGGGCCCGCGTGCCCATCAGGCGCAGCAGGTGCACCAGGCCCAGCAGGACCGGCAGGTTCAGCAGGACCAGGGGTACCAGGACCGCCACCATCAGCAACACGAGATGCACCAGCACCACGAGATGCACCAGCACCACAGCACACAGCACCACACCGAAGCGGCGGGGGACACAGTCGAGGAGGCACACAGTTGACTGCGACCGGCACATTCGGATTGAGCAGCGAGGCCCGCAATCTGCACTGGCTGTTGAACAGCCTGGTGGAGGAGGTCCCAGGCGTGCGGTCCGTCGCCGTCGTATCGTCCGACGGACTGCTGCTGCTCTCCTCCGACCCCGATCGGACGGAGGAGGCGGCCTCCGCGCCCGAGGGCCTGGAACGTCCGAAGGGCCCCCGCGGTTCGAGCGCCGACCTCGCGACCGTCGTCTCCGGCATCGGCAGCCTCACCATCGGCGCCGCCCGGCTGATGGAGGGCGGTCCTGTCAGGCAGACCATGGTCGCGATGGAGGACGGCAGCCTCTTCGTCATGGCGATCAGCGACGGGTCGCTGCTCGGCGTGCATGCCGCGCCGGACTGCGACATGAGCGTCGTGGCCTACCACATGGCGCTCTTCGTGGGCAGGGCAGGACACGTCCTGACCCCTGAGCTGAGGAGCGAACTGCGCAGGTCCCTGGAGGGGGCCGCGGGGAGCGACGACGGGACCGGCCGGGGGAGCGGCCGGTGACCCGCTCGTACCCCCAGCGCGGGCAACGGCCCGTCTCCGGCGGCCCTGTGCCGCCCCCGCAGCACCCGCAGTACGGGCAGGCGCCGGACGGTCAGGCGCCGTACGAGCAGGCGCAGGTCCCGGCGCAGGGCGGCGGAGGCCGCCGCAGGCGCGGTCAGGAGCCCGGGCTGCCGGTGCGCGGGTCCGGGCGACGGGTGTCGCGCGTGCGCCCGTACTCGCTCACCGGCGGCAGGACACGGGCCGAGCACGTCCTCCAGGTCGAGACGTTCGTGGCGGCTCTGGACGCGCCCGAGGAGCGCAAGGAGCTGCCGCGCCGCGGCTCGTCGCGGGTGATGCCCGAGATGCTCGCGATCGTCGAACTGTGCCGGCGCATGCGGACGGTCGCGGAGGTGGCGGCGCTGCTGAAGATGCCGCTCGGAGTGGTGAGAGTGCTGCTGAGCGACCTCGCAGACCAGGGAAAGATCAGGGTGTACGGGACCGGTCACGGCACCGAACAACCGGACCATGCACTGCTGGAAAGGGTATTGAGTGGACTCCGCCGTCTCTGACGACACCACAGTCGCCGAGGACAGGGCCGCCGCCGGCAGCGGGGCCGCTGCCGGGGATGCTGCCAGGGCCGCTGCCGGGGCCGAGGCCGTCGCCGAGGAGAGAACCGCGACCGCCGCCGGTCCTGAGGCGGACGCGGCCGTCGAGGTCATGGCCGTCTCCGAGCCGGAGGAGAGCCTGAAGGCGTGGCAGCTCGACCGCAGCCGCGCCCCGGTCGCCACGAAGATAGTCATCGCGGGCGGTTTCGGCGTGGGCAAGACGACGTTCGTCGGGGCGGTGTCCGAGATCCCTCCCCTGCGCACGGAGTCGCTGATGACGGCGGCGAGCGCGGACACGGACGACCTCACCGCCGTGCCGAACAAGGTCACCACGACCGTCGCCATGGACTACGGCCGCCTCACGCTCGACAACGACCTGGTGCTGTACCTGTTCGGCACCCCGGGCCAGCAGCGCTTCTGGTTCATGTGGGACGACATCGTGCGCGGGGCGATCGGCGCGGTCGTGCTGGTGGACACGCGCCGCATCGACGACTGCTTTCCCGCGCTCGACTATTTCGAGACCTGCGGTCTGCCCTATATCGTCGCCGTGAACCACTTCGAGGGAGCCGAGGCGTTCGACCCGTCGGCCGTCAGGAACGCGCTGTCCGTCGCGGACGACGTACCCCTGCTGGTCATGGACGCGCGCCAGCGGGTCTCGGCCGTGGAGTCGCTGATGACGCTCGTACGGCACGCGCTCGACTCCGGTCCGCAGTAGCGGCGCCCATCGCGGTAGCGGTAGCGGCGCCCGTCGCGGGGCGGTCGGGCCGGTCTGCCCGTCGCCGGCCGGTGCGCCGCACCGCCCGGCCGGTCCCGATGCCGGGCCCCCGGCCGGCCGGTCAGCCGTGCGGTGGATCGGGTACGGTGCCGGGCACCCGGTGCGGGCGCCCCGGCGGGTCCGCGCGGCGCCACGTCCGTCGGAACGGACCGGCATACGTACGTACATGGGGGACCAGCAGATGCGGAAAGTGCTCATCGTCGGGGCGGGACAGTCCGGGCTGCAACTGGCTCTCGGCCTCCAGGCGCACGGCTACGCGGTCACCCTGATGTCCAACAGGACGCCCGACGAGCTCAGATGCGGCCGGGTGATGTCCACCCAGGTCATGTTCCACACCGCGCTCCAGCACGAGCGGGACCTCGGCCTCGGGTTATGGGAGTCCCAGACGCCCCGTCTGGAAGGGCTCGGCATCTCGGTCGCGGCCCCCGACCACAGCCGCGCCGTCGACTGGCTCGGCAGGCTCGACCACTACGCGCAATCGGTCGACCAGCGCGTCAAGATGGCGGGCTGGATGGAGCTGTTCGCCCAGCGGGGCGGCCAGTTGGTCATTCACGGATGCGCGCTTCCCGACGTCGACTACTTCGCCGACAGCTACGACCTCGTCCTGGTCTCCGCGGGCAAGGGCGAACTGCTGTCGATGTTCCGGCGGGACGAGGCGCGCTCGGTGTTCTCGTCGCCGCAGCGCGCCCTCGCCGTCGCGTACGTGCACGGGATGGAGCCGCGCCCCGAACACCCCGGCACGGACGCCGTGCGCTGCAACCTCGTGCCCGGTGTGGGGGAACTGTTCGTGATCCCGGCGCTCACCGTCGGCGGGCGCGCGGACATCCTGTTCTGGGAGGGCGTTCCCGACGGTCCGCTCGACGCGTTCCGCGGTGCCACGAGCCCGGACGGCCATCTGGCGTTGATGCTGCGCCTGATGAAGGAGTTCACGCCGTGGGAGCACGCGCGCGCCACGAGCGTCGAACTGACCGACGCCGGCGGTGTGCTCGCCGGCCGCTTCGTGCCGACCGTACGGCAGCCGGTCGCGGCGCTGCCCGGCGGCGGACTGGCGCTCGGCGTGGCCGACGTGGTCGTCGCGAACGACCCGGTGACCGGCCAGGGCTCCAACTCGGCGGCGAAGTGCGCGGCGGTCTACCTCGACGCGATCCTGGCGCGCGGCGAGAAGCCGTTCGACGAGGGCTGGATGCGGTCCACGTTCGAGACGTACTGGGCCCAGGCGGCCCACGTGACGAAGTGGACGAACGCGGTGCTCGGCCCGCCCCGGGAGCATGTGCGGAACCTGTTCGACGCGGCCTGCGGGCTGCCCGAGGTGGCCGACCGGATCGCCAACGGCTTCGACGACCCGGCCGACTTCGAGGACTACTTCTACGATCCGGCGCGGACGGACGCGTACCTGGCGCGGGCCGCCCGGGCCGCCCGCGCCGCCCGCGCCCCGGCAGGCCGCGGATGCCTCGCAGGCGGTTCCGGCCGTCCGGGCGTCGGCTGAGCCGGGGGCGGGGACGAGTCCCCGGCCCCCGCCCGCGGGAGATGTCTCACTCCGCCGGGGCCGCCACGTCGCTGCCGGTGTCCGTCCCCTGCTCGGCCCCCGCGGGCAGGACCGGCGGCCGGTAGGCGGCGGGGCTGAGCGCCGGGCCCGCCGGGTCCGGCCGTACGGCGCCGAGCAGCGGGTTCGCCGCGATCGGTGACACCTTCACGCGGGCGCCCGGATGCGGAGCCTGTACGACCTTGCCGTCCCCCAGGTAGATCGCCACGTGCGTGGCCTTCGGGAAGTAGACGACGAGATCGCCGGGGCGCAGCCGGTCGAGCGGCACATGGGGGAGGGCGCGCCACTGCTCCTCGCTGGTGCGCGGCACCTTCACCCCGGCGTGCGCCCATGCGGTCGAGGTCAGCCCCGAGCAGTCGAAGGAGGCGGGCCCCACCGCGCCCCACGCGTACGGTTTGCCGATCTGCCGTACGGCGTAGCGGAGCGCGGCGGCTCCGGCGGCGGTGGGCGTGGCGGGCCGGGCGGCGCGGCCCTGGGGCCCGAGCGCGCCGGAGTCCACGAAGTCCTGCTGCGCGGCGGACGTCTGGCCCCGGTCCAGCGCGGCCACCTGCGCGAGTGTGCTCGACGGAAGCGCCGCGAGAAGGGACTCGACCTGCCTGAGCTTGGACTCGGCGGTGTCGCGCTGCCGTTTCTTGAGGGCGGCGAGCCGCTGCTGCTTGGCGAGCACGGCACCGGACTTGGCGGCGGCGGCGTCCGCCTGCTGCTTGCTGTGGACGAGCAGGCTCTCGGTCGCGACGGTGCCACGGGCGGCGCGCGCGAGCATGTGCTGCTGTTCGACGGCTCGTTCGGGGTCGTCGGAGAGCAGGAGCTGGAGGTAGCCGGAGAGTTCGGGGGTGCCCCGGTACTGTGCGCGCGCGAGGGCGCCGGCCGCGCTGCGGCCCCGTGCGAGCGCGGCACGCGCCTCGGCGAGGCCGCCGCCCGCCTTCGTGGCCGCGGTCCGCTGCTTCGCGAGTGCCTGCTCGGTGGTGTTGTAGGCCTCTCCGGCGGCTTCGGCCTGCTGGTAGAGGCTCTTGAGCTGGGTGAGCAGCGCCGCCACCCCGCCGGGCTCGGGGGCCGCGGTGCTGGGGACGGCGGCCAGCACGGTGACCGCGGCGGTGGCTGCGGCGGTCGTGCAGGCGGATCGCAGACGTGACATGCCCTTCACCTCCGGTGAGAGCGCGCCGGGGGGTGGG
>NZ_JAIUKE010000249.1 GCF_020176795.1 Streptomyces sp. 8L
GGGCAGCGAGGGCCGTGGCGGTGCCGGGTGCGGGGAACGGGGGCACGGAGCGGCGGGTGGCCGACGAGGAATTGGTGCGGCTGCTGGCGGAGCAGTTCCCCGAATGGGCGCGGCTGAAGCTCAGGCGCCTGGAGCCCGGGGGGTCCGACCATGTGATCCACCGGCTCGGCGACACGATGGCGGTACGGTTGCCGCGCGGTGACTGGGCGGCGGGCCAGGCCCGCAAGGAAGCGCGGTGGCTGCCGCACATCGCCGCGTCCCTGCCGCTGGCGACGCCTGTGCCGCTCGCCCTGGGCATGCCGTCCTCCGGCTGTCCGTGGCACTGGTCCGTCACCCGGTGGCTCGAAGGGGCGACTCCGACGGCGGAGGGGATCGCCGCGGGCCCGCCTGGGGGCCAGGCGCCCGGAGGGGCCGCCGAGGCGCCCCGTATGGCGGGGGAGCCGACGCACGAGGCCGGCGGGATCACGGACCGGCGCGGTGCGGCCCTGGAGTTGGCGCGTTACCTGCGGGCGCTGCACCGGTTGCCCGCCGCGGACCGGCTGATCCCGGGCCCGCACCCCGATCTGGTCTCCGCCCCGCTCGCCGCGCGGGACGGAGCGACGCGGGCCGCGATCGCGGCCGTGGGCGACAGTTTCGGCGACGTGTTCGGTGCCGACGCCATGACCGAGGTGTGGGAGAGCGCCCTCGCGGCGCCGCCGTGGGAGCGAGACCATGAACCCGTCTGGTGCCACGGCGACCTGCACACCGGCAACCTGCTGGCGGCCGGGGGACGCCTCACCGCCGTCATCGACTTCGGCGGGCTGTGCGTCGGTGATCCCGCAGCCGATCTGGTGATCGCCTTCACCTTCATGTCCTCGGGCAGCCGCGCGGTCTTCCGCGCCGAGCTCGGCCTGGACGAGGACACCTGGCGCAGGGGCCGGGGCTGGGCCCTGGCGACGGGCCTCAACGCGTACGTCCACTACGCCGCCACGGAACCGCGGGTGGCGCGGCAGACCCGCCGTCAGATCACCGAGGCGCTGGCGGAATCCGCGGCGGCGGGCTGAAACGGGAACTCGTAGCCGTGGCGTCGCCGCCGCTCCCAGCCGTTGCGCGGCAGGTCCTCCGCCGTCGTGCTCGGCGAGTACCTCCCTGATGACGAGGCGGGAGTTCGCCGCGAGGACCGGATTGGTGGTGCGGTAGTACGGGAGCTGGATCAGCGAGATCGACAGCGCCCAGCCACGGGCGCGGCCCCAGGTCACGTCGTCGGCGCCCAGCGCCTCCCGGAAGGCGGCGCGCGCGTGGGGCGGGAGCAGGTTCCACGCGACGGCCAGGTGGGCCGTCGGATCGCCGACGCCTCCGGTCGCGCCGAAGTCGAGGACGGCGCTCAGCCGGCCGTCCGCCACCAGGACGTTGCCGGGAGACAGGTCCCGTGCGTCCAGGACGGTGCGCCGTCGGGCTCCGGCAGACGCAGGGCGTGTTCCCAGGCGGCGAGGGCGGCCCGTGTGTCGATGCTCCCGGCAAGCAGCGCGAGCGCCCGCCGTGTGGGCGCGTCCCGCCGCGCCAGGGGCACACCGCGGCGCGCCGACGGCGCGTCGGGGTCCGGCACGACACGGCGCAGCGCGGCGATCCACGCCGCGAGGTCCCGTGCCAGACCGGGGGCGTCCGCGAGGTGGGCGGGGTCCGGGTTCTCGCCGTCGAGCCAGGGCCCCACGGTCCAGGGCCACGGGCAGCCTTCGCCAGGCCGCCCCGCCGCCAGCGGTACGGGCGCGGCGACGGGCAGGCGCGGGGCGAGTTCGGGCAGCCGGCGCTGCTCCATCGCGATGCCCGGCACGGCGCCTGGGACCCTGGGCAGGCGGACGACCATGCTGTCGCCGAGCCGGTACATCGCGTTGTCCGTACCCGACGAGTCCACGGGCACGACGGGCAGCCCGGCCCACCCCGGGAACTGAGCGGCGATCAGCCGCCGTACCAGCGGGACGTCCGTATCGACCTCGTCGGCGTGCATTCTGATGGCGCACACGGCAGGCGGGCCCTCCTCGGTTCTCCGGTCCCGCTCCTGGCTCTCGGATCTCACGTCCGCGCCCGGGCCACCCGGCTCCGGGTTCCCGGGTCCGTGTCCGGGGCTCCCGGCTCAGGGTTCTCCGGTCCGTGTCCGGGGCCTCCCCGGCTCAGGGTTCCCCGGTCCGTGTCCAGGCCCCTTTTCGACGCGCCCCGATCTTCGCGCGTGCGCCGCGGCGCACGCATCCGTAATACGGACGCCGTGCAGCCGCATCCGTACGGCGGAGGCGCGGCGCCGCACCGTCGTACGGGGGTTGCCTGAGGCCTGGTCAGCGGCAGGATGATCCCACTTGGCAGGAGATGATCCGATTGACGCAAGACGGCGGCAGTCCGTACGCTCCTTGCGTAGGGATGGTGTAAGGAAGCTGGTGGGAATCCAGCACGGTCGCGCCACTGTGATCGGTCCCGTGGCATCACGGGTCCGCAGTCAGACACTTCGCCATCACGACGCTCCACCGATGCGGGACGCAAGATCCCCGAAGGAGACTCCTCGTGAGCAGCATGTCCGCGCCCAGTGCCGAACCCACCTCCGCCGCCACTCCGCTCGTTCTGCCGGTGTCCAAGGCGATCAGGTGGCTGGTCGGCACCGCCATTGTCGCGCTGGCGGTGTACTACTTCATAGGCGTCGACCAGGGTGCCTACTCCGTCTTCGGCAATGACATGCACGTGCACGAGTTCGTGCACGACGCGCGCCACTTCCTCGGCTTCCCCTGCCACTGATCCGGCTCGACGGCCCGCGGGCCGTATCTCGATGGCCTCGACGGCCTGCCGGCCGTACGCGGTAACGCCGGAATCCAGGGAACCAGGGAAGCTGACAGCTGAATCATGGAAAAACGACTCATACTGCGCGGCGTTCTCGCCGGCGCAGTCGCAGGACTGCTCGCCTTCCTCTTCGCGAGGATCTTCGCGGAGCCGGTCATCGGCAGGGCGATCGACTACGAGAGCGGGCGCGACGCGGCCCAGACCGTGCTCGACAAGGCCGCGGGCCTGACGCCGGAGGCACCGGGGCCCGACATCTTCAGCCGGACGATCCAGGCCAATGTCGGCATCGGCGTCGGCATGGTCTTCTTCGGCATGGCCATGGGCGCGCTGTTCGCCATCGCCTACGCCATCTGTCTCGGCCGGGTGGGCAGGGTGCGTGCGCGCACCCTCGCGATGCTCGTCGCCCTGGCCGGGTTCCTCGGCTTCTACCTGGTCCCGTTCGTGAAGTACCCGGCGAACCCGCCCTCCATCGGGCACCCGGACACGATCAAGGACCGCGGGAACCTGTACCTCGTCATGGTGGCGTGCTCGATCGTCTTCCTCATCCTCGCGGTGTGGCTGGGCAGGCGCCTCGCGGACCGGTTCGGCAACTGGAACGCGACGCTGCTGGCCGCGCTCGGCTACGTCGTCGTGATCGGCGTCGTGATGGCGATCCTGCCCTCGCTCGGTGAACTCGCCGTCAACGTCCAGGAGTACGGCCACCACGCCACCGAGACCCCGCTGCCGCTGACCGACACCAAGGGAGCGATCGTCTATCCGGGCTTCCCGGCGGACGACCTCTTCTCCTTCCGCTTCTACTCGGTCGGCGCGCAGCTCGTGCTGTGGGGCGCGCTGGGGCTTCTCTTCGCTCCCATGGCGGAGCGGCTGCTGGCGCGTGAGGCGGGGCGCGGCACGACAGAGCCTTCCGCTCGGGCACGGGTGGAGCCGGTCGCGGGAGCATGAGACCGACCGTCCCGCAGTCCGCGACCGGCCCGGAGTCCGCATCCGGCCCGCACGCCGCGACCGGCCCGGAGGCGGCGGCGCTCGCCGCACTCGCGGCCTGCGGGCCGTTCTTCGCGTGTACGGTCCACGCCCCGGGCAGCCGCCCAGAAGCGGCGTGGCGGTCGATGGCCGAGCTGGTCGAGGAGCCTTCCGTCCTGCCGGGACGGGCCCTCGCGGTACGTGAGTACCTCGCGGCGGGGACGGGGCGCCCGCCGGAAGCCGTCGAGGCGCGGGTCGCCGCCTCGGTGGCCCACCTGGGCCTGGTCGCACGGGTGCTCTCGCCGCTGTTCGCGCGTACCGCACTGCACGGCGCGCCGCCCGTGCCCGCGCTCGGGGAGCTGTGGTGGCAGCCGCGGCTCGGCGGCGCGTTCCCCCTCTCCCTGCCGGCGGGGACGCTGTCCCGCGGGACGCCCGCCCCCTTCGGCACGTCCGCGCGGGAGGCCGCGGCTCTCGTGTTCGAGCGGCTCGTCGTCCCGCTGACCGGAGCCGTAGCCGCCGCGTTCTCCGTATCGCAGCGGACGCTGTGGGGAAACGTCGCGTCAGCGGTGAACGGCGCCCATACGGCCCTGACCTCGGCGGCCCCCGGCGAGGAGGACAGGATCGCGGAGGCCGCGGCGGCGTTCCTCGCGCACGACGCACTGCGTGACACGTACGACGGCGGCCTCGGCAGGCAGCCGTTCCGGAGGCGCGGCTGCTGCCTGATCTACCGCGCCATGGCAACGCCCGGCGGCGACCTGACGGGCGCGGTCTGCGGCGACTGCGTTCTGGGCAGCCGCTGACCCCGCCGCGCACTGTTCCTGCCGGCCTCGCTGTCCCTGCTCGTCGCCGTCCTCGCCCGCCGCTGTTCCGGCGCGCCGCGACGCAGGTCGCGAGGCGCTCCTTCCGTTCATGCGGCTCCTCCCAGCAGTTCTCCTCATCGCAGCCATCAGGAAGACGTGCCTGGTGGCCGGAGGCGCGCGCTCCTAGCGTCGATGTCGGCGGGGTTCCTGGGCCGCCGGAGGCCCCGCCGACGCGAAGCCGGCCCGTAGACCCGGTCGTACGACCCGACGGTCCGACGGCCGCCGACCGGCCTGCCAGGCCCGTAAACCAGAAGACGCGACGGCCGTACGTGCCCCGTGCGGCTCAGGAGGAAGCCCGATGACCGGTGAATCCCCTTCGATGATCGTGACCGCTGCCCTGATGCACGGCCTGGGCATGCACACCGGCGCCTGGATGGCGCGCGACGGCGGGGCCGGCGACCATCTCTCCGCCGCGATGTACAAGGACATCGCCCGCACCGCGGAGGCCGGCGCGCTCCACGCGCTGTTCCTCGCGGAGCAGATGACCAACCAGGAAGTCGGCACGGAGCGGCCCTGCGGCGCGCTCGACACGGCCACGGTGCTCGCGCTCATGGCCGGGGTGACCGACCGGATCGGGCTCGTCGGTACGGCCTCGACCACGTACAACGAGCCGTACGACCTGGCGCGGCGCTTCGCGACGCTCGACCACCTCAGCGGCGGCCGGGTCGGCTGGAACTCCATCGCGACCCAGAACCCCACCGTCATCGAGCAGTTCGGCGGCGGCGAGAGCCTGGACCACGAACAGCGTTACGCACGGGCCGACGAGTTCATCGACGTCGTGCTGCGGCTGTGGGACAGCTGGGAGGACGGCGCACTCGTCGGGGACAAGGAGAAGGGCGTCTTCGCACGCGAGGACCTGGTCCACACGATCGACCACACAGGCTCCTACTTCTCCGTGCGCGGCCCGCTGCCCTTCCCCCGTACGCCCCAGGGCAGGCCGGTGATCTTCCAGGCGGGATCGTCGCCGAGGGGGCGCGACCAGGCGGCGAAGTACGCGGACGTCGTGTTCACCGCGCAGCACGTCCTCCAGGACGCCGTCGACTTCCGCGACGACATGCGCGCACGCGCCGCCGCGTACGGCCGCGACCCCGACTCGATCAAGATCCTGCCCGGGATCTCCCTGGTGCTCGGCTCCACCGAGGCCGAGGCGCACGCCCGCAAGGACCACCTGGATGAGGTCTTCGGCACAGGACCGAACCTGCGCAAGCTCGCCAAGCGCGTCGGCCTGCCGGTCGAGGTGCTCGAACTCGACAAGAAGTTCCCGGCTCATCTCCTGGGTCCCGACGAGGAGTTCAAGGGCTCCATCGGCTTCAGGCGGAGCATCGTCAACCTGGCGGTGACGGAAGGCCTGACCGTGCGCGAGCTGATCGCGCAGTACGGCGGCGGCCACCACCAGGTCGTCGGCACGCCGGAACAGGTCGCCGACGACATGCGGGAGCGGATGGAGGCGGGCGCGGCCGACGGTTTCACGCTCATGATCGACATGCTGCCCTCCGGCATCCACGACGTCGTCGACCTGCTCGTGCCCGAGCTGCGCAAGCGCGGCCTCTTCCACGACGACTACGAACACGGCACGCTGCGCGACTCGCTGGGCATCGGCCCCGCACGGCCCGCCTCCGCCACCACGGGCGCCGCCACGGCCGCCGCGTAACCCCCACGGCGCCGCAGCCGGAAGGCGCCCCGACGCCCGAAGAACCGGCGCGGAACGCCGACGCGGAACAGCCGAAGGACGGACCGACGCGATGGACGCGAGGCACGCGATGAACGTGGGGCACGCGATGAACGTGGGGCACGCGATGAACGTGAGGGACGCGGAGAACATGACAGACACGGCAGGCACGACAGGCACGACAGATACAGCAGACACAGAAGACGTGATGGACATACGGGACGTGCGGGATCTGAGGGACGACGACACCCTGCCCACGGTGCTGGGCATCGGAGGCACGCTCAGGCCGGGATCGACCTCGGAACAGGCCATGCGGCTCGCGTTGCGCGCCGCGCGCGAGAACGGCGTGCGCACGGCGTTCATCGCGGCCACCGAGCTCGAATTCCCGATGTACGACCCGGGCAACAGGCCGCTGTCGCCGGAGGCTCTGCGCCTGCTGGCCGCCGTCAGGCGCGCCGACAGCCTGGTCGTGGCGACTCCCGGCTACCACGGGGGCACGTCGGGGCTCCTCAAGAACGCCCTCGACCATCTCCAGGAGCTGGCGGGCGATCCCGACCCGTACCTCCACGGCAAGTCCGTGGGCTGCATCGTCACCACCGGCGGCTGGCAGGCGGGCGTCACCACTCTGACCTCCCTGCGCTCCACGGTGCACGCGCTGCGCGGCTGGCCGACCCCGCTCGGCGTGGTCGTCAACTCCTCCGCCGCGCCCTTCGGACCGGACGGCGAGGCCGTGGACCCCAAGGTGGCGGGCCAGTTGGCGAGCCTCGGCGAGCAGGTCGCGACCTTCGCGAGGGCCCGGCGGGCGGGCCGGCCCTTCGCGGCGTCCGCCGCGCCCGTGGTCACCGCCGCCTGAGATCCGGCCACGTACCGCGACCGGCCACAGCCGCCGGTCACAGGCCGCGAGCCCAGCCGCCGACCGCAGCCGTCTACCGCTCAGCCTCGCGACCGTCCATCATGGCGGATCATGGGCGAATCCCGCGGCGGGCGGAGGGAAGCGGTACGGCGTGCTCGACATCAGACGTCTCCAGGTCTTCGTGGCCGTCGCGGAGGAAGGGTCCTTCACCGCGGCGGCCCAGCGCCTCTTCCTGACCCAGTCCGCCGTGTCGCAGCAGGTCGCGGCCCTGGAACGGGAACTCGGCACGCCGCTGCTGCGCAGGCTGGCCCGCGGTGTGCGGCCCACCGCGGCGGGCGAGGTGCTCGCCGACCGCTCGCGCCATCTGTTCGGCAGGATCGCCAGCGTCGAACAGGAGGTACGCGCGGTCGGCGGCGGCCCGCACGAGATCAGCCTCGGCGCCTTCGCCACGGCGGGCGTCGAACTGCTGCCTCTCGCGCTGCGCACGTTCCGTACACGCCATCCCGACATCCGTGTCGCACTGACCTCGGTCCACGCGGACGGCCCGCCGGCCGGCCTGCGCGAGGGGCGTCTCCACGCGTTGCTCACCTGGGAGTACGACGTGGCGCCGCAGCCCGCGGAGCCCGGGCTCGTCCAGCGGCACCTGCCCGACGACCCCTTGCGGGTCCTCCTGCCCGTCGATCATCCGCTGGCCGCCAGGGACGAGATCGCGCTCGCCGAACTCGCCGCGGAGCGCTGGGTCGTACGGGGCCACCGCCCGCCGTATGCCGAGGCGCACGAGACGATGTGCAGGATCGCGGGATTCGAGCCCGCGATCGCCTTCAGGACCGAGGACTACCAGTCGCTCCAGGGCCTGGTCGCTGCCGGGATGGGGGTCGGCCTCGCGCCCGCGCTGTCCCTGTTCCCGCGCCGGGACGACGTACGCGTGCTGCGGCTCGCGTCCCCCGTCTTCGCCCGCCGCGTCACGGCCCTGACCCTCGACGAACCGGAGCCGGGCACACCGGTCCGCGACCTGCTGGACATACTCTGCACCACGGCCGAGGAGCTGCTGCCGGGCTCATAACCCGACGAGCACACCCCAGGCCCGCGGAGCCGGGGAACGACCGACCCGCCACGGGCCCTGCGGCACGTGCTGCACGCAAAACACCCTCCTGACCAAGCTTTCGCAGGTCAGAAGGGTGTGAGAGCGGTAGCGGAGGGATTTGAACCCTCGGTGAGTTTCCCCACACTCGCTTTCGAGGCGAGCTCCTTCGGCCGCTCGGACACGCTACCGGGAGAGATCCTAGCCCACGGTGGGCCGTGTTCAGAAATCCGTATCCGGGAGCGGGCGACCCGGGGTGCGGCGGCCCGTGAAGAAGGCCTTCAACTGCTCGCCGCACTCGGCGGCGAGCACGCCCTCCACGACCTCGGGGCGATGGTTCAGGCGCCGGTCGCGTACGACATCCCAGAGCGAGCCGGCGGCGCCCGCCTTCTCGTCGCGGGCGCCATAGACCACGCGGTCCACCCGGGCCTGGACCAGGGCTCCCGCGCACATGGTGCAGGGCTCCAGGGTGACCACGAGCGTGCAGCCGGTCAGCCGCCACTCGCCGAGGCGCGCGGCTGCGGCGCGGAGGGCGAGGACCTCCGCGTGGGCCGTCGGGTCGCCGGTCGCCTCGCGTTCGTTGCGGCCGGTCGCGAGCAGCGTCCCGGTGGGGGACAGGACGAGGGCGCCGACCGGCACGTCGCCGGCCGCCGCCGCCCGGGCCGCCTCGTCGAGGGCACGGATCATCCACGTACGCCAGGGGTCGCGCACCGGATCGGCCGGGACGGTCCGGCCGTCCGGTCCGCGAGCGGCCACTAGCGCACGGTCTCCAGCACGTCGGCGGCGCCCAGCGCTTCGGCGATCTCCGCCATCGCGTCGGTCTCCACGGCGAGCAGTTCCGACTCGGAGAGCCCGAGGTCCGTGAGGATCTCGCGGTCCCCGGCCGGTCCGGCCGGATGGTCGCCGGGGCCCGCGCCCGCGCGCGGGTCTTCCGTCTCCTCCGTCTCGTCGTCGAGTTCCGTCTCGCCGTCCTCGGTCCCGTCGAGGTCCAGCGTGTCGAGGTCGGCGGAGGCGTCATCCTCGTCGCCGCCGGTGAGTTCATCGATGAGGATCTCCCCGTAAGAGGAGCGCGCGGCGGCTGCCGCGTCCGAGACGTAGATCCGGGGGTCGTCCTCGCCCTCGACGCGGAGGATGCCGAACCAGGCGTCCTCCTGCTCGATGAAGAGGAGGACGACGTCCTCGTCGACCGACGCTTCGCGGGCCAGATCGGTCAGGTCCGAGAGGGTTTCCACGTCGTCGAGGTCTGTATCGCTCGCTTCCCACCCGTCTTCGGTGCGCGCGAGCAGTGCGGCGAAGTACACCGTGACTCTCCCACTGGTCAGAGGTGTGACGATCGGGCGGTGCGCTGCGCTCTGCTCCGTCCACTCGGAATCGTGGCAGAAACTGGCGCTGCGCGAGAGGTCTTCCGCCGTTGCGTCGTGCGCCCATTTTATTCGGCGCCCGTTCGCGACCCGTCGGGGGCCACCCTCGAATGGCCGATCTCGGGCCGGCGGTTGCCGTGGGCTACCAACGGAATGAGCGCATCCGCAATTGCCTGCGCAGCCGTGCCGCACGGGCGTGCTGGGGCCTTACGCGCTCCCGCAGCGCCTTTGCCTCGGCGAGTTCGCGCAGGAACTCGGCGCGCCTGCGACGGCGATCCGCGTCCGCCGCCTCTGGCCCCCGACCGCCGACCCATCCCTGGCCAGGGCCCCGCTCCGGACCGGACACCCGGTCGTCGTCCCCGCGGTCGTCCCGTTCCTCGGACATCGGCGCCACCCCCGTGCGTGTCGCTCTGGGTTGGGTCTCGGGTCGTGCGTGTGTACGTATCGGGTGCGTGTACCCGCACGGCGCGACAGCGCGTGTACGGCGTGTTCGGCGTGCCCCTGGGCCCGGGCCGCCCGCCTGTCTGCCTCTCTGCGTCGCGTACGGATACGGGGCGGGAGTCGCGATCTCGTCCCTGGCCGTGTTCCCCTCCGCGCGGTGTTGATGCGGCGGCCGCTGCTGCGCGTAGTGCCTTGGCCTCCGGTTACGCTCTTCGACATGCGGATTCACGTCGTCGACCACCCATTGGTCGCGCACAAACTGACCACCCTGCGCGACCAGCGCACCGATTCGGCCACGTTCCGTCGCCTCGCCGACGAGCTGGTCACCCTGCTCGCGTACGAGGCGACGCGTGACGTGCGCACCGAGCAGGTCGACATCGAGACGCCTGTCACGGCGACGACGGGCGTGAAGCTCTCGTACCCGCGGCCCCTCGTCGTGCCGATCCTGCGCGCCGGCATCGGCATGCTCGACGGCATGGTCCGGCTCCTGCCGAGCGCCGAGGTCGGCTTCATCGGCATGATCCGCGACGAGGAGACGCTCCAGGCCTCCACCTACGCGAACCGGCTGCCCGCCGATCTCTCCGGCCGGCAGGTGTACGTCGTCGACCCGATGCTCGCCACGGGCGGCACGCTCGTCGCCGCCATCCGCGAGCTGATCGGGCGCGGTGCCGACGATGTCACCGCGGTCGTGCTGCTGGCCGCGCCCGAGGGCGTCGAGACGATGGAGCGTGAGCTCGCGGGCGCGCCGGTGACGGTCGTGGCCGCGGCGGTGGACGAGCGGCTGGACGAGAACGGCTACATCGTGCCCGGCCTCGGCGACGCGGGCGACCGGCTGTACGGCATGTCCGGCTGAGGAAGGCCAGACGGCATCGCGCGCCTGTTGTGGCGGCGACCGGGGTCACCGGTCCGCCGCGCCTGCCGCGTGTACGCGCGCGCCGTGGCCCGCGGAGTCGGCCCAGGCGGTGGGGTCAGCTGTGGGACGCCGGGCCCGTCTCGGCCTTCGCGCCCGCCTTCGCGGCGTGCCCTTTTCCGCTCGGCGCGCAGCCGGGCCTGGGGGCCGGCTGCGACAGGGACGCGAGCTGGGTGTCCGCGAGCTTCTGCACCGTCAGGGAGTGGAAGGCCGTGCCGATGATCAGGTCGACGTCCTTGCCGGTCCTGCCGTCGGTCTTGGGGGTGGCGCCCTTCAGCTGTGTGCCGAGCACGCTGAGCGTTCCGTTCGCCGAGCCGGCGCCGCCCAGCAGCACGGCCGCACCGGGCACCTTCTTGTCGTACGCCGCCGACGCGTTGCCCACCTTGCCGATGGCGAAGCCCCGCTTCTTGAGCTCGTCCGCGGTCTGCTGGGCCAGCCCGCTGCGGGGCGTCGCGTTGTAGACGTTGACGGTGATCTGCCCCGGCTTCGGCAGGGTCTTCACGGGGGTGGTGGAGGTCTTGCAGCCCGGCTTCTTCGCCGCGACGGCCTTGTCCGCGCCACCGGAGAAGACGTGGATGAGCTGCTGGGTCCCCCACCCGACGAGCCCGAGGACCACCACTGCCACGACGACGAAGAAAGCGGCTCTGCCGCGGCGGCGGGGACGGCGCATGCGAGGGTACTTGTCGCCCGTGATGCGGTACTTCCCGCCGAGCCCAGGGGGAGTGAGCATGCTCATGTGCGCAGCGTAGTGCGCGCCATGAGTGATTCCTACTAAACGATCAGCGGATCGCGTGGGTGGGGCGGCTATTGGCCCCGAAAGGACCAGTGCCCCTTCTCCGGCCCCCGCTCCCGAACCGCCGTCACTCCGCTTCGAGCTCCAGCACGCGCGCGTGCAGGACCTGGCGCTGCTGGAGCGCGGCCCGCACCGCCCGGTGCAGTCCGTCCTCCAGGTAGAGGTCGCCCTGCCACTTGACGACGTGGGCGAACAGGTCGCCGTAGAAGGTGGAGTCCTCGGCGAGCAGCGTCTCCAGATCCAGCTGGCCCTTGGTGGTCACGAGCTGGTCGAGGCGGACCGGGCGCGGCGCGACATCCGCCCACTGCCGGACGGATTCCCGGCCGTGAGCGGGGTACGGCTTCCCGTTTCCGATGCGCTTGAAGATCACACGGAAAGCCTACCGGGCGAGTGGCTCCGGGCGCAGCCTGCCAGCCGGTATGCAAAGGCCACATTTGGCGCCTAAAAGGCATGGAAAGGAGCGGAATTGCGTCCTCCGGTGACCTATGGGGCACTCCGGGCGCCCGGAGTGCCGCGCCGAGTCGGTGCCTGCGCCTGTGCCTGTGCCGTCGAGCGCCCAGGGCGTTCGCGCGCGCCGACTGCTGTCTCGGGCGCCCCGCGCGGGGGGGGGGGCGGCCCCCGGGCCCGGGGGCCCCCCCCCCCCGCGCGCCGGCGCGGCGGGCCCCCCCCCCCCCGCGGCGGGGCGCCCCCCCCCCGGGGGGGCCCCCGCCCCCCCCCCCCCCGCCGCGGGGGGGGGGGGGGGGGGGCGGGGGGGGGCGGCGGCGGGGGGCCCCGCCCCCGACGCCATCAGCCCGAGCAGTGCGGCCACCGCCCTGACCAGGGCAGTGCGGCCGCGCGAGCCCCAGGCGCGAGCTCTGACCAAGGCTGCCCACAGCAGTGCCGTCCACACGCACGCTCTCGACGGCGGGACCGCTCTCACGGCGACTCCTTCCCCGCCGCGCCCGTCTTCGCGGCCTGTTTCGCCTCCTGCTTGAAGGCGCGCACCTTCGACAGCGACTCGGGGCCCGTGATGTCGGCCGCCGAACGATAGGAGCCCTCGTCCCCGTAGTGCCCGGCGGCCTCCCGCCAGCCGTCGGGCCGTACCCCGAGCCGCTTTCCGAGCAGCGCGAGGAAGATCTGGGCCTTCTGCCTGCCGAACCCGGGCAGCGCGTTCAGCCGGCGAAGCACCTCCGTGCCCGATCCCACCCCTTCCCACACGGCCGCCGCGTCCCCGTCGTACTTCTCGACCAGGTATTGGCAGAGCTGCTGCACGCGCTGGGCCATCGAGGCGGGATACCGGTGTATCGCCGGTTTCTCCGTGAAGAGCCCGACGAACGCCTCCGGGTCGTACGCGGCGATCTCGCGCGCGTCGAGATCGTCCGTGCCCATGCGCGTGGCCAGCGTGTAGGGGCCCGTGAAGGCCCATTCCATCGGGATGCGCTGGTCCAGCAGCATGCCGACCAGCGCGGCCAGCGGACTGCGCCCGAGCAGCGCGTCGGCCTCGGGATTCTGTGCGATGCGGAGGGTGTGGCTGATGTCGCTCATGCCGATATCGTCGCCCGGTCCGGCCGAGTGCGCAGAAAGTAATCCACAGGCTCGATGTACTCATATGACTATTCCGTCGTGCGGATGGCTGACGTCCGGCAGGGGTAATGCTGAGCCGACCGGGTGGCACGGCGGGGGCGGCTACGTGTGGTTTCTCAGGGGCTCGCGGGTGTCCGCACCCCCGATCGGCCCATTCCGGCGCAGCAGATTTTCCCTCCGAATACTCGGAAAGGCCGCGCGCCCGTGACACAGCCTTTTGAACTGCCGGATTTCTACATGCCGTATCCGGCCCGGCTCAATCCGCACCTGGAGGAGGCGAGAGAGCACACCCGGCACTGGGCCCGGCGGATGGGGATGCTGGAGGGGTCCGGCATCTGGGAGCAGAAGGACCTGGAGGCCCATGACTACGGGCTGTTGTGCTCCTACACCCACCCCGACTGCGACGGCCCGGCGCTGTCCCTGGTGACCGACTGGTACGTGTGGGTCTTCTTCTTCGACGACCACTTCCTCGAGGCGTTCAAGCGCGACCGGGACCGCGAGGGCGGCAAGGCGTATCTGGACCGGCTGCCCGCGTTCATGCCGATGGACCTCGCCGACGGGTTCCCCGAGCCGGTCAACCCCGTGGAGGCGGGCCTGGCGGACCTGTGGGCCCGCACGGTGCCCGGTATGTCCCTGGACTGGCGGCGGCGGTTCGCCAAGAGCACGGAGAACCTCCTCAACGAATCGCTCTGGGAGCTGTCCAACATCGACGCCGACCGGGTGTCGAACCCGGTCGAGTACATCGAGATGCGCCGCAAGGTGGGCGGCGCGCCCTGGTCCGCCGGGATCGTGGAGTACGCGGTGGGCGCCGAGGTGCCCGCGGAGCTCGCGGAGACCCGCGCGCTGCATGTCCTGCGCGACACGTTCTCCGACGCCGTTCACCTGCGCAACGACCTCTTCTCCTACCAGCGCGAGGTCGAGGAGGAGGGCGAACTCAGCAACGGCGTGCTGGTCCTGGAGACCTTCCTCGGCTGTACGACGCAGGAGGCTGCCGACGCCGTCAACAACCTGCTGACGTCGCGGCTCCAGCAGTTCGACAACACCGTGCTGACGGAACTGGGCCCCCTCTTCACGGAGAAGGGCACGCCGCCGCAGGACGTCGCCGCCACCCTCGCCTACGTCAAGGGCCTGCAGGACTGGCAGTCCGGCGGCCACGAGTGGCACATGCGCTCCAGCCGGTACATGAACGGCGGAGGCCGCGAGGACACCGTCCCGCCCCTCCCCGGCGGCGGCCCGGCCGGTCTCTACGGCGTTCGCTTCGCCATGACGCCGACGGGTCTCGGTACGGCCGCGTCCGACGTCCTGAAGACGCTCACGGCGGGTGGCGACGCCCGGCTGCGCAGCCATGCCCATGTGCCGTTCCAGGAGGTGGGGCCGTCCGTCGTGCCCGATCTCGGGATGCCCTTCGAGGCCGGCCGCAGCCCCCACCTCGACGCCTCGCGCGAGCACGTGGTGCGATGGGCGCACCGCATGGGCATCCTGAACGAGCAGCCGGGTGTGCCGTGTTCGGGCATCTGGGACGAGCGGCGGCTGCGCCGTATCGACCTGCCGCTGTGTGCGGCGGGCATCCACCCTGACGCGACGCCGGAGGGCCTCGACCTCACGTCGGACTGGCTGACCTGGGGCACGTACGGCGACGACTACTACCCCGTCGTCTACGGCAGCACGCGCGACATCGGGGGTGCGAAGGCCTGCAACGAGCGGCTTCGGCTCTTCATGCCGCTGGACATGGCGCCGACGCCGGCCCCGGCGAACGCGCTGGAGCGCGGCCTCGCCGACCTGTGGACCCGTACGGCGGGACCGATGGACTCCGCCGGGCGCCGGACGTTCCGCAAGGCCGTCGACGACATGGTCGACAGCTGGATCTGGGAGCTGGCCAACCAGGCGCAGAACCGTATCCCCGACCCGGTCGACTACATCGAGATGCGGCGCAAGACGTTCGGGTCCGACATGACGATGAGCCTGTGCCGGATCGGCCTCGGCGACACCGTCCCGCAGGAGGTGCTGGACAGCGGCACCGTGCAGGCACTGCAGAACGCGGCGCAGGACTACGCGTGCCTGCTCAACGACGTGTTCTCGTACCAGAAGGAGATCCAGTACGAGGGTGAGGTGCACAACGGCGTCCTCGTCGTGCAGAACTTCTTCGACTGCGACTATCCGACCGGGCTGCGCATCGTGGTCGACCTGATGCACGGCAGGATGCGGCAGTTCCGGCACCTCGTGGCGCATGAGCTGCCTGTGACGTGCGACGACTTCGGCCTGGACGGCGACACGCGCGCCGCGCTCGCCGGATATGTGAAGGAGCTGGAGAACTGGCTCTCCGGCATCCTCGTCTGGCACGACGGCTGCCACCGCTACAAGGAGGCGGACCTGCGGGCGGACCGGCCCGAGCCGCGCCCGCTCGCGCCGGCACCGACCGGGCCCTGGACGTCGGCGGCGCGCATCCGTCTGCCGTCGCCACCGCCGGGTGCGGGCGCGACGGTGGCCTCGGCCCTGAGCGCGGGTGCGGGCGCGGCCCTGGGCTCGGGGGTGCCTTCGGCTCCGGGCGCGGGTGCCCGGGCGGGTTCGGGAGCGCCGACGGCCCCGGAGGCAGGGGCGGCGATGGTCTCGGGCGTGGCCTGCGAGGCCGGAGGCGGAACGGCTGTCGACGTGGCATAACCCCAGGTGCGGGCGGTCGTGTGGCTGGTTGTGGGGTTGGACACAGGACCGCCCGCCGGGTTTATTGTGCGTTGGTAGGACCTTTATGCTGCGAATGGCTTGCAACAACGGCCGAACGGCATCAGAGTGGCCCAGGCAGTCGGCTTCCCGTGCCCGAAAGATGAGGTCCGCCACCGTGTACACCAGCTCGGATTCCGCCCCCACCACGACCGTGGGCGGTGGCACCCGTACGGGCCGCATGCGCGCGTCCATGAGCCGGAAAGAGTGGTCCAGGCTCGGCGGAATGGCGGCATTCATCATCGCCCTGCACGTCATCGGCTGGTTCACGCTCGTCGCGATCGTCGCGCCAGAGCACTACAGCCTCGGGACCAAGTCGTTCGGTGTCGGCATCGGGGTCACCGCGTACACCCTCGGCATGCGGCACGCCTTCGACGCCGACCACATCGCCGCCATCGACAACACCACGCGGAAGCTGATGGGTGAGGGGAAGCGACCGCTGTCCGTCGGCTTCTGGTTCTCGCTCGGGCACTCCAGCATCGTCTTCGCGCTCGCCTTCCTGCTCGCGCTGGGCCTGAAGGCGCTCGCCGGGCCGGTGCAGAACGACAACTCCAGCCTCCACAACGCCACAGGCATCATCGGCACCAGCGTTTCCGGCGCCTTCCTGTACCTGATCGCGACGATCAACATCGTTCTGCTCGTGGGCATCTGGAAGGTGTTCCGCAAGATGCGGTCCGGAGTCTTCGACGAGGACGCGCTGGAGGAGCAGCTCAACAAGCGCGGGCTGATGAACCGCCTGCTCGGCCGCCTCATGAAGTCCATCAGCAAGCCCTGGCAGATGTACCCGCTCGGCCTCCTGTTCGGCCTCGGCTTCGACACCGCCACCGAGATCGCTCTGCTGGTGCTTGCCGGCTCGGGCGCCGCGTCCGGGCTGCCCTGGTACGCGATCCTCTGCCTGCCCGTCCTGTTCGCGGCGGGCATGTCGCTGCTCGACACGATCGACGGCTCGTTCATGAACTTCGCCTACGGCTGGGCCTTTTCGAAGCCCGTCCGCAAGGTCTACTACAACCTCACCATCACCGGCCTCTCCGTGGCGGTCGCGGTTCTCATCGGCACCGTGGAACTGCTCGGGCTGCTCTCCGACAAGCTCGGCCTGCACGGAGCGTTCTGGGACTGGGTCGGCGGGCTCGACCTGAACATCGTGGGCTTCGTCATCGTCGGCCTGTTCTTCGTGACCTGGCTGGTGGCCATGGCGATCTGGAAGTTCGGCCGCATCGAGGAGAAGTGGACCGCGGGGCTGCGGCCGGCGCGGGAGGCGCCGAGCGAGGCCTCGTCCGACTGATCCAGCAGGCGCCCGGCCCGTCGTTGCCCTGCCGCCGTGGGGCGAGGAGCGGACGGGCCGGTCGCTGTGGTGCCGGTGCTCGCGGTGGTGCGGGTGCGGTGTGCGCGTGGGGGCGCGGCGTGCGGGCGGGCCCCTGAGCGTCAGCCCTTTGCCTTCGCCAGGAACGCGCGTACCTCGGCGGCCGGGGCGGGGCCGCCCTCCTGATTCATGAAAGGCGCGTCCGGTTCCTGCGCGTAGGGCGCGCCGTACGCGGGCGTGCCGGGCTCGAAGAGCCGCCCCTCGGCCAGCGCACCCGCGTCCACCACGTCGTAGCCAAGGAGGTCGAGCAGCCGCGCGGCGTCGCGCTTGGCCCCGGGGTCGTCGCCCGCGATGGGGAGCGCGGTACGGTCTGCGGCTCCCGTGGGCCTGCTCAGCGAGGCCAGGTGCTTGAAGAAGATGTTGTTGAACGCCTTCACGACGTGCGCCGACTCCCCGAGGTGCCGCTGGAGCAGCTCGCTGCTGGTCGTGGAGCCGTCGTCCAGGGCCGCGAACGTGCCGTCGCGCTGCGGGTAGTAGTTGTTCGTGTCGATCACCGTCTTGCCGGCGAGCGGCTCGCGCGGAAGCGCCGTGTACGCCTTGAACGGGACGGTGACGACCACCCAGTCGCCCGCCGCCGCGGCTTCGGCGGGCGTGGCGGCCCTGGCGCGCGGGCCCAGCTCCGACACCAGGCCGGACAGGGTCTCCGGTCCCCGCGAGTTGCTGAGCACCACGTCCAGACCGCCGTCGACCGCCAGGCGCGCGAGCGTTCCACCGATGTGTCCACTGCCGATGAGTCCCAAAGTAGCCATGCATGAGCGAACCACCGCGGTGTCCGGTATGTTCCGGACGCGAGGCGCGAGGCGCGAGGCGCGAGGCGCGAGGCGCGAGGCGCGAGGCGCGAGGCGCGAGGCGCGAGGCGCGAGGCG
>NZ_JAIUKE010000250.1 GCF_020176795.1 Streptomyces sp. 8L
CCGCCCGCCCCGCCTGCTCCCTCGGGCCCGCCCGCGTCAACTGTCCCAGGGGCAGGCCCCGTTCGCTTGTCGAAGGTCACCCTGACGAAGGAAGCGCCCACCGTCTCACTCGCCAAGCAGGGCGGCGGCTCCGGTGCGATGCGGGTGAACCTCAACTGGCAGGTGCGCAAGCAGCAGCAGGCGAAGCCCAAGGGATGGGGAGCCAAGCTGGGCCGTGCGCTGGCCGCTTCGCAGAACCTCGATCTCGACCTGTGCGCGCTCTACGAACTCGCCGACGGCCGCAAAGGCGTCATCCAGGCACTGGGCAACGCCTTCGGGTCGCTCGACCGGCCCCCGTACATCCACCTCGACGGCGACGACCGGACCGGTGCCGCCGAGGCGGGCGAGAACCTGACGGTCAACCTCGACCACACCCACGACTTCCGCCGCATCCTGATCTTCGTCACCATCTACGAAGGCGCCAGCAGCTTCGCCGACCTCGCGGCCACGGTCACCCTCCAGCCGCAGCACGGCGCGGCCATCGACTTCGACCTCGGCGAGTGCACCGTGCCGTCCCGGGTGTGCGCGCTCGCGCTGATCACCCACACCGGCTCCGACCTCGTGGTCCAGCGCGAGGCGCGGTTCCTGGCGCCGGAGCGGGGCGTGAGCCCGCAGCGCGCGGTCGACCGGGCGTACGGCTGGAACATGAACTGGACGCCCGGCCGCAAGTGACGGGCCCGGCGAGACCGTGCCGGCGCCCTCACACGCGGGGACCGGCACGGTCGGCGGCGCCGGGCCTCGCGGTCTCTCCCCTCACCCGCGGGGACCGGCGCCCGGCGGCTCAGGACTCCGGCGTCGTCTCCGCCTCGGGGCGCGCGTACGTGCGCCCCTTCCAGGCGGCACCCCGCCCCCGGTAGTGCTGCACCGCGGAGTCGACGGTCATCAGCAGGTACAGCAGCGCGGTGAACGGCAGGAGCGGCGCCGTCCACCACGGCTCCCGGTAGTAGCGCAGCATCGGCAGGTACGTCCCGGTCATCACGGCCCACGCGACGCCTCCGGCCCAGCCCGCCCAGGCGCCCGCGCCCGCGAGCCCGGCGACCGTCATCACCGGCGGCACCAGGTAGATCAGCGCGAGGCCCACCACCGTGCCGAGCAGGATCAGGGGGTTGTGCCGCAACTGCGCGTACGCGCTGCGCGAGACCATCCGCCACAGGTCGCCCAGCCGCGGATACGGGCGGACGCTGTCCACCCGGTCGGCGAGGCCCAGCCAGATCCGGCCGCCGCTGCCCTGCACGGCACGCGCCAGCGCCACGTCGTCGATCACGGACTGCCGGATCGACTCCGGCACCCGCGCCCGCTCCGCGGCCTCCGTCCGCAGCAGGACGCAGCCGCCCGCGGCGGCGGCCGTCCCCATCCTCGCGCTGTTGACCCAGCGGAACGGATAGAGCTGCGAGAAGAAGTACACGAACGCCGGAACCACGAGCTTCTCCCAGACGCTCGCCACCCGCAGCCGCGCCATCTGCGACACCATGTCGTAGCCGCCGCCGCGCGCCGACTCCACCAGCCGGCGCAGGCTGTCCGGCTCGTGCGCGATGTCCGCGTCCGTCAGCAGCAGGTACTCGGGGTCCTTGGCGCGCGCCAGCGCGATGCCGTGCCGCACGGCCCACAGCTTGCCCGTCCAGCCGCGCTCGGGCTCGCCCGGCGAGGTGACCGTCAGCGGCAGCCCGCCGTCGCGCTCCGCGAGTGAGCGCGCGAGGACGCCGGTGCCGTCGCCGCTGCCGTCGTCGACGAGGAAGACCTCCGCCTCCCCCGGATAGGCCTGCGCCAGCAGCGACGGCAGGCTCAGCGGCAGCACCTCCGCCTCGTCGCGCGCGGGCACCACGATCGCGACCGACGGCCACCGCTCCTGCGCCGGCACGCCCCGCGCACGCTCCGGCAGGCGCTGGTCCGTACGCCAGAAGAAGCCCTGCCCCAACAACAGCCAGCACCAGACGGCCAGCGACACCACGGAAATCCATCCGACAACGCTCACCCGTCGCAGTCTGCCCCACCAGAGGCGCATGGTCACCGTCGACTAGGGTGGCGCCGTGAAGATCGCGCTCATGGACTCCGGCATCGGGCTGCTCCCCGCCGCCGCCGCGGTGCGCCGGCTGCGGCCGGACGCCGAGCTCATCCTCTCCTGCGACCCCGACGGAATGCCGTGGGGACCCCGGACGCCCGAGGACCTCACCGGCCGGGCGCTCGACGTGGCCCGCGCCGCGGCCGGGCAGCGCCCCCTCGCCCTGATCGTCGCCTGCAACACGGCCACGGTGCACGCGCTGCCCGCGCTGCGCACCGCGTTCGAGCCGGAGCTGCCGGTCGTCGGCACGGTCCCCGCGATCAAGCCCGCCTCGGCGGGCGGCGGCAGGGTCGCCGTCTGGGCGCCCCCGGCCACCACCGGCAGTCCCTACCAGCGCGGGCTGATCGCCCGGTTCGGCACGGGCGCCGACATCACCGAGGTGCCCTGCCCCGGCCTCGCCGACGCGGTCGAGCACGCCGACGACGACGCGATCGACCGGGCCGTCGCCGCCGCCGCCGCGCTCACCCCGCGCGATGTGCGGGCCCTGGTGCTGGGCTGCACCCACTACGAGCTCGTGCGGGAGCGCATCGCCGCCGCCGTCGCGCCGGACGCCGTCCTGTACGGCTCGGCCACCGCCGTGGCGACGCAGGCGCTGCGCCGGGCCGGCGTCGAGGCCGACCCGGACGCGGCCCCCGCGGGCGCGCCCACCGTCTTCGCGAGCGGGCGGCCCGGTGAACTGCCGCGCGCGGCGCTCGGCTACCCCGAGGGGCGGCTGCTCACCATGGTCGGCCAGCCCGGCTGAACGCGGCCGTCACACCACCGGGACGATCCCACCGGCGGGGAGCGGCTCCCCTGCGCCGTACGGGTTTTCCCGGCCGGATCGGCCGCCGGCCCCCGCGGACGGTGTGTCCCCCTCGTTCCGTACCCCCGACTCGGCAGGCCCGCCTTCTCGAATCCTGGGTACGCTGCATGCCATGACGGAGCACTCACGGCACGAAGGCAACGCTGCCCACGCCGCGACGACCCTGTCCGCCAGATGGACGGGCCGGGCGACCAACCACGTGCAGTGGCTACTGGCCGCGGTGGGAGCCGCGTGCATCGCGCTCGGAGTCGAACTCACCGTCGACGCCAACTGGGCCTCCGGCATCACCGCCCTGCTGATGTCGGTCATCGGCTGCTTCGCGGCCGGCCTGCTGATGCTCTTCGGCACCCTCGCGTTCGTGCACGTCGGCGTGCGGATCGACGAGGACTGCCTGGAAGTGCGGTGCGGCCACATGGGTGTGCCGCGCCGCCGCATCCCCCTGGCCCAGGTCCTCGACGCCGACTTCGCGCCCCGTGTGACACCGCGGCAGTGGGGCGGCTGGGGCTACCGCTGGCGGCCCGAGATGGGCACGGCGGTGGTGGTGCGCAAGGGCGAGGGCCTGGTGCTGCGCATGAGTGACGGGCGCGACTTCACGGTGACCGTCGACGACGCCCGTTCGGCCGTACGCGTCCTGCGCGCCCGCTGCCGCGCGGGCCGCGCCGCGGCCTAGGCCTCGTCCGACACAGAGAGCCCTCCGCCGGCACAGAGCGCCGTCCGCCTGGAGGGCAGGACTGCGGGCCGGGGCACTGGCTGCGCCGCAGCCCGGGGCGGGCCCGGCGTTCGGGCCCCGGCGAACCGGACGTGGCCCGGAGCGGGCCCGGCCTTCGGGTCGGCGAACCGGACGTGGCCCGCGACGCCCCGCCGGGCCGCCGGTCTCACCCGTGCGGCGTAGTCCCGGCCCGGTTCGCCGTGGCCAGGCCCGCGAGGGCGCCCGCCGCGGCCGTCACCGGCGCGAAGCTCAGGGCGTCGCTGACCGCCGCCAGCACGGCGAGAGACGTCAGGGCCGCGCCCGCCGCCACCGCGACCGGCGTCGCGCAGGGCGATCTCGCCAGCCCGTACAGCAGCCAGCCGTACCCGCACGCCAGCAGGGCGAGACCGACCACGCCCTGCTCCGCCGCCATCTGGAGCGCCGCCGAGTGGGGACCGGCGTCCGGCGTGCCCGGCACGGCCGCCGAGCCGCTCAGGTCCCCGAACCGGTCCGGGCCCGCTCCGAGCACCGGATGCGCGGCGGCGATGTCCGTCGCCTCCCGCCACAACGCGACCCGCTGCGCGGACACGGCGCCGACCGGTGGCAGCCCGCCGCGCGCGACCGCCCAGGCGCCGCCCACCGCCACCGCGGCGACGAGCCCGAACGCCACCAGCACCGTGCCGCGGGCCCGGCCGCCGGCCCGATCCCGTACCGCGAGCGCGCACACCGTCACGACGACCGCCGCGGCGCAGCCCGCCGGCGAGCCCAGTGCTGCCGCCTCCGCGACCACGGCCACGACCAGCAGCCGCAGCGGCCAGGCCCAGGGCCCGGCGCGCACGGCACGGGCCGCGCAGCACGCGGCGCCCGACGCCAGTGCCAGCAGCGCCGCGACCTCCCCCCGATGCGCGTTCGCGGCGACCGGGGCCGCCGCGAGCAGGGTCAGCGCACCGCACACGGCGGTGCCGACCGGCACGAGCGAGCCGCTGATCCGCCCGCACGCGTACCCCGCCACCACGGCGAGCACCGCGAGCAGGACGCCCTCCGGCCTGCCGTTGCCCGCGGCAGCGCTGATCAGCGCCCACACCGCGCAGCAGCCCGGGACGACGACCCCCACCGATCCGGGCGCCCCGCCGCGCTCGAAGACGGCAGGCCTCTCCTCTGTCGCTGTCAACCCCTCGACCCCCCGTCGAAGACTGGCGACACCGTAACGGCAGTGCCCCCCTTGTGTGGATACCCTGCGAAGGAACCGAAGGAATCGAAGGAATCGAGAGAATTCAGGAAATCGAGGGAATCGAGGGAATGCCGCCGCCACCGCAGTCCCCGGCGCCTCCCGCGCCCCGTGCGTCACGCCCTGCGTGTCCGAGGTCCACACAACTACGCGCCGTACACTCCCGAGGGTGAGCGCCACCGTGACCTCGGTCGAGACCCCCCAGCCCGAGCCCGACCGGGCTCCCGCCTCAGCGAAGAAGCGCCGGCGGGCCTGGCTCGTCCGGGTGGCGGCGGCGATCGCCGGAGGGCTGCTGCTGTACGCGAGCTTCCCGCCCCGCCCCCTGTGGTTCCTCGCTCTGCCGGGCCTCGCCCTGTACGGCTGGAGTCTCCACGGCCGGAGGCTGCGGGCCGGATTCGGGCTCGGCCTCCTCGGCGGGCTGGCCTTCCTGCTGCCGCTTCTGGTGTGGACGAGCGTCGAGGTCGGGTCCTTCCCCTGGATCGCGCTGTCCGTCGCCGAGGCGGTGTTCATGGGGCTGGTCGGACTCGGTGTCGCGGCCGTCAGCAGACTGCCCGTCTGGCCGCTGTGGGCGGCGGGACTGTGGATCGCGGGGGAGGCGGCCAGGTCCCGGTTCCCGTTCGGCGGCTTCTCCTGGGGCAAGGTCGCCTTCGGCCAGCCGGAGGGCGTGTTCCTGCCGCTCGCCGCCGTCGGCGGCACGCCCGTCCTCAGCTTCGCCGTCGTACTGTGCGGGTTCGGGCTCGCCGAGGCGGCCCGCCAGGCCGTCGCTTACCGCAGGACCCGCACGGTTCCGCGGGGCGCCGTGACCGCCGCGGCCGTCACCGTCCTTGCCCCCGTCGCGGGGGGGGTCGCGGCGCTGCCGCTCGTGTCGAACGCGCCCGAGAAGGGGTCCGCCACGGTCGCCGCGATCCAGGGCAACGTGCCCCGCATGGGCCTCGACTTCAACTCCCAGCGTGCCGCCGTGCTCGACAACCACGTCAAGCAGACCCTGAAGCTCGCCGCCGAGGTCAAGGCGGGCAAGCGGCCGAAGCCGGACTTCGTGCTGTGGCCGGAGAACTCCTCCGACCTCGACCCGCTCCACGACGAGGGCGCGCGGCTGACCATCGACGCCGCGGTGAAGGCGATCGGCGTCCCTACCGAGATCGGCACCCTCGTGCAGAACCCGGGTCCGGAGGGCAAGCTCTACAACACGCTGATCAACTGGAGCCCCACGAGCGGCCCTGGCGCCACCTACGAGAAGCGCCACATCCAGCCGTTCGGCGAGTACATGCCGATGCGCTCCATCGCCGAGAAGTTCAGCAAGGACGCCGGCCTCGTCCGCGAGGACTTCTCACCGGGCACCAAGGTCGGCGTGTTCACCATGGCGGGCACCAAGGTCGGCTTCGCCACCTGCTACGAGGCCGCCTTCGACAACGACGTGCGGGACCCGGTCGAGGCCGGCGCCGAGATGCTCGCCGTGCCGAGCAACAACGCCACCTTCGACCGCAGCGAGATGACCTACCAGCAGCTCGCCATGGACCAGGTGCGCGCGGTGGAGCACAGCCGCTCCGTCGTCGTCCCCACCACCAGCGGCGTCAGCGCGATCATCCGGCCCGACGGCACGATCGTGCGGCGCAGCGGCATGTTCACCCCGGCGGTCCTGGAGGACAGGGTCCCGCTGCGTACGTCCCTCACACCGGCCACCCGGCTCGGTACGGGGCCCGAGTGGGTGCTCGTCGCGGTCGGCGCCGCGGGCGTCGCCTGGGTGGTGGCGCGCACCGTCAGGACCCGGCGCGGCGGCGCCGCACGGGAAGCCTGACCCTCTCGTGTCCGCCGCGCGCCGACGGGGCACGTAGGGTCGTGCGGCATGGGAACACCTGACTTCATCAAGGACATCCGGGCCGGCGCGGGCCACCAGCTGCTTGTGCTGCCCGGAGTCACCGCGATCGTCTTCGACGACGACGGACGGGTGCTGCTCGGCCGCCGGGCGGACAACGGCGAGTGGGCGCTCATCGCCGGCATCCCCGAGCCCGGCGAACAGCCCGCGGCCGCGGCGGTGCGGGAGGTGTACGAGGAGACCGGCGTGCACTGCGAGGCGCAGCGGGTCGTGTCGGTGCACGCCACGCGGAAGCCCGTCACCTACCCGAACGGCGACGTGTGCCAGTTCATGGACATCACCTTCGTCTGCCGTGCGGTCGGCGGGGAGGCACACGTCCACGACGAGGAGTCGCTCGAGGTGGGCTGGTTCCCGGTCGACGGACTGCCGCGGCTGCGCGACTTCGCGCTGTTCCGGCTCAAGCAGGCGCTCGCGGAGGCACCCACCTGGTTCGAGCCCGCGACCGGCTGACCGGCCGGCCGTTCGCCGGGGCCGTCGGGCCTCGCGAGCCAGGCGCGACTTTGCGCACACGATCTACGCTGGGCCCATGACGCAGACCGACGCGGCAGGCTCCGCGCCCCGCCCCCAGGGCCTCCCCGGCGGCTCCGCCGGCCTCGACCTGCGGGGCCGCACCGCCCTCGTCACCGGCGCCGCCAGCGGCATCGGCCGGGCCGGCGCGCGGCGGCGGGCCGCGGCCGGCGCCACCGTAAGGGCGCTGGACCGGGACGCGCCGGGGCTCGCGGCACTCGCGGCCGCGTGCGCCGCGGACGCCTGGGACGCCGCGTTCGCGGACGCCGGCGGGGGCCTGCGGACCGAGGTTCTCGACCTCACCGACCTCGACGCCGCGGAACGCGCGTCCGCCGGAGCGGACATCCTCGTCAACAACGCCGGCCTGCAACTGGTCAGGCCCATCGAGGAGTTTCCGGGGGAGGTCTTCCACACCGTGCTCACGGTGATGCTGGAGGCGCCGTTCCGGCTCATCAAGGGCGCCCTGCCGCACATGTACGCGTCCGGGTGGGGGCGGATCGTCAACATCTCCTCGGTGCACGGCCTGCGCGCCTCGCCCTACAAGTCCGCGTACGTGGCGGCCAAGCACGGCCTCGAAGGACTGTCGAAGACCGCCGCACTCGAAGGCGCCGCCCACGGGGTGACCTCCAACTGCGTCAACCCCGCCTACGTACGTACCCCGCTGGTGGAGAGGCAGATCGCCGACCAGGCCGCAGCGCACGGCATCCCGGCGGAGCGCGTGGTGTCCGAGGTGATGCTGACGGACACCGCGCTCAAGCGGCTGCTGGAGCCGGAGGAGGTCGCCGAGGCCGTCGCCTACCTCTGCACGGAGCAGGCGTCCTTCATCACCGGCTCGTCGCTTCCGCTGGACGGCGGCTGGAGCGCGCACTGAGTCCCGCGCCGGGCAGGCCGCCCGGCTAGGCGGCCCGGCCAGGCGGCCCGCGTCAGCCGCCGAATTCCGGTGCGAGCGGGGCGAGCCCGGCGAACGCGCCGTCGTGGTGCACCAGCGCGGCGCCCCCGTGGTGACCGCCGCCGCTTTCGACCTCACCCACCACGAGCAGATGGTCGCCGACGACCTGCCGCAGGGTCACCCGCGCGGTGAGCCACGCCGGTACGCCGTCGAGCAGCGGCAGCCCGCCGTCGTCGGGGGCCCAGGACGCGCCCGCGAAGCGATCGACGCCGCTGCGGGCGAACCGGGACGCGAGCGCCGCGTCCGCCGCGCCGAGTACATGCACGGCGAAGCGGTCGGCGCCGCGCACCGCCTCCGCCGTGGACGCGGTGAGCCCCAGGCAGAACGAGACGAGCGCCGGGTCGAGCGAGACCGACGTGAAGGACGTCGCGGTGAAGCCCGCGGGGCCGGGCACGGTGATCACGGTGACGCCGGACGCGTGGCGCCGCAGCGTACGCCGCAGGATCGCGCCGCCCTGCTCCGAACCTGCCTCAGGAGCCGCGTGCCCACGGACGGCGGCGTGACCGGCGGGATGCCGGCAGGCGGTGGTCTCGCGGGCCGAGTCGCGAGCCGATCGGTCACGGGACTCCGCGTCGCGGACGGAGTGGTCACCTGCGGTGGGGGAGTGCTGCGCGAAGACGGTCATGCCGCTTTTCCCTTCGGGGAGGACGGTGCGGTCAGGTTCTGGCAGGGGAGCGCGCGCCTGGCGTGGTCATGCGCAGGAGAGCGCGCCTGCCGCGGTCAAGCGCAGGAGAGCGCGCCTGGCGTCGTCACGCGCAGGGGAGCGCGCCCGCCGCGGTCATGCGCCGGTGAGGGTGACGATCGGCCGCTCCACGCCGTCCGCCCGCAGCCGTTCCAGCCACAGCACGACGGCCGCCGCGGTGGTGCGGTGCGTGATGTCGTTGAGCGCGTCGTGCACCCCGCCGCGCACCACGCCGAGTTCGGCACGCGGCAGGCGACGGGCCCGCAGTCTCGCCTCCTCCACGGGGGTGACCGGGTCCGCGTCGCCGTGCAGCAGCAGGACGGGTACCGCGGGCGCCGCCTCGGCGCGCAGGGCCTCCGGCACCGGGTCCGCGAGGCCCCCGCGCACGAACGCCTCGTCACCGCTCAGCCGCGCCCGGTGCGTCGGGCAGGACGTACGGGCCGCGAGCTCGGCCTCCCAGGCCGCGTCGCTGTCCCCTTCGGGGCCCTGCGCGACACCGGAACCGGTGGGCGCCGCGCCCGCCGCCACCACACCGTCCACGCGCGGTGCCGGGTCCCGCTCCGCGGCAGTGTGCAGCGCCTGGAGCGCTCCCGTGTCGGAGCCGACCAGGACAACGGGCGCCACCGGGTCCCGGCCCGCCGCGGCCCGTACGGCCGCCAGCACCTCGGCGGGCGCGTCCTCGGGCCGGACGGGGACCGCGTGCACCACATAGCCGTCGAAGGCCAGGCGCCGGCCGAACCGCTCGTAGAGCAGCGGGTGTTCGCCCCGGCCCGGCAGGACGAGCAGGGTGCCGCGCGGTGCGACGGCCGCCGGTGGCCGCCAGTCGGCGCGGACGGGGGACGACGTCGCGGTCATCGAGTGCTCCCTGCGGTGACGGCCTGGCGTGCGGTGGCCGCAGCGCGGTGCGCGAGCTCCTGGCGGACGAGCGGAAGGAGGTGGCGGCCGTAGTCGATGGCGTCGTCCAGCGGGTCGTAGCCCCGGATCAGCAGGGTGGTGGCACCGATGTCGACGTAGTCGAGCAGGGCCTGGGCCACGGTCTCCGGAGTCCCCACCAGAGCGGTGGTGTTGCCGCCCGCGCCGGTCGCCGCGGCGGTCGGCGTCCACAGCGCGCGGTCGTGCAGGTCGCCCTTGGCGGCGGCGGCGCGCCGCCCCCCCGAGCCGGTGTTCTGCGGTGCGCCGAGCCCGGGCCCGCGCCGCGCCTGGTCGAAGAAGGCCCGCCCCGTGCCGGACCTGATGGTGTCGAGGATGCGGTGGGCCCGCTCCCAGGCCAGCTCCTCGGTGGCACCGAGGATCGGCCGGAACGACACACTGATGCCCGGCGGCCGAGCGCGTCCGGCCGCCGCGGCGGCGGCGCGTACGGACGCTATCTGCTCCGCGGTCTCCGCGAGCGGCTCGCCCCACAGCGCGAACGTGTCCGCGTGCTTGCCGCCGACCCGGTACGCCGCCTCGGAGGAGCCGCCGAAGTACAGCGGGATACCGGTGTCGTTGACCGGCGGCACACCGTTCGCGTAGTCCTCGAACCGGTAGTGGCGCCCCTCGTGGCTGAACGGCTCCGGCGACGACCAGGCGCGGCGCAGGATCGCCAGGTACTCGTCGGTGCGGTCGTAGCGCTCGTCCTTGTCCAGGTAGTCGCCGTCCCTGCGCTGCTCGGTGTCGTTGCCGCCGGTGATGGTGTGCACGGCGACCCGTCCGCCGGTGAACTGGTCGAGCGTGGTGAACGTGCGGGCCGCCAGGGTCGGCGCGATGAACCCGGGCCGGTGGGCGACGAGCAGCCCGAGGCGCTCGGTGTGCGCCGCGACGTACCCCGCGACCTGGACGCCGTCCGGGCGGCCCGAGCTGTAGCCGATGAGGATGCGGTCGAAGCCCGCGTCCTCATGGGCCCGGGCGAAGCGCGCCGTGTACGCCTTGTCGATGGCGGGACCGCTCGGGGCGTGGGTCTCGGAGGCGTGCTGGGTGCCGATCATGCCGATGAACTCCACGGCGGCCGGGGCCCCGGTGCCGGCCGGAGCCGGGGTACCGGGCGTGACCTGGGTACCGGCCGTGGACGGAGGGTTCGTGGACGTTCCGGCCGCGGATGCGCCGGATGCGGAGGTACTGGGCATGGGTCAATTCCCCTTCGGTGTACGGGTGGTGAGGGACGGCGACGCGGCGGCACGGGACCCGGGCGCCGCGCCGTCGAGCACGGAGCCGCCCAGGGCGAGGAGCACGGAGTCGTCCTGCGGGGTGTGGACGCGGGAGCACAGCACGTCGCGGTAGTGCCGTTGGAGCGGGTTCGTACGGGTCAGGCCGTGGTTGCCGGTGAGCGACACGGCCTGCTCCACGGCGCCGATCGCCGCACGCGTCGCCAGTACCTTGACGGCGCCCGCGCGCCGTGCGGCGTCCGGGTCGCCGGCGTCGACCCGCGCGGCGAACGTGTCGAGCAGTGTGTCGGCGCCGAGCAGGGCCGCCTCGATCTCGCCGACGGCGGTGCGGAACCGGGGCAGTGTGGCGAGCGGTGCGCCGAGCGCGGTGGGCACACGTTCGTGGAGGAACCCGGTGAGCCAGTCGAGCGCGGCGTGGGCGACGCCGAGATAGAGGGCGGGCAGACCCAGCGCGTTCCAGGCGCCGGTCACCGCGTCGGGCCTCGCCCCCGGTGTGTCGCCCGCGACGACGAGGTGCACGACGTCGTCGACGGGTACGCGCACCGAGTCCAGCACCACGTCGTCGCTGCGGCTGGCCCGCAGACCGACATGGTCCCAGGTCGGCTCCACGGTCAGGCCGGGGCTCCCGGCCCTGGCGATGAACGCGCCGACCCGCACCGGGTCCTCGTCGGTCCTGGCGAAGACGAGCATATGGCTGAGCCCCACGGCGCCCGTCGAGTAGATCTTGCGGCCGGTCAGCAGCCAACTCCCGCCGTCCCTGCGGGCGGTGGTCGCGGGCAGGCCTCCGCGCACCGGGCTGCCCAGTTCCGGCTCCACCCGCAGCGCGTTGACCAGGGCGGGTCCTGCGGCCGACGCGGCGAGCAACTCCGCGTAGGCCGCCGCCGGCCAGTCCGGGGTCCGCGCCTGCGCGGCATGGGTGAACAGTGTCATGGCGCTTACCAGCGCCACGGCGGGGTCGCCCGCACCGAGGGCGCGCAGGATGCGCACGGTGTCCGCGAGTCCGGCGCCGGGACCGCCGTAGCGTGTCGCGACTGTCGCGGTCAGCAGCCCCGCGTCGTGGACGTGCCGGAAGCCCTCGAAGGGGAACGTGGCGTCGCGGTCGTGTTCCGCTGCCCGCTCCGCGAGCGCGGCCGTGACGTCGGGCAGCCGCGCGAGGTCGAGGCGCGGGGGCGAACCGCCCGCTCGGGGCGACGCGTCGGCGGTGGTACGGGCACGGGTCATGGGTCCTCACTCGGTGCGGTGTAGGCCATTCAGGACGGGGCAGGGCAGGGCGGCGCGATATGAGACGAGGCACGGGCGGGGGCGGGGATGTGGGTCCGGGCGGCGCGGCCTTCAACTGCCCAGCCGCGCCCGCCAGTCGTCCGCGTGGTGGCACGCGACCGTGTGCGGGACACCGTTGACACCGTGCCCCCGGGCGGGGGAGGACCCACCGGGCGCGCCGCCGTCCAAGACGCTCACCGCCACCGGCCCGGCGACGGGCTCCCGCGCGCACTCCGTTCCCGCGAAGCGGCAGCGCGGCGCGAACACACAGCCCTCGTCCGCGGGCCACGGCTCCCGGCCGGGCTCCGGACGCAGGAGCGCGGGCCGCAGCGGCCGGGCGCCGCCCACCCGCGGTGCCGAGGACGTCAGCAGCGCCGCGTACGGATGGCGCGGCTCGGTGAGCACGGCCGCGGCGGGCCCGTCCTCGACCAGGCGGCCCCGGTACAGCACGGCCACCCGGTCGGCGATCCCGGCCAGCGAGCCGAGGTCGTGCGAGATGACCGCGACCGCGAGGCCGAGTTCGGTGCGCAGCCGGTCCAGCAGCCCGAGCACCAGGTTGCGGTTCGAGGCGTCGAGAGCGCTGGCGGGCTCGTCGGTGATGAGCAGGCGCGGGCGGGTCACCAGCGCCCGCGCGAGCGAGACGCGCTGGCGCTGCCCGCCGGAGAGCTCGCCCGGTGTGCGGGGGCCGTGTACGGCGGGTTCGAGACCCACCAGGGCGAGCGCCTCGTCGGCGCGTGCCGCCCGTTCGCGCCGGTCGCCGGCCCGCGCGGCGGCGAGCGGCTCCGCGACGACCGCGCGGACCGTCAGCTCCGGGTCCTGCGAGCGCAGCGGGTCCTGGAACATGTACTGCATCCGGCCCGAGCGGCGGAAGTCCCGCAGCTCGGCGCCGCGCAGCCGGGCCAGGTCGCGGCCCTCGAAGAGGACACGGCCGCCGGGCTCCGGGTGGACGAGGCCGACGGTGGCCCGGGCCAGAGTCGTCTTGCCCGAGCCGGTCTCGCCGATGATGCCGACGATCTCCCCGGGTCCTACGGTGAGGTCGACGCCGCTGAGCACGCGGACCGCCCGCCCGCGCCCGTATGCCGCGTCGCCGGCCCGCGCCGCGTACGACACGGACAGCCCGGCGATGCTCAGCAGCGGCCCGGGTGCCGGGTCCCGGGGCGGCGTCGGCGCGGGGGAGAGGGCCGCGTTGCTCATGCGGTCGCTCCTTCCGGCTGGTGTGCCGCGGCGTTCGCCACGTGCCCCCGGTCCTGGCCGTCGGCGGACACGGGGCGCAGGCACCTGGCCGTGCGCCCGTCCGGCAGCGTCCGCAGGGCGACGGGGCCCGCCGTGCACCGCGGCTCCGCGTAGGCGCAGCGCTCGGCGAACCGGCAGCCCGGCAGATCCGCGCCAGCCCGAGGGGGCCGGCCCGGAATGACCGCCAGGTCACGGCGGTCGGCCGGGTCGACGGACGCCACGCGCAACAGGGCCTCGGTGTAGGGGTGCGCGGGCGCGGCGAGCACACGCGCGGTGGGCCCCTCCTCGACGATCTCACCCGCGTACATGACGAGGACGCGGTCGCAGTTCTCCGCGACGACGGCGAGGTCGTGGGTGACGAGCAGCAGGGCCAGCCCGCCGTCCTCGCGCAGCCGCTGGAACAGCTCCAGGATCTCGGCCTGCACGACGACGTCGAGCGCCGTGGTCGCCTCGTCCGCGACCAGCAGCCGGGGTTCGCAGGAGACGGCGGTCGCGATGAGGACACGCTGGAGCATGCCGCCCGACAGCTCGTGCGGGTAGCGCCGGAACACGTCCGCGGGTTCCCGCAGCCCCACGGCGTCGAAGAGTTCGACCGCACGCGCCCGTGCGGCGGCGCGCGGCAGCCCGCCGGTCACCCGGAGGGCCTCAGCGAGCTGGTGTCCCACGGTGAGCGAGGGGTTGAGGTACGACGCCGGGTCCTGGAACACCGCGCCGATCACACGGCCGCGCACCGCGTTCCACTGCCCGCGGGTGTACGTCGTGAGATCGGCGCCGCTCGCCGGCAGGCCGACGCGCCCGCCGGCCACCGCGCAGCCGGGCGGCAGCACACCCAGCACGGAGCGGCAGGTGAGGCTCTTGCCGCTGCCGGACTCGCCGACGAGGCCGACCGATTCCCCGTCCGCCACGGTGAACGAGACGCCCCGCACGGCGCGTCCGCCCTCTGGGACGGTCACATCGAGCTCCTCGACCTCCAACACCGCCTCACCGAAAGGCCTTCGGCTCCCCTTCGTCTCCCGCTCAGCCCGCACTGACATGGCTCTCCGCCTCCTGGGTACGCGCCGGGGACACCGGCTCGTCGTCGACTGCCTCGGTGGGGGCCGCCACCGGGTGCGGTGCCGCGGTCGCGGCCCGCGCGGTACGGCGCGGGATGCGCCACCGGCGCTCGGGCGGGCGCAGCCCAGGCGCCGTGGCGTCCCTGATGGCGTCCGCGAGCAGGTTCAGCGCCCCGACCGTGATCATGATGGCCGCCCCGGGCACCAGGGGCGCCCAGGGCTGCTGTGCCAGGTAGCCGAGATCCGAGGCGAGCATGCCGCCCCAGGTCGGCGCCGGGGGCTGCACGCCGAGGCCAAGGAAGGTCAGCGACGCCACGACCAGCAACGCCTGCCCCATGGCCTGGGCGGTCGTCACCGCGATCGTCGGGAGGATCTTGCCCCACACATGGGTCCGCAGGACCCAGCCGCGCGACGCGCCCATCAGCTCGGCGGCCTCCACGTACTGCGCCTGCCGCAGGCCGAGCGCGGCGGCCCGCGTGACACGGAAGTACAGCGGCGCGAACAGCAGTCCGAGGGCGAGCATCGCCTGGTGCACCCCGTTGCCCAGCGCACCCACCACGGCGATGGCGAACACCGTGAACGGCATCATCATCAACGTGTCCGAGGCGCGCTGCGACACCCACGCGACGCTCCTGCCGAACCACACCGACGCGATGCCCGGCAGCACACCGAGCACCAGGGCGGACCCGACGGCCTCCAGCGCCCCGACGATCGACGGACCGGTGCCCGCGAGGACCCTGCTGAACACGTCTCGGCCCAAGTAGTCGGTCCCCAGGAGGTGTTGGCCGCCCGGACCCTGGAGCAGGTCCTGCGGCCGCTGCCCCAGCGGATCGTGCGGGGCCAGCGCACCGCCCGCGACGGCGACCACGGCGATCACCAGCAGCACGGCGAGCGCCGTCCGGGCGGACGGCTGCCGGAGCGTACGGCGCAGTGTCCTCATGACACACCCCGTCCCGCCGCGCGCCGGCCCGGCCTGCCGCCGCGCGACACCGGGTTGAGAGCGGCGAGCGCCGCGTCGACCGCCAGGTTCGCGATCAGCACGACGGCCACCGTCACCAGCAGCGTCCCCTGGATCACCGGGATGTCGTGCTGCTGCGCCGCCTGGAGGGACAGCTGGGCGAGCCCCGGCAGGTTGAAGATCTTCTCGGTGACGACGGCGCCGCCGAGGATCACCGGGACGCTCATCCCGAGCACCGTCAGCGCCGGGCCCGCCGCGTTGCGCAGCACGTGCCCGAACAGGACGCGTCGCGTGGTGAATCCGCGCATCTCGGCTCCCGTCACATAGTTCTCGCGCAGCGCCCCGACGAGGGAGGTGCGCAACTGCCGGGCGATCGACGCCGCGGCGTCCAGGCTGAGCGCGAACGCGGGCAGCAGCGCGTACCGCAGCCATTCGCCCGCGCTCTGGTCGAGCGGCACGTACCCTCCCGTCGGCAGTGCGCGGAACTGCACCGCGAACACCACGATCAGCACGATGCCGATGAGGAACGGCGGCAGGGTGGACAGCACGGAGCACACCGCCGTGACCGCCCGGTCGGTCCTGCCACCGCTGTGCAGCGCGGCCGTGATGCCCGCGCCGCCGCCGAGCACGACCGCGAACAGCAGCGCGAGGCCCGCGATCGAGACGTCGACCGGCAGTGCGAGCCGTACGCTGTCCGCGACCGGCACGCTCGTGAACCACGACGTGCCGAGGTCTCCGGTCAGCGCGCTGCCGAGCCAGTCGAGGAACTGCCGGTAGAGCGGCTGGTCCAGGCCGAACTGGTGCTGCATCCGGGCGATGTCGGCCGGGGTCGCCTGGTCGCCGAGGACCGCAGCGGCCGGATTGGCGCCGGACAGCGCGCCCAGCGCGAACGTCAGGATGCTCGCCAGCACGAACACCGTGCAGGTGGTGACGAGGACGCGGGTGAGGGAACGCGGCGCGCGGGTGAGGCGGCGGCGCCACACCCCGGTGCGGGCCGCCGGGTGGGCGAGCGGGGGAGCGCTCATGCGACGGTCACCCCTTCGAAGCGCTGTACGACGGGGAACGGCGGGATCGGGGACACCTGGGCGTTGCGGGCGAGGATGCGCGGCACCGTGTACAGGAAGACGTTCGGCATGGTGCGTACGGCGATGCCGGTGGCCTTGCGCAGCACCGAGGGGTAGTCGGGCGAGTCCAGCGGCGTGCGGCTGACGGTGGCGACCGCCGCGTCGAGCGCGGCGGGGCTGCTGCGGCCCGGGTTCATCAGCCCCTGCTTGCCGAAGAGGACCTGGAACGCCTGGGTGGCTGACTCACGTCCGGCGAACTGGTCGACGTAGAGGGACTTGCTGCGCTGGACGTAGACGAGTTCGGTGGCACGGGCCGCGGGCACCGTCTCGATGGTCGCTTTGATGCCGACCTTCGCCAACTGCGCCTGGATGACCTCGGGTACGCCCTCCGCGTTCTGCGCGGACAGGGTCAGCGCGATCTCCCGGCAGGCCCCCGCCGACTCCACCAGCCGCTTGGCCTTGGCGGGGTCGTAGGGGAAGAGCCGGTCCAGTGCCGGATCGTGCCCCACATAGCCCGCGGGGAAGGGCTGCCGGGTCGTCTGCCCGTGTCCGAACGAGGCGGTCTTCAGCAACTCGTCCCGGTCCACCGCGTACTTGAGGGCGAGAGCGACATTCGGGTGGGTGAACGGCGACCGGTCGAGGTTCACGTCCAGCACCGCGACCACCATGGAGTCGATGACCTGCACCTTGAGCCCGGCCGCCGTTGCCGCCTGCACCTGGCTGCCGGGGATCTGTGCGACGTTGTACTGCCCGGAGGTCAACGCGGCCACCACCGTGGAGGGTTCGGGCAGCGGATACACCTCGAAGTCGCGGATCGCGATGTGGCGCGCGTCCCAGTAGCGGGGGTTGCGGCGCAGTACCGCCTTCGAGTTCTGGACGTACGACACCAGGGTGTAGGGGCCCGCCCCGTCGGGCCGGGTGGCGAGCGCCGAGGCGTCTTTCTCGAACGCGCGGGGGTTCACGACCATGCCGGTCTTTCCCGCGAGCAGGGCCGGTATCTGGTAGTCGGGCGCGGCGAGTTCGATCCGTACGGTGCGCGGATCGGGGGCGAGGACGTCCTTGACGCCGACGAGCTGCGAGGCGATCAGCGACTTGGGGTAGTCGCGGCCCCGTTCCAGGCTCTTCTTCACGGCCTCCGCGTCCAGGACGGTGCCGTCGCCGAAGCGGAGTTCCGGGCGCAGAGTGAATGTCACGGCGCTGCCGTCGGTGTCGTAGCGCCAGGACGAGGCGAGCGCGGGCACGGGCGCGCCGTGCTCGTCGAGCTTGGTCAGGGCCGCGTACACGAGGGACAGCGCGTGCACGTCCCAGCCCGCGGATGAGGTGACCGGGTCCCACGAACTGGGCAGTGCCCAGCCCCACTTGAGGGTGGAGGAGGCATTGCCGAGCGCGGTCGTCGCCTGGCCGCCGCACGCGGTGAGGGCGAGAGCGGTGCCCGCGCCGAGGGACAGGCCGAGGAAGGACCGCCTGCCGGGGCCCGCCGGTTTCGGTGGGACAGGGAGTGTGGACATGGATGCGCCACCTTTCTCGGCCGTGCCGGAGAGGGGAGGTACGTGGCCCGTCAGCGGCGGTCCGGGCGGGGGAGCGGCGCAAGGACCGGGCAGGGCGGACGGGACGGCGGTGGTACGGGAGGCGGCGGCCACACCCGCCACGGCACCGGGGCGTGGGTGGCACCGCGTTCATGGTGCGGGGG
>NZ_JAIUKE010000251.1 GCF_020176795.1 Streptomyces sp. 8L
GCCCGTACTCGGGGCGTTCGCGCCGCGCGGCGGCCCGCCGCTCCAGCTCGTCCAGGGACCGGCCGCCCGGGGTACCGCCCGGGGGGGGGCCGGGGGCGGGGGGCCCGGGGGCGGGGGGGGGGCGCGCCCCCTCGGCAGCACGACGGTCCGGGCGCGCCCGTCGGCCGTCCAGGGCACGTGGGACACGTGGGGCCGCAAGGCACGTGGGGCGCGTGAGGCGCCCCAACTCCCCTGCGCAACAGCCGGCTTCCGGAAGCGCGGAAGCACCGCGTCGCCGCCCCGCGGCCCCTGCCGGGCCGCCCCGCCGCCGTTACGGTGCCGGGACCCGCAGCGTCGCGAGGACCGGGAGGTGGTCACTCGCCCCGCGCAGGTCGGACGCCGCGAGGCCGGGCAGGCCCGCCGGTACGCCGCAGGTGAGGACCTCGATGCCGGGCGTCGCGAAGATCGCGTCGATCCGCTGCCGGGGCGTGCGCGCGCTGTGCGTGTGCTCGGCGCCCCACGGCGCCACCGCCCAGCCGTCCTGGAGCTGGTCCGACAGCAGGCGGAACGCCCGGCCCGACGAGCGCTCGTTGATGTCGCCCGCCGCGATCGCGTGCGGCGCGTCCAGCGCCTTCAGGCGGTCGAGGAGCATGCCCGCCTGTTCGAGCCGCTCCCCGGCCCGCAGGCTGAGGTGGCAGCTGACCACGCCGAGGCGCGCGCGCCCGAACCGTACGACCGCCGTGGCGAAGCCGCGCCGGTGCAGACCGGGGGTCAGCGGCAGCAGTACGTCCTCGGTGGAGTCCACCGTGGCGCGCAGCGAGCACAGCAGCAGCGGCCCGGCCGCGGGGGCGCCGCCGCCGAGGACCACCAGGTCCGTGGCGCGGGCCAGCCGTGACGCGTACTTGCGCCACCGGAAGAAGCGGGGAGCCTCCTGGACGCACACCAGGTCGGGCTCGCAGGCCCGGATCACACGCACCAGGGCCGAACGGTCGTCGCGCATCGAGCGGATGTTGTAACTGAGCACCCGGATCACGGCCGAACCGTCCGGCTCGGTACGGGAGTCGGGCAGCGGGGGCATTGCCATGCGCACACCCTACGGGAGCCCCGCGACGCGTCTGCCCGCCGTACCCCCCAGGTGGGCGGGGGTACGGCGGGCAGGTGCGCGAACCGGGACGATCAGCCCTGCCGGGCCAGGTCCGCCGCGCCGACCAGACCCGCGGCGCCCCCGAGCTGCGCCGCGAGGACCTGCGCGTGCGGGCGCCACTCGCCGCCGACGAGCCAGCGCCGGAACGACTTGCGGATCGGGTCGAGGACCAGTTCGCCCTCGTCCGACAGGCCCCCGCCGATGATGAACGCCGACGGGTCGAACAGCGACGCGAGATCCGCGAGGCCCGCGCCGGCCCACCGGGCGAGCTCGCGGAACGAGTCGACCGCGACCGGGTCGCCCCGTCGGGCGGCCTCGCTGACGTGCCTGCCCTGGACTCCCTCGGGGGTGCCGTCCCCGAGCGCGAGCAGCACCTCCGCGTTCTCCGGCTGGGCGTTGGCGCGCTGGCGCGCGTACCGTACGAGCGCGCTGCCGGACGCGTACTGCTCCCAGCAGCCCTGGCTGCCGCAGCCGCAGAGCAGGCCGTCAGGCACGACCCGGATGTGACCGAACTCGGCGGCGACGCCGAACCGTCCGCGGCGCAGCTTGTTACCGATGATCACACCGCCGCCGAGGCCGGTGCCGAGGGTGATGCAGATGACGTCGTCGTGCCCCTGGCCCGCACCGAACTTGTACTCGCCCCAGGCCGCGGCGTTCGCGTCGTTCTCGACGACCACGGGCAGGCCGACCCGCTGTTCGACCTTGTCCTTGAGCGGTTCGTGGCGCCAGTTGATGTTGGGTGCGAACAGGACCGTGGCGCGCTTGTCGTCCACGTAACCGGCGGCGCCGATGCCGACGGCCTCGATCTGGTGCCCCTTACCGGCCCCGGAGACGGCTGCGCAGATCGCGTCGACGATGCCTTCCGCGGTGTCCGGGGTGGGCACCTTGTGCACATCGCGAATGGCGCCCTCTTCGTCGACCACGCCGGCCGCGATCTTCGTACCGCCGATGTCGACGCCGATGGTGAGTCCCATGTGTCCCTCAGTTTTCGGTCGTGCCCCGCTGGGCTCAACGGTACCCGAGGGTGGGCTCGCCCCCGTCAGTCCAGGTCGATGTGACCGTCGGGACCGGGGGGTTCGTCCCGCGGGTCGGACGGGTCGAGCGACTGCCGGGAGTCCTTGGGGTCGAGCGTCCCTCCGCCGGCGTCACCGTCCGCGTCGCGCGCGCCCTCCTTGCCCGGGGCCTTCCCGTCGGCGGGGGCGCGCGTCCAGCGGCCCTCTTGGTCCTCGACGGCGGCGCGGTAGGCGGCGAGCAGTTCGCCGCCCGCGGCGGCGAGGTGGTCGAAGACGCCGGGGTTGCGCTGGATCACCGGTTCGACGACGGCCTTCGCCTGGTCCAGGAACTGCTGGACGGCGCCCTGCGCGGCCATCCCGAACAGCGGGTTGCCCGCGGACGAGAGCCTGCCCGCGACCGCGTCGGCGAACTTGCGCAGCTCATCGGCGGCCGACGCGGGCGGCGGCCCGTACACGGCGCGGCGCCGCGCCTTCTCCGCCGCCAGGTCCTCCCCGCACGCCGTCGCCCAGGCATCCGGGTCCGCGTCGGGCCGCTCGCTCGTGTCGCTCATGGGTACTCCCGCGTCCGGCAAGGGCTCCCGCCGCCCCGCGGCGGAAGATGTACACCTTCGACGGTACCCGAACGCGCGGGCGTGGTTCAGGCTCCCGCGGTGCCGTCCTTCGGCCACAGCCCGGGGTCGGGGGCGAAGCGGACCCGCAGGACGCCCTCGGTGAGGGCGGCCCCCGCGACGGTGCAGCGGCGAAGCGCCGAGGACAGCGGCACGATCCGGCGGAACGGGCCGACGGTCAGGAGCAGTTCGTGCTCCCTGCGGACGAGGCTGAGCTCGCCCTTGACCGCTCCCGGCAGGGGCAGGCACCACACGAGGAGCCCGTCGGTGGCGCGCAGGTCCTCCACCCACCAGGGGTCGTCGGCCCGGGTGCCCGGCTCTCCGGCGACGGCGCCCTCGCCGGGGGCCGGCACGTCGAACTCCGCCAGGTCGCCGGGGCCGCGCGGTTCGCGGCCCAGGTGGGGCAGCTCGTGGACGGCGGGCCAGGCACCGGGGTCGCCGCGCCAGGCGTCGATGCTGTCCCGCTGGCGCGCGGTCGCAGCCGTGAGCCAGGGGTGCCCGTCAGCGGGCGGCAGCACCTTGGCTGCGATCAGCGCGTCGGCGCGCAGTCCGTGCAGGGCGAGCCCGGTGCGCGCGGTGCGCAGCGCCTCCTCGGCGGCGGGGCCCGGTTCCACGACGAGGCGGACCGAGGTGGCCGCGTCCTCGATCAGCAGCTGCGCGGCGGCGAGTTCGGTGTCCTTGCGGGCGGCCGCCTCGTACAGCCACGGGGCCGGCAGGGGGACTCCGGCGAGCTGCGCCATGACCGGGCGCAGGGCGCGGGCGGCCTGCCGCTCCCGGGGCAGCAGCCGGCGCAGGTAGCGGCGGAGCTCCCCGGGGAGGCTGAGCGCGGCGAGGGCGTCGGGCAGCGGCGGCAGGTCGACGACGAGCGCGTCCCAGTCGCCGGAGCCGGCCACGCGCAGCGCGTGCAGCAGCGCGAAGCGGTCGCTGCCGGGCAGTTCGGTGAGTTCCTCGCCGCGCAGCCGGGGAGCGCCGAGCAGGTCGAGCGCGGGCGCGATCCGCTCCTGGAGGGCGAGGAGTTCCGTGCGGAAGTGGTCCGCCGAGTCGATCCTCGCGGCCCACAGGCCGTCCAGGACGCGGGCGGGCTCGGCGGCGCCGGGCCCCGGGGCCGCGCCGAGGAGCACTCCGGCGGCCGGGGCGTCCGCGGTGAGCAGCAGGGTGCGGTCACCGCGGCGGGTGGCCGCGAGGGCGGTGGCCGCCGCGACGGTCGTACGGCCCGCGCCGCCGAGGCCGGTGACGAGGACCGTACGGGGGGCCACGGCGCTCAGGCCTCCGCGCCGCCGGCCGTGCCGGTCGACTCGACGCGCTTCTTCAGGCCGGCCAGGGCGCGGTCGATGATGACCTTCTCGGCCTTGCGCTTGATCATGCCGAGCAGCGGGATCTTGACGTCCACGGCGAGCTGGTAGGTGACCTCGGTGCGCGCGCCGCCGTCGACGGGGGCGAGCCGGTAGGAGCCGTCCAGGGAGCGCAGCATCTGGGACTTGACGAGGGTCCAGTCGACCTCGTCCTTCGTCCAGGTGTAGGCGAGGGTGTGGTCGTCCTTGATGGCGCCCGCGTCGAGGACGAGGCGGACCTGCTCGGCCCGCCCGTCGGCGCCGGTGGAGAGCACCTCGGCCTCTTTCACCTCTCCGGTCCACTCCGGATAGCGGGCGAAGTCGGCGATCACCGCCATGACGGCGGCGGGTGCCGCCTCGATCGTGATGCTCGAAATCGTGTGTTCCGCCATCGCGGTGCTCCTCGCAGACTGGGTACGCCGCGTGCAGGCTATCGCGGCGGCCTGCGGACTCCCTCCGCGGTCCACCGCCCTACCGGCCGGCGCGCGGCAGCGGGCGGGCTCGCGCACCGGCTCGTCACCACTCCAGCGCCCAGGGGCGGCTCGTCGAGGCGAAGTGGCCGACGTTCACGCACTCCGTCGCGCCGATCCGCATCCGGGAGGCGAGCGGCTGATGGACGTGCCCGAACAGGGCGTACCGGGGTTTCGTGCGGTGGATGGCGTCGAGCAGGGCGCCGCTGCCGCGTTCGAAGCGCCGGGCGACGACGTCGTACGTCAGGTCCGGTACGTCCGGCGGGATGTGCGAGCACAGGACGTCGACCTCGCCGACCGCCTCGACCTTGGCGGCGTACTCCTCGTCGGAGATCTCGTAGGGGGTGCGCATGGGGGTGCGCAGGCCGCCGCCGACGAATCCGAAGACCCGGCCGCCGATCTCGACGCGTTCGCCGTCGAGCACGGTGGTGCCCGGGCCCGCGTACTCGGCCCAGAGGGTCGGCATGTCGACATTGCCGTAGGTGGCGTACGTGGGGTCCGGCATGGCGCCGAAGAGGTCCGCGTACTGGCGGCGCACGGCCTCCTCGATCGCGGCGGCGGGCGTCGTGGCGAGCCCCGACCACAGCCCGGCGCCGAACTCGCGGGCCTCGTCGAAGCGGCGGGCGGTGCGCAGTTCGACGAGCCGGTCGGCGTTCTCCGCGCCGAACAGATCGGGGAAGATGCCGCGCGAATGGTCCGCGTAGTCGAGGAACATGACGAGGTCGCCGAGGCAGATCAGGGCGTCGGCGCCGTCTCCCGCCTTGGCGAGCCCCGCCGCGTTGCCATGGACGTCACTCACCACATGAACCCTCGTCACAGGTCACCTCACCGCGTTCGTCCGGTCGCCCGCCGCCGCCCCGGGCCATGGCGATCACCCGGGAGCCGCGCCTTGCACTACTGTGCACCGAGAGTCGCAGAAAACCGTATGACGCGGGAAACATCTGGCCAGGGCACCGGTCCGCACGTCTGTACCGATGGGTAGCGTCTCCGGGCGGTCCGTGCGCCACCGCAGCCGAGGCGCGTGGACGAACCGCTCCGGCGCCCGATGAGGAGCAGCAGTCTTGCGCGAGTTCAGTCTTCCGGCCCTGTACGAAGTCCCGTCGGACGGCACTCTGACGGATCTCGTCCGCCGCAATGCCGCGCAGCACCCCGACACCGCCCTGTTCGGCCGGAAGGCCGGCGGTGTCTGGACGGACGTGACGGCGCGGGAGTTTTACGACGACGTCCGCGCCGCGGCCAAGGGCCTGATCGCGGCGGGCATCGAACCGGGCGACCGGGTCGCCGTGCTGTCCCGTACGCGCTACGAGTGGGTCCGGCTGGACTTCGCGATCTGGAGCGTCGGCGCCGTCACCGTGCCGGTGTACGACACCAGCTCAGCGGAGCAGGTGCGGTGGGCCCTGGGCGATTCGGGCGCGGTCGCCGCCGTCGTCGAGACCAAGGACCACGCGACGGCGGTGGAGTCGGTACGGACGCGGCTGCCGGAGCTGCGCGAGGTGTGGTGCCTGGACGCGGGCGGCCTCGACGCACTGGTCGCGGCGGGCGCCGAGGTGAGCGACGAGGCGGTGGACGAGCGGTCCGCGACCGGCAAGGCCGACGACCCGGCGACGATCGTCTACACGTCGGGGACCACGGGCAGGCCCAAGGGCTGCGTCCTGACGCACCGCAGCTTCTTCGCCGAGTGCGGCAACATCGTGGAACGGCTCAAGCCGCTCTTCCGCACGGGGGACTCCTCCCTGCTGCTGTTCCTGCCCGCCGCCCACGTCTTCGGCCGGATCGTCCAGCTCGCCTGTGTGATGGCGCCGGTCAAGCTGGGGTGCCTGGAGGACACGAAGAACCTGGCGGAGGAGCTCGCGGCGTTCCGTCCGACGCTGATCCTCGGGGTGCCGCGGGTCTTCGAGAAGGTCTACAACGCGGCCCGGATGAAGGCGTACGAGGAGAAGAAGGGCGCGATCTTCGACCGGGCCGCGCACACCGCCGTCGCGTACAGCCACGCCCTGGACACCGCGGGTGGCCCGTCGCTGAGCCTGCGCCTGCGCCACCGCCTCTTCGACCGGCTCGTCTACTCCAGGCTGCGGGCGGTGCTCGGCGGGCGCGGCGAGTACGCGATCTCCGGCGGGGCGCCGCTGGGCGAGCGGCTCGGCCACTTCTTCCGCGGCATCGGCTTCACCGTGCTGGAGGGCTACGGCCTGACGGAGTCGTGCGGGGCGACGACGTTCAACCCCTGGGACCGGCAGAAGATCGGCACGGTCGGGCAGCCGCTGCCCGGCTCCGTCGTGCGGATCGACGACGGCGGCGAGGTGCTGCTGCACGGGGAGCACCTGTTCACCGGGTACTGGAACAACCCCGAGGCGAGCGCGGAGGCCCTGGCGGACGGCTGGTTCCGCACGGGCGACCTCGGCTCGCTCGACGGCGACGGCTATCTGACGATCACGGGACGGAAGAAGGAGATCCTGGTCACGGCGGGCGGCAAGAACGTGGCGCCCGCGATCATGGAGGACCGGATCAGGGCGCACGCGCTGGTCGCCGAGTGCATGGTGGTGGGCGACGGCAGACCGTTCGTCGGCGCGCTGATCACCCTCGACGAGGAGTTCCTGGCCCGCTGGGCACGGGAGCACGGACGGCCCGCGGACACGACGGTGGCGACGCTGCGTCTCGACCCGGAGCTGCTCGCGGAGATCCAGCGGGCCGTGGACGAGGGCAACACCCAGGTGTCGAAGGCGGAGTCGGTACGGAAGTTCCGGGTCCTGACGCGCCAGTTCACCGAGGAGGACGGGCACTTGACGCCGTCGCTGAAGCTGAAGCGCAATGTGGTGACGCAGGACTTCGCCGAGGACATCGAGGCCCTGTACACGACATGAGGCCCGGGGCGTCCGAGGACACCGCGGCGACGGGCGGGCCGTCGCGGGGAGCCGGCCGCGGGAGCGCCCCGGTCGCGCGGCCCGCGACGGGCGGGCGCTACAGCAACTCCCGCAGCCGCTGCGCCAGAAGGTCCCAGCGCCAGCGCTCCTCGACCCAGTCCCTGCCGCGCTCCCCCATCCGCCGCCGCAGGTCCGGGTCGGCGAGCAGGCGGACGATCCTGGCGGCGGTCTCCTCCGTGTCGTGCACGACCCAGCCCGTCTCGCCGTCGAGCACCGCGTCCGGCGCGCCCCCCGAGTCGCCCGCCCCCACGGGCAGGCCCGTGGCGGACGCCTCCAGGTAGACGATGCCGAGCCCCTCGACGTCCAGTCCGCCCCTGCGGGTGCGGCAGGGCATCGCGAAGACGTCGCCCGCGCCGAAGTGGGCGGGCAGCTCCGCCCAGGGCACGGCGCCGGTGAACCGGACGGAGGCCGCGGCGGAGGACCGCGCGGCCCGCTCGCGCAGGGACTTCTCGTACGGGCCGCCGCCGACGATCAGCAGCACGGCGTCCGGCACGGCCGAAAGGATCGCCGGCATCGCGTCGATCAGCGTGTCCTGGCCCTTGCGCGGGACGAGCCGGGACACGCACACCGCCACAGGCCGCCCGCTGAGCCCGAGCCGTTCCCGCACCGCGGCGCCGCCCGAGTCCGGATGGAACGTCTTCTCGTCGACGCCCGGCGGCAGTTGCACCATCCGGTCGGCGGCGGCCGGGCGCAGCGCCGCCGCGATCCGCGAGCGGGTGTACTCGCCGAGGTAGGTGAGGGTGTCCGTGCCCTCGCCGATCCGCCGCAGCAGCTGCCGCGATCCGGGCAGCTGCGCCCAGGCCGCCTCGTGCCCGTGGGTCGTCGCGACGAGGCGCCGCGCGCCCGCCGCACGCAGCGCGGGCGCCATCAGGCCGAGGGGGGCCGCGGCACCGAACCACACGGCCTCACAGCCGTGCTCGCGCAGCAGCCCGACCGCGCGCCGCCGCACGCGGGGCGTCGGCAGCAGCATGGTCATGGGGTCGCGCACCACGGTGAAGGGCTGCTCCGCGTCGAAGGCCGCCGTCGCCGCCCGCCCCTCGGCGCTCCGCTTCCAGGTGGAGGCGTACACGACGAGGCGGTCCGGGTCGAGCCGCAGCGCCATGTTGTGCAGGAACGCCTGGATTCCGCCGGGCCTCGGCGGGAAGTCATTGGTCACGATCAGGGTCTTGCGCATCGCCGCAGACAGTACCGTCCCCGCTCCCCCGGTGCCCGGTGGCGGCCGTGTCCGATGGCCGTGGCGGCGCGCCGCCAGGCATCATGGCCCCGCGCACGCGTACTCGACCGTGCGTACGGACGGTACGACGGGACGGTCAATGGCGGGCGCGTACGGCCAGACGGTACGGGGCACGGGCGGCGCGATCGCCCTCTGGGTGCTCACCAGAGCGGTGCTGCTCCTGCTGGTGTTCAAGGTGGCGTGGTTCCCGCACCTGCCGGGTCCCGACGTGACGAGCGACGTGTCGGGGATCTACCACGGCTGGTTCGACGTCCTGCGCACCGGCACGTACCCGATGTCCGATGTGACCTGGCAGTATCCGCCCGCCGCCGCGTTCGCGATCCTGGCCCCCGGCCTGCTGCCGTTCCTCGGCTACGCCTCCGCCTTCTACGTACTGGCCTGCGTCTTCGACGCGGTCGGCTTCGGCCTGCTGCTGCGGGCCGGCTCCCGCTCCGGCCGCTCCCTGCGCGGCGCCTGGGTGTGGGTGGCGGGCATCGCGCTGCTCGGCCCGACCGCGTACGCGCGCTACGACGTGATGGTGACGGCGGTCGCGGTGGCGGCGCTGCTCGCGGGGGTCGCAGGCCGGAGCTCGGGGGGCCGCAGGCGCGCGGGCGGCGGGCGCGGGCGGCCACGCCTGATGGGCGCCCTGACGGGGCTCGGCGCACTGCTGAAGGTGTGGCCCGTGCTGCTGCTCCTCGGCACGCCGCGTGGCCGCTGGACCCGCCTGTCGTGGGGCTCGGCGGTGCTGGCGGGCGCGGCGGTGGTGCTGGTGTGCGCGCTGTACGGTCCCGGCGGCTTCGCGTTCCTGACCTTCCAGCGAGACCGGGGCACCGAGGTGGAGTCGCTCGGGTCGCTGGTGTTCCACATCGCCCGGCACTTCGGCTGGCAGGGCCAGGTGCTGCTGAACTACGGGTCGGTCGAGTTCGTCGGCCCGTACGTGCAGGCCGTCTCGGACGCCGCGATGGGGCTGTCGGCGCTCGGGTTCTGCTGGCTGCTGTGGTGGCGGCTGAAGGCGCGGGTGTTCACGGCGGCGACCCTGTGCGATGCGGCGTTCGTCGCGGTGCTGGTGTTCACGACGACGAGCCGGGTGATCAGCCCCCAGTACATGCTGTGGCTGGTGGGGCTCGCGGCCGTGTGCATGGTGGTGCGGGAGAGCGTGATGGGGCTGCCTGCGGCGTTCGTGCTGCTGGCGACGGCCGTGACCCTGCTGGAGTTCCCCGGCGGTTTCGGGCACGTGGTGGGCAGCGACACCCAGGGGATCACGCTGATCGTGCTGCGCAACGGTCTGCTGGTGGCCGCGACCCTCACCGGCGGCCGGCTGCTGTGGAAGAGCACGGTGAGCGCGCCGCCGCCGCACACGGCGGGCGCCTCTGCGGGCGGGGACGCCCCGGCCGGCGAGGGCTCCGTCAGCCCAGACGCCGCTTCAGATACGTCTGCCACAGCCGGGTGAAGGCGCCGGGCGTGGTCGACAGGACGTCGTGCAGCGCGTCCGCGACCGCGCCGGAGCGCCCGTCGTGGGCGCCGACCTCGCGGTAGAACGCGGCGAGCCGCCGCGCTCCCCAGGTGTCCGCGACGAGTTCGCACGCGAGCCAGCCCTCCTCGTACGCCCTGGCGAGCGCGGACTGCTCGGCGCTGAAGGCGAAGTTTCGGTCGGCGGGGAGCGCGTGGGGCGGACCGTCCGCGTGCAGCTCGGCCCGCAGTTCGGGGGCGAGCGTGGCCGCGGAGCGCCCCGAGCCGCGGTAGGCGGACCAGTCGGCGAACCCCTCGGACAGCCAGGTGGGGGTGGCCGCGGAGGTGGCCCCGCGGGTCGCCACATGGGTGATCTCGTGGGTGAGGACGACCCGTTGGCCGAAGTCGCTGAGCGTCCCGTACGCGTCGGGGTTGACGATGATCCGGTCGGGGGGCGCCGCGCCCGCGCCGCCCGTCTCCCCTGTGGTGACGGCGGCGATGTCGCGGTACGTGGCCGCGGACCGGCCGAGCAGCGCCGCCATGGCGTCCAGCGACGCCGGTACGTAGACGACGACGCGGCGCGCCCAGGAGCCGGGCCAGGCCCTGCTGACCTCGGGTACCGCGCGGTCGGCCACGGCGGCGACGGCCCGCAGCCGCGCCGGGTCCTGCCCGACTCCGAGGACCAGGCTCCGAGCGCCCTTCACGGCCTCCACCGGGCCCTGCTGCCACAGCTGCTGGGCGCCGCCGTCGCCCGGCCGGTCCAGCGTCACGTACCAGCGCCCGCTCCTGCGCACGAACTGGAGGAAGCGCGGAGTGGACACCGGAGCCGTGTCGTAGCCGGCGAGGCGGTAGCGCAGCCGGGCGCGGACGGTGGCGGTGTCGCCCGTCGTGGCGACGTCGGTCACCTCGTACTGCCAGGAGCGCAGCGGTACGGCCGCGAGGTCCGCGAACTCGGTGCTCCCGGTGGCCCGCAGGGCTGTGGCACGGGGGTCGAAGGACGCGAGGTAGGCCGCCCGGTCCCGGTGCAGTACGGCGGCCGCGCGCCGGTCGAGGACCTGCCGCAGCTGTCGGGCCGCGGTGCCGGGCGCGGCGGGCCGCGCGGCCGGCGCGCAGGCGGCGGCGCAGAGGCAGCCGCACAGGCAGAGGCTGATCAGCGCGAGCAGGCGCCGGGCCGCCGCCGGGCCGCCGTCCCCCGCGCCCCCCCCGGCGCCGGGGGGGGGGGGGGGGGGGGCCCCCCCCCCCCACGGCGGGGCCCCCCCCCGCCCCGGCCGCCCCCCCCGGCCGCCCCCCCCCCCCGGGCGCGGGCCCCCCCCGGGGCCGCCCTCCACGGCGCCGCGCCGTGCGCCGTGGGTGGGGTACGGGTCTGCCACGCCCCCGATCGTAGGGGCCGCCCGCGGCCCGTACGGCCGCACCGGCCGGTTCAGACGCGCGTGACGGAGGAGATGGGGAGCATGCCGACGGGGTCGTAGCGCACCGAGGCGCCGGGGTAGGGGGCGTGGATGACCTGGCCGTGGCCCACGTACATGGCGATGTGGCTGGCGTCCGCGCGGTAGGCGACGAGGTCGCCGGGGCGCGCCTTGGAGAGGGGAATGCGCCGGCCCGCGTACCGCTGGGCCTGGGAGGTGCGGGGCAGGGAGACGCCCGCGCGGGCGTAGGCCCACTGCATGAGCCCGGAGCAGTCGAAGCCGCCGGGGCCGTTCGCGCCCCACACGTACGGGCGGCCCAGCGCGCCGCGCGCCGCGGCGACGGCTTCCGCGGCCCGTGCGGACGCGGGGCCCTCGCCGCCGGTGAGGAGCGCCAGGACGTCGCGGCCCGCGCCCCGGGAGGCGTGGCCGAAGGGGTCGCGGTCGGCGGGGGGCAGGGTGCTCAGCAGGCGCTGGGCGCGGGCGAGCCTCGCCTGGACGGTGTGTTTGCGCCGGGCCGCCGAGGCGCGTGCGGACCGGAGGTCGGCGAGGTCGCGCGCGGCGACGGCGCGCCGTGTCTCCAGCCCGCGCTGGGCCTCCTGGAGGCGGTGCAGCGCGCCGGCCTCCTGGTCGCCGACGCGCTGGAGCAGGGAGGCGCGTTCGAGGTAGGTGTCGGGGTCGGAGGTCAGCAGCAGCGCGAGCGCCGGGTCGATGCCGCCCGATCTGTACTGGGCGCCGACGACCGAACCGAGCACGCCCCGCATGGTGTTGAGGCGTTCCTGGCTCCGGGCCGTGTCGTCCTGCGCACTGCGGACGCGGGCGGCGAGCTCGGTGACGCGGGCGGTGGCCGCGTCGTACTGCTCGGTCGCGTGCTCGGCCTGCTCGTACAGGGCGTCGACGGTGGCGCTCGCGGCGTGGCTGGTCCCTGGCGTGTCCCGGGGCTCGGCGCCCGCGGGCGGGGCGGTGAGTGCGGCGACGCCGGCCGCGGCGGCCGAGAGGACGACGACCGCGCCGCCGCCGGCCCGTCGGCCGGAACCTGACACCGGTGAACGGCGATGGGACACCACAGGAGCCGCACTCCCTTCCGCTGTACGCACGCGGTGCGCGCTCGTCGCGGCACCTGCCGCGCGGAAGCAGACAGTAGCCGGACGATCACGGGGCGGCCAACGACCGCCTCGCGGAAAGCGCGAACGCCCCGCGGGAGACCTGGAGGTCACCTACGGGGCGTGGCGTCAACGGGGCGCCTCTCGACTTCGCCCTTTCGGGCGGTGTCAGTGGGGCGGGCCGTATCTGACTGGTGTGGATGCCCGGCCGGGGCGGTGGCTGATGTCACGTCAGCCGACGGACGGTGTCCGCGTCAGCCGACGCGGACGCCGTAGTCGAACGTCATGTCGGAGACGGCCTCGTACTTGACGACCGTGCCCGTGTGCGGCGCGTGCAGCACCTGCCCGTTGCCCGCCCACATACCGACGTGGCTGCCGCCGTCCATGATCACGAGGTCGCCGATCTGGAGCTGGCTCATGCTGAGGTGGGGGCCGACCGTGCCCTGCGCCTCCGAGGTGCGGGGCAGCGAGACGCCGGCGTGCGCGTACGACCACATCATCAGGCCGGAGCAGTCGAAGGAGTTGGGGCCGGTGGCGCCGTAGACGTACGGCTTCCCGAGTCTGGTCTGCGCGGCCTGGAAGGCCACGGCGGCGCGCTGCGACGCGGGCACTCCCTTGCCGAGGGAGACGCGGGAGCTGGAGCGGTCGGCCGCCTGCTGATCGGCCTCCGCCATCTGCTGCTTCTGCTGCGCGGTCAGGGTGTTGAGGAGCTTGTTCGCCTCGGCGAGCTTGCCCTGGACTTCCTTCTTCTTCTCGCCGAGTTCCTTGCGGGCCGACCCGAGGTCCTTCATCTTGGCCTGGGCCTCTTCGCGCTCCTGCGCGAGTTCCCGCTGCTTGGACTGGATCTCCCGGAGCTGGTCGGCCTGCTTGGCGCTGACCTGGTCCATGGTGGACGCCTTGTCCAGGTACGAGTCCGGGTTCGCGGAGAGGAAGAGCTGGACGGACGGGTCGATGCCGCCGGTGCGGTACTGGGCGGTGGCCATCGCGCCGAGCGCGTCGCGCATGGTGTTGAGCTCGTCCTGGCCGCGCGCGACCCTGTCCTGGAGGTTGTCGACGTCCTTCTGGAGCTTCGACTCCTGGTCCTTCGCACCGTCGTACTTGTCCGTGGCCTTGTCGGCCTGCTTGTACAGGTCGTCGACCTTCGACTTGACGTCCTTCACAGTCGGCTTCGGGTCCGCGTGCGCGGCCTGCGAGGTGAGGGCGACGGCGGCGGCTGCCGTGGCGGTGAGCACCGTTATGCGGGTGCGGTTCGGCTGCTTGGGACGACGGTGGGACGCCACGAAGGCGAGCTCCTTCTTCCTCAACCGCCTACCGGCCGCCCGGCCCCCCGGCCTCGTGCGGCGGGTGACCCGGTTCCGGCTCCGCGCAGCCCGCTCCACCATGCTGAGCTGAACCACGTGAATTCGGCGGCACCTTCGCTGTTCACCCCGGGTGGGCGATCAACCGCGCGAAGGTTCGACCTGACCTTAGTGACCGTCCTGTGATCAGTTCAAATCCCAGCGGCAAAAATCTTCGCCAGGAGGGCATAAAATTCGGACTTTGCACAGCCAGTAATGAGCAGTTGACTTTCCGCTGCGCTGCGTGGCCGTTCAATTCGGGCATTGTACGCAGGAGTTGCTCAGGAGCGCGAAAGCCGCTTCAGCAACAGAGCGGACGCCACGGGCCGCGCGCCGGCCGCCGCCACCCCGTCGGCGACCTCCCGGTCCGTCGAGACCACCACCACGGGCCGCCCCGACGGCTCCGCGCGCACCAGACGGCGGATCAGCTCGTCCGCCGTCACGCCCGGTTTGGAGAACAGCACCCGCACCCCGCGCGGCGGCGCGAGCAGTACGGGCGTGGCCAGCTCGGCCCCGTCGAAGACACACGTCACCTCGGCGCCGCTCTGCGCGGCGAGCAGCGAGAGGCCGCCGAGCAGCCGCAGCCGCTGCTTCTCCAGCGGCATCGTCGGATAGCCCGTCTTCGTCACGTTGTAGCCGTCGACCAGCAGATGCGTCTGCGGCAGCGCGAGCAGCTGGTCGAGCAGCGCGGGGTCCGTCGCGGACAGGGCGCGCGCCGCGACGTCCTTCGGCGACATCCGGCCCGGCTCCACCGCGTCCACCGTGTCGGCGGGCCGGCCTGACGCGGGCGGCAGCGCCAGCTCCCGCCGCAGCCCCTGCGCCGACTCCAGGACTGTGTCGAGCAGCAGCCGCAGCCGCATGTCCTCCACGGAGCGGCCCTCGCGCGAGGCGCGCCGTGCGGCCTCCACGGCGGATTCGGCCTCCGCGAGCCGCGACCTGACCCGGCGGGTCTCGCTCTCCGCCGCGGACACCTGCACCGCGGCCTCCGCCCGCGCGGCCTCCGCCTCGGCGGCCGACCTGCGCAGCGCGGCCTCCCCGCGCTTGACGTCGCTGAGCGCGCTGCGCAGCTTGCGGTGCAGCGACTCGCCCTCCTTGCGGGCCGCGGCCAGCTCCTCGCGCAGCCGCTCGGTCTCCGTGCGGGTCAGCGCCTTCGCCGCGTCGAGCTCCTCGCGCAGCCGCTCCAGCTCGCGCCGGGTCTCCTCGTCGGCCCGCTCCGCGTCGGCACGCTCGGCCTCCTCCCCCGCGGCCGTCACCAACTTCACCCATCCGGGCGGCCTCAGTACATACGCGGCCGCGGCCACGTCGACCGGGTCGGCGGCGGCGGGCGGCGTGCCGGAGGCCACGGCGGCGGCCAGCTCGGGCTGCGCCTCCGCGAACCGCTCGCCCCCCCGCTGCCGGAAGAGGGGGTCGCTCTCCAGGGCCGCGGCCATCGCGGTGCCGCCGAACCTGGCACGCCGCACCGGGGTGAACCGGGCGTACTGCCGCAGCTGGCTCGGCAGCTCGGCGACGGTCAGCCCGCCGAAGGCGTCGGAGACCAGCGCGACGACCTTCCGCCGTACCCCTTCGGGCAGCGGCCGGTCGAACGTCTCCGGCGCGTCACCGCCGGACCCGGCGGCCCCGTCGGCCGCGCCGGTCGGCTCAGCCCCGCCCGCGGGCTGCTCCACAATCCGTCACCCCACTACGTCATGCCCCTTGCGGGCGGTCCCTTGTGGACCGTCTCCCGGGCGTCCCGTGCCGCCGTGGCGGCGCGTCCGATCCCGTAACCCTACGGCCTCCACCCCCTCCGGAACCCGCGCATCCGGCGAGGCGGTCCGCCCCGGTCCGTCCCGGTGCGTCATGCTCTGTCCGTGATCAAAAGGCGGACGGCGAACGGCCCTGTGGTGACCTACGGCCTGATCGGCCTGTGCTGCCTGGCATTCCTGGTCAGTCCAGTGTCGGGCCTTGATCCCGTCTACGGGAAGGGTGAGGCGCTGCTGGCGGCGCAGAGCGCGTACTTCCAGCGCTGGGGGATCGTTCCCGACCAGCTGGTCACCGGTGCGCCGCACGCCCTCGTCACGCCGCTGACCGCGCTGTTCGTGCACGGGAACTGGCTGCACCTGCTCGGCAACATGCTGTTCCTCCACGTCTTCGGCACGATGGTGGAGGAGCGGATGGGGCGGGCGCACTTCGCCTTCTTCTACCTGGTCGCGGGGGCGCTCGCGATGTCCGCCTACGCCGTGGCCAACGCCGGCAGCGGCGAGACGCTGGTAGGCGCGTCGGGAGCGATCTCCGGGGTGCTCGGCGCCTTCCTCTTCCTCTTCCCGAAGGCGCGGGTCACCAGCCTCTTCCCGTTCCTCTTCTTCCTGCCGCTGCGCTTCCCCGCCTGGATCGTGCTGCTTTTCTGGTTCGCGCTCCAGTGGTTCGCGCAGCGGCCGGGGGGGGGGGGGGGGGGGGGGGGGGCGGGCCCCGAGGTCGCCTATCTGGCCCATCTGGTCGGGTTCTGCGGCGGGTTCCTCTACGCGGGAGTGCGCTACTGGCGGCCCGGTAGAGTGAGGGGCCAAGCCGGGGCCACCGAGGGAGAACGGCAGACGTGATCACCGCCATCGTGCTCATCAAGACCAGCGTGGACCGAATTCCCGAGATCGCCGAGTCGATCGCGGCGCTGGACAGCGTCAGTGAGGTGTTCTCGGTGACGGGTACGTACGACCTGATCGCGATGGTCCGGGTGGCGCAGCACGAGGATCTCGCGGATGTGATCCCCGGCCGGATCAGCAGGATCGAGGGCGTCGAGGCGACCGACACGCATGTCGCGTTCCGCACGTACTCCCAGCACGACCTGGAAGCGGCGTTCTCGATCGGCCTCGACGCCTGAACCCGCCGCCGGGCGCCGGGACCTCGGCCCCGCGCGCCGGGCCCGGGGCCTCGGCGCCCGGGTCCGACGGCCGCCCGGGCGCCTCGGTCAGGCGGCCAGCTCGCGGACGGCGGTGACGAACCGCTCCACGTGCTCCTCGGGCGTCCCCGCGCCGAAGCTGACCCGCACCGCGTTCAGCGGCCCCTCGCCGCACGCGGCGGCGTCGTCCGCGCCGGTCAGCAGGCGCACCAGCGGGTGGGCGCAGAACAGCCCGTCGCGCACGCCGATGCCGTACCTGTCGGAGAGCGCGGCGGCGAAGGCGGCGCTGTCGTACCCCTCCACGACGAAGGACAGCACGCCGACGCGGTGCGCGCCCTCACCGAACAGGCTGAGCACCCGCACGCGCGGCAGCTCGGCGAGCGCCGACGTCAGCCGGCCGAGCAGCGCCTGCTCCCGCGCGGCCAGGTTCTCGAACCCGGCCTCGGTCAGCGCGCGGCACGCGGAGGCGATGGCGTAGGCGCCGATCACATTGGGCGAACCGGCCTCGTGGCGGGAGTCGTCCGTGTTCCAGTCGACGCTCACCCCGCCGTCGCCGCTGCGCACGACCTGCCGGGTGGCGCCGCCGCCCGCGAGGTACGGGGCGGCCTCCCGCAGCCAGTCGGACCGGCCCGCCAGCACACCCGCCCCGAACGGCGCGTACAGCTTGTGCCCGGAGAACGCGACCCAGTCGACGTCCAGCGCGGCCAGGTCGACCGGCAGGTGCGGGACGAGCTGCGCGGCGTCCAGCACGATCCGCGCGCCGTGCCGGTGCGCGGCGGCGGCCAGCTCGGGCACCGGCCACAGCTCACCGGTCACATTGGACGCGCCGGTCACACAGACCAGGGCGGGACGCGCGGTGTCGCGCCCGGCGAGCGCCGCCTCCAGCGTGGCGACGGCGGCCACCGGTGTGCGGGGCGCGTCCAGGACGGTCACCCGGGCGGTGCGCTGCCAGGGCAGCAGGGCCGCGTGGTGCTCCGTCTCGAACACGAAGACCTCGCTGTCCGCGGGCAGCGACTGCGCCAGCAGGTTGAGCGAGTCGGTCGTGGACCGGGTGAAGACGACCCGGTCGTCGGGACGGCAGCCGAGGAACTCCGCGACGGTGCGGCGGCTCGCCTCGAAGAGGTCGGTGGACAGCCGCGAGAGGTAGCCGGCGCCGCGGTGGACGCTGCCGTAGTACGGCGCGTACGCGGCGACGTCGTCCCACACGCGCCGCAGGGCGGGGGCGCTCGCGGCGTAGTCGAGGGCGGCGTAGGGCACTTCGGTGCCGTCCGCGAGCGGCACGGCGACGTCGGTACCGAGGACGGGGAGGGGGGCCGGGGC
>NZ_JAIUKE010000252.1 GCF_020176795.1 Streptomyces sp. 8L
AGCGCGAGTCCGAGGCGGCCGGCGCGGGCGCCCGTTAGCCTTGCGGCGTGCAGGAATTCTTCGAGACGCCTCTCGCCCCCCTCACCACCCTCCGCCTCGGCGGGCCGGCCCAGCGCCTGGTGACCGCCGACACCGACGACCTCGTCGTGGAGGAGACCCGCAGGGCCGACGAGGCCGGCAGTCCGCTGCTCGTCATCGGCGGCGGCAGCAACCTCGTCGTCGGCGACAAGGGCTTCGACGGGACGGCCCTGCGCGTCGCGACCCGGGGCGTCCGCCTCGACGGCACCCGGCTGGAGGCCGCGGCGGGCGAGGTGTGGGCCGGCCTCGTCGCCCGTAGCGTCGACGCGGGACTCGCCGGGATCGAGTGCCTGGCCGGCATCCCGGGGTCGGTCGGCGCCACACCCATCCAGAACGTCGGCGCCTACGGGCAGGAGGTCTCGTCGGTCATCGACGAGGTCGTCGCGTACGACCGTGCCGAACGGCGGGTCGTGACGCTCTCCAACGACGCCTGCCGGTTCTCGTACCGTTCGAGCGTCTTCAAGCAGCACCCGGAACGCTATGTGGTGCTCCGGGTCCGCTTCGCTCTTGAGGACGCGGGCGGCCTCTCCGGGCCGCTGAAGTACGCCGAGACGGCCCGCGCGCTCGGGGTCGCGCCGGGGGAGCGGGTGCCGCTCGCCGGCGCGCGCGACACCGTCCTCAGGCTCCGCTCGGGCAAGGGCATGGTCCTGGACCCGGAGGACCACGACACCTGGTCGGCGGGGTCGTTCTTCACCAACCCGGTCCTCGACCCGGGGCAGTACGAGGACTTCCTCGGCCGCGTCCGCGCCCGCCTCGGCGACGAGGCCGCGCCGCCCGCGTACCCGGAGGGCCCGGAGGGCGGCGGCCGGATGAAGACGTCGGCGGCCTGGCTGATCGACAAGGCCGGTTTCACCAAGGGCTACGGAACGGGCCCCGCGCGCCTCTCCACCAAGCACACGCTCGCGCTCACCAACCGCGGCGACGCCACCACCGACGACCTGCTCGCCCTCGCCCGTGAGATCGTCGCGGGCGTGTACGACGCCTTCGGGATCGTGCTCGTCAACGAGCCGGTCATGGTGGGAGTCGCCCTGTGACACCGGCCGGCCCCTGACACCGGCCTCCCTACGACAACGGCCCCCCGGGGGCAACGGCCGCCCCCGGAGCCATCAGCCGTTCACGGCGCGAGCCACCCGGTCACGACGCCAGCCACTCGTCCACCCCCGCGAGCAGTTCGGCCTTCACGCCCTCCGGGGCGGCCGACGCCCTGATCGACTGCCGGCCGAGCTCCGCGAGTTCCTCGTCCGTGAAGGCGTGGTGGTCGCGCGCCAGCTCGTACTGCGACGCGAGGCGGGAGCCGAACAGCAGCGGGTCGTCCGCGCCCAGCGCCATCGGGACGCCCGCGTCGAACAGCGTCCGCAGGGGTACGTCCTCGGGTTTCGTGTACACGCCGAGCGCCACGTTCGAGGCGGGGCACACCTCGCACGTGACGCCGGAGTCCGCGAGCCGCCGCACCAGGCGCGCGTCCTCCGCGGCCCGTACGCCGTGCCCGACCCGCGTGGCGCGCAGGTCGTCCAGGCAGTCCCGTACGGACGACGGCCCCGTCAGCTCGCCGCCGTGCGGCGCGGCCAGCAGCCCGCCCTGCCGGGCGATCGCGAAGGCGCGGTCGAAGTCGCGGGCCATCCCGCGCCGTTCGTCGTTGGACAGGCCGAAGCCGACCACACCGCGATCCGCGTACCGCACCGCGAGCCTGGCCAGCGTGCGCGCCTCCAGCGGGTGCTTCATCCGGTTCGCCGCGACCAGGACCCGCATGCCGAGCCCGGTCTCCCGCGACGCCGACTCCACGGCGTCCAGGATGATCTCCAGCGCGGGGATCAGCCCGCCGAGATGCGGCGCGTACGACGTCGGGTCGACCTGGATCTCCAGCCAGCGCGAACCGTCCCGTACGTCCTCCTCGGCGGCCTCGCGCACGATCCGCCGGATGTCGTCCGGCTCTCTCAGGCACGACCTGGCGAGGTCGTACAGGCGCTGGAAGCGGAACCAGCCGCGCTCGTCGGTCGCGCTGAGCTTCGGCGGTTCGCCGCTGGTCAGCGCCTCCGGCAGATGGATGCCGTGCTTCGCGGCGAGTTCGATGAGGGTCGTGGGGCGCATCGACCCCGTGAAGTGCAGATGCAGGTGGGCCTTCGGCAGCAGGCGCACATCGCGCGGGCTTCCGGGGCTCTGCCGGGTGGTGGCGGTCGTGCTCAACATCCCAAGATCCTGCCGCATCCGCGCGGATACCCACAGCCCGATGGTCCGATCCACCGCCCTCCGAACGGAAAAACGGGTGCCGGGCCGACGCCGGCCCGGCACCCGCTCCTCCGTTCCGCTTCGCGCGGGGCGGGGCGGCCCCCCCCGCGGGGGGCCGGGCCGGCGCCGGCCCGGCACCCGCTCCTCCGTTCCGCTTCGCGCGGGACGGGGCGGCCCCCCGCGCGAGGGGCCGGTCCGATACTCAGTCCTTGGCCTCCGCGAGCAGCTTCTGGATTCGGGAGACACCCTCCACCAGGTCCTCGTCGCCGAGGGCGTACGACAGCCGCAGGTAGCCCGGCGTGCCGAACGCCTCACCCGGTACGACCGCGACCTCGACCTCGTCGAGGATGAGCGCGGCGAGCTCGACCGAGGACTCGGGGCGCGAGCCGCGGATCTCCTTGCCCAGCAGCCCCTTCACCGACGGGTACGCGTAGAAGGCGCCCTCGGGCTCGGGGCAGACCACGCCCTCGATCTCGTTCAGCATCCGCACGATCGTCCTGCGGCGCCGGTCGAAGGCGGTGCGCATGTCGGCCACGGCCGCCAGGTCGCCGGAGACGGCGGCGAGCGCGGCGGCCTGCGAGACGTTCGCGACGTTGGACGTCGCGTGCGACTGGAGGTTCGCGGCGGCCTTGATGACGTCCTTCGGCCCGATCGCCCAGCCCACCCGCCAGCCCGTCATGGCGTACGTCTTGGCCACGCCGTTGACGACGACGCACTTGTCGCGCAGCTCGGGGACGGCGACCGGCAGCGAGGTGAAGACGGCGTCGCCGTAGACGAGGTGCTCGTAGATCTCGTCGGTCAGCACCCACAGGCCGTGCTCGACCGCCCAGCGGCCGATGGCCTCGGTGTCCTCCCTGCTGTACACGGCGCCGGTCGGGTTGGACGGCGACACGAACAGCAGCACCTTCGTACGCTCGGTGCGCGCGGCCTCCAACTGCTCGACGGAGACCCGGTAGCCGGTGGTCTCGTCGGCCACCACGTCGACCGGCACACCGCCCGCGAGGCGGATCGACTCGGGGTACGTGGTCCAGTACGGCGCGGGTACGAGGACCTCGTCGCCCGGATCGAGGATCGCGGCGAAGGCCTCGTAGATGGCCTGCTTGCCGCCGTTGGTCACGAGGACCTGCGCGGGGTCGACCTCGTAGCCGGAGTCGCGCAGGGTCTTCGCGGCGATGGCGGCCTTCAGCTCGGGCAGGCCGCCGGCCGGCGTGTAGCGGTGGAACTTCGGGTTCCGGCAGGCCTCGACGGCCGCCGAGACGATGTAGTCCGGCGTCGGGAAGTCGGGTTCCCCCGCGCCGAACCCGATCACCGGGCGCCCGGCGGCCTTGAGGGCCTTGGCCTTGGCGTCGACGGCGAGGGTGGCGGACTCGGAGATCGCGCCGACGCGCGCGGACACCCGGCGCTCGGCGGAAGGGGATACAGCGCTCATGGGCCCCATGGTTTCAGACGGGAAACCTGCGCGGCACACGGGTTTCACAGAGTGAGCGACTGGGTACGCAGCGGCGACGCATGGTGTCCGTGTGCGATCGCGGCGTGCGCGTCGGCGGAGCACATCGCTACGCGTGCGTCCACGCACACGTGAACAAGGCAGACAAGCAAGACAGACAAGACAGACAAGACAGACAAGACAGGCGCGGCGGGCAAGGTGGACGAGCGGGCGTCCGGGCCGCAGGTCCCCGGCCGGTGAACCGCGGCCGGCCGCGAGCCCTCCCGGGCAGCCGGGGGAGTGGGGAGCTGTTCGACGCACGGCCACCGACCACGTACACTCACCTGTCGTCGGCCCTCGTCGTCGCGTCCGTTCGCGCACATACCGTGTGTGAGGCCGGATGGGGTAGGTTGGGGCGGGCAACAAAGGGTCGTAGCTCAATTGGTAGAGCACTGGTCTCCAAAACCAGCGGTTGGGGGTTCAAGTCCCTCCGGCCCTGCTACACACACCGCCAGGATGTGTGCGCATGTACGTACATTCATTGCACCGCCGTGCGGCTCCCCCGGGCGCGGCACGGCCACGACCCGGAATCAGGTGAGAGAGCGTGACGGACGCCGTGGGCTCCATCGACAAGCCTGATGCGGACGACGAGTCGCCTGAGACGCAGGAGAAGAAGCCCCGCAAGGGTGGCAAGCGCGGCAAGAAGGGCCCGATGGGCCGTCTCGCGCTCTTCTACCGCCAGGTCGTCGCCGAACTGCGCAAGGTCGTCTGGCCGACTCGTAACCAGCTGTCGACGTACACCACTGTGGTGATTGTCTTCGTTGTCATCATGATCGGTCTGGTGACCGTGATTGACTATGGATTCAACCAAGCAGTCAAGTCCGTTTTCGGCTGATCCCGGGGGGCGACCAACAGAGGCCGCCCCTTTCGGGTGTTCCACCCCTTGAGCCAGGAAGAAGCAGTCACCGTGTCTGACCCGAACCTGAACGACGCCCGCGAATCGGCCGAGTCCGCTGCGGACGATGCCGACGTCGCAGCGGCGGCGGACGCTGTCGAGCCAGACGAGCGAGACACGGCGGACGAGGCCCCCGCCGACGCCGACGAGAAGCCGGACGAGACCGCGCTGACCGTCGAGGACGTCGAGGACGGGACCGGTTCGGATGCCGACGCGACCGGCGCGGAGGCCGAGCAGGCCGCTGAGGACGCCGAGGCCGGGGAAGAGGCTGGAGCCGCCGAGGACGAGCAGGGCGAGGCCGTCGCCGAAGCCCCCGCCGACCCGGTCGCCGCACTCCGCGACGAGCTGCGCGGCCTCCCCGGCGAGTGGTACGTGATCCACACCTACGCGGGCTACGAGAAGCGCGTGAAGGCCAACCTGGAGCAGCGCGCCGTCTCGCTCAACGTCGAGGAGTTCATCTACCAGGCCGAGGTCCCCGAGGAAGAGATCGTCCAGATCAAGAACGGCGAGCGCAAGAACGTACGGCAGAACAAGCTGCCGGGCTATGTGCTCGTCCGGATGGACCTGACGAACGAGTCCTGGGGCGTCGTCCGCAACACCCCCGGTGTGACGGGCTTCGTCGGCAACGCGTACGACCCGTACCCGCTGACGCTGGACGAGATCGTGAAGATGCTCGCCCCCGAGGCCGAGGAGAAGGCGGCCCGCGAGGCGGCCGAGGCCGAGGGCAAGCCGGCGCCGGCCCGCAAGGTCGAGGTCCAGGTGCTGGACTTCGAGGTGGGCGACTCGGTCACGGTCACCGACGGCCCGTTCGCGACGCTCCAGGCGACGATCAACGAGATCAGCGCCGACTCGCGCAAGGTCAAGGGTCTGGTGGAGATCTTCGGCCGGGAGACCCCGGTCGAGCTGAGCTTCGACCAGATCCAGAAGAACTGACACCGGCGGCGCCCGGCGCCGCCGCTCATACGCTTCCGACCAGGTCAGGGGCGCCCCTCAAGGGCCCCCTGACCTGTCGGTTTTTGGCCGCACATCGTTACCCGCTATCGTGGTGCGGTATGCCTCCATCCGGATGATGGGTGGAGGCTGATCACCTCTCGTCAGGACCCGGAGAGAAACACATGCCTCCCAAGAAGAAGAAGGTCACGGGGCTGATCAAGCTCCAGATCAAGGCCGGCGCGGCCAACCCGGCACCGCCGGTCGGCCCCGCGCTCGGTCAGCACGGCGTCAACATCATGGAGTTCTGCAAGGCCTACAACGCCGCGACCGAGTCGCAGCGCGGCATGGTCGTGCCGGTGGAGATCACGGTCTACGAGGACCGCTCCTTCACCTTCATCACCAAGACGCCGCCGGCCGCGAAGCTGATCCTCAAGGCCGCGGGTGTGGAAAAGGGCTCCGGCGAGCCCCACGTCAAGAAGGTCGCCAAGCTGACGCGCGACCAGGTGCGGGACATCGCGAACACCAAGATGCCCGACCTGAACGCGAACGACATCGAGGCCGCCGAGAAGATCATCGCCGGCACCGCCCGTTCCATGGGGATCACGGTCGAGGGCTGACGCCCTCCACCGGCCGCGGGCGCACCCCGTCCCCGGCTCCCCCAGTGGCAGGGCCATGCGCGGCCCGGACCACGACCTCCGCATCTGCTTGAACCACAGGAGAAGAAGTGAAGCGCAGCAAGGCTCTCCGCGCAGCGGACGCCAAGATCGACCAGGAGCGCGTGTACGCGCCCCTGGAGGCCGTACGTCTGGCCAAGGACATCAACAGCGCGAAGTTCGACGGCACCGTCGAGGTCGCCATGCGCCTGGGCGTCGACCCGCGCAAGGCGGACCAGATGGTCCGTGGCACCGTGAACCTTCCGCACGGCACCGGCAAGACCGCCCGGGTCCTGGTCTTCGCGACCGGTGACCGTGCCGAGGCCGCGCGTGCCGCGGGCGCCGACATCGTCGGCGCCGACGAACTGATCGACGAGGTGTCGAAGGGGCGTCTGGACTTCGACGCCGTCGTCGCCACCCCGGACCTCATGGGCAAGGTCGGCCGCCTCGGCCGCGTCCTCGGCCCGCGTGGTCTGATGCCGAACCCGAAGACCGGAACGGTCACCCCGGACGTCACCAAGGCCGTGACGGACATCAAGGGCGGCAAGATCGAGTTCCGCGTCGACAAGCACGCGAACCTCCACTTCATCATCGGCAAGATCTCGTTCGACGAGACCAAGCTGGTGGAGAACTACGCCGCCGCCCTTGAGGAGATCAACCGCCTCAAGCCGTCGGCCGCCAAGGGCCGCTACATCAAGACGGCCACGCTGGCCCTCACGATGAGCCCCGGCATCCCGCTGGACGCCAACCGCACCCGGAACCTCCTTGAGGAGGACCCGGCTGTGATCTGACGCCTCCGCGCGTCGGCCGGCTCGGCTGACGGGCCCCTCGCATCCGCTCAGGCGGGCGCGAGGGGCCCGTTTTCGCGTTCCGGCCGCCTTCCTCCGCCTTTCCCCGCCTCTCGGCCGCTGTGCGTGCGCCGTGGGGCCGTTGTGTGCCCTGTGTGTCCGCCACGGGGCGGCCTCGACCGCCAGGCCCCCGTTGACCAGGCGTATCCTCCTTCTGTCCGGCGCGAGTTGGGGCCGGATCGGCGCAGCAGACACTGGGGTGGGGGAAACATGAGGGCATCAGCAGGCAGACGGGGCGCGTTCGCGGTGGCGGCGGCGCTGAGCGTGGTCGTCGGGGTGGCGGGCTGCCAGAGTGACGGCGGCGGCTCGAAGGCGACCGGCAAGCCGAAGGCGAAGGCGGCGCAGGGGGCGGCGTCCCCGATCGACGCGGTGAACGCGGCGTACAAGAAGGTGTCGGGCTACCGGTCCGCGAAGTTCCGGATGGACATGACCGTCCCGGGGGCGGCGGCCGCGACCGGGACGACGGGGGCGGCCGGTACGAAAGGCACGGCGTCGAGCACGATCACGTCGTCCGGGACCCTCGGCTGGAACCCGATGGTGATGGACATGACCACGCAGGGCGCCGCCCTGGGCATGGGGGTCGCGGGCGCGCCGACCACGCTTCACTCGCTGACGACGGGTACGGCCATGTACACCGACATGAGCGGCGCGATCAAGAACGACCCGGAGTTCGCCAAGGCCCTGGGCGGCAAGAGCTGGCTGAAGACGGACGTGGGCGCGGCGGCGGCCGGTTCCGGCTCCGACGCCGAGGCGGACTCGGCTCTCGTGGACAACTCCCTCCAGTCGAACGAGAACCCCGCCCAGCAGCTCGCGACGCTGGTCGCGGCGCCGCAGATCTCCCGGGTCGGCTTGGAGACCGTGGACGGCGTGAAGGCCGAGCACTACAAGGGCCACCTCACCATGGACCAGGCCCTGAAGGCCGGCTCCAACGGCAAGGCGCTCACCGCCGAACAGCGCGAGCAGGTGGCGGACAGCATGCGGAAGGCCGGGATCACGGCCGAGGACATCGACGTGTGGATCGGTGCGGACAGCTTCCCCGTGCGGACGGACGTCAAGATGGCCACGGCGAAGGGCCCCGTCGCCGTGAGCGAGCACCTCTCCGGCTACTCGGCGAAGGCCGCGACCGTCAAGGTGCCCGCGGCCGGCCAGACCTTCACGGTCCAGGATCTGCTCAAGATCGCCCAGAACTCCTGACCGCTCCTGTCTCCTCGGCCCGCGACGGGCGTACGCCGGTGACGGGGCGCGCGTCCGCGGCGGACCGGGGGGCTCGGGGCCGGCCGGCCGGAGCCTGGCAGGAGCGAGGGGGCTCCGGCCGAAGCCGGGCAGCCCGTGCGGGCGGATTTGCCTGGCGCGACCGCGTTCCCGTACTCTCCTGATGAAGCCAAAGACCGCTGGTTGTCGTCGCGTGCTCGAAAGAGGACTCGGCGGCCGAAGGACCCGCTAGCTGCGGACGGCCTGCGCAGGTGACAGAGGAAAGCTCCCGTACGACGGCATGCCGTGCCGTTCCGGTCGAGCTACGCCCCGCGCACCTGCGTCGGGGCGTTTCGTTTTGTTCAGCCCCTTCCGAGAGCGGTCCTCATCACCCGGAAGGAGGCCGACGCTCATGGCAAGGCCCGACAAGGCCGCTGCGGTGGCCGAGCTGACGGAGCAGTTCCGCAGCTCGAACGCCGCCGTGCTGACCGAGTACCGGGGTCTCACCGTGGCGCAGCTCAAGGAGCTGCGCCGTTCGCTCGGTGAGAACGCCCAGTACGCCGTGGTGAAGAACACGCTGACCAAGATCGCGGCCAACGAGGCCGGGATCAACACGCTGGACGACCTGTTCACGGGTCCGACGGCTGTGGCCTTCGTCACCGGTGACCCGGTGGTGTCGGCGAAGGGTCTTCGTGACTTCGCCAAGGACAACCCGAACCTCGTCGTCAAGGGCGGTGTCCTTGACGGCAAGGCGCTGTCCGCCGACGAGTTCAAGAAGCTTGCGGACCTCGAGTCCCGCGAGGTTCTGCTCGCCAAGCTGGCGGGCGCCATGAAGGCGAAGCCCTCCCAGGCTGCCGCGCTCTTCCAGGCGCTCCCCTCGAAGTTCGTCCGCACCGCGGAGGCGCTTCGTGCCAAGAAGGAAGCCGACGAGCAGGGCGGTGCCGAGTAACTCGGCGTTCTGGCCGCAAGGCCGCTGCGGGCCCCGCGCCCGCCGACATGTACACCCGGCACCAGCCGAATTAGTGGAAGGACCGCCATCATGGCGAAGCTCAGCCAGGACGACCTGCTTGCCCAGTTCGAAGAGATGACCCTCATCGAGCTCTCCGAGTTCGTGAAGGCCTTCGAGGACAAGTTCGACGTCACCGCCGCCGCCCCCGTCGCCGCTGCCGCCGCCGGTGGCGCCGCTGCCGCCCCGGCCGAGGCCGCTGCCGAGCAGGACGAGTTCGACGTCATCCTCACGGGCGCCGGCGACAAGAAGATCCAGGTCATCAAGGTCGTGCGCGAGCTCACCTCGCTCGGCCTGAAGGAGGCCAAGGACCTCGTGGACGGCGCCCCGAAGCCCGTCCTTGAGAAGGTCGCCAAGGACGCCGCCGACAAGGCCGCCGAGTCCCTCAAGGGCGCCGGCGCCTCCGTCGAGGTCAAGTGACCCGAGGCGCCTCCGGGCGCTGAGCGCGGCTGACGGCCGCGCACTGTGTTGACGCGAAGGACGATCATCCATCCGGGTGATCGTCCTTCGTCGTTCCCGTGAGGAGAGGCTTGTGTTCCCACTGCCTGCCGCTATCGTGATCATCGTCGTGGCTTCGGGGTCTTTCCGAACGCGGGGCCGGGAGATCCACGGCTGGGGGCCCGGGAGGCGGGGGCCTTGACGAACCGCACGCGGCGCGCAATTCTCAGGGACGCGTCGTCGCAGTCGATCCGATTCCGAGGCATGGATCGGCGGCGATGTGGGAAGTAACGGGATGGCGCTTCGGCGCCGTGGCCCTGCGGCGGTTCTGACCGGGCGGGGCCGTCGTACGGACGGCAGTAGCAGCGAGGGTGTTGAGGACAACGAGGGTCTCCCAAAACCCGCTCTGGACATCAGTGTGCCAAGTGGCTACACTGACCCTTTGCGCTGCCTGTTAGCTGTCCCCTGCCCGTCACCAGGGGCACCCTCTCGTACGAGCATCGGCGACCGAAGGTCCTGAACTGGGCTTTCTCTCTCCGCGCCCTACGGGGGACCGGTACGCGCGTAGTGAGTCCGAGCCCTCGGAAGGACCCCCTCTTGGCCGCCTCGCGCAACGCCTCGACCACGAATACGAACAACGGCGCAAGCACCGCCCCGCTGCGCATCTCCTTTGCAAAGATCAAGGAGCCTCTTGAGGTTCCGAACCTCCTCGCGCTCCAGACCGAGAGCTTCGACTGGCTGCTCGGCAACGCCGCGTGGAAGGCTCGCGTCGAGGCGGCTCTCGACAACGGGCAGGACGTCCCCAGGAAGTCCGGTCTTGAGGAGATCTTCGAAGAGATCTCCCCGATCGAGGACTTCTCCGGGTCGATGTCGCTGACGTTCCGCGACCACCGTTTCGAGCCCCCGAAGAACTCGATCGACGAGTGCAAGGAGCGCGACTTCACGTTCGCCGCCCCGCTGTTCGTCACCGCCGAGTTCACCAACAACGAGACCGGCGAGATCAAGTCCCAGACGGTCTTCATGGGCGACTTCCCGCTCATGACGAACAAGGGCACCTTCGTCATCAACGGCACCGAGCGTGTCGTGGTGTCGCAGCTCGTGCGCTCGCCGGGCGTCTACTTCGACTCCTCCATCGACAAGACCTCCGACAAGGACATCTTCTCGGCCAAGATCATCCCGTCCCGGGGTGCCTGGCTGGAGATGGAGATCGACAAGCGCGACATGGTCGGTGTCCGCATCGACCGCAAGCGCAAGCAGTCCGTGACCGTCCTGCTCAAGGCGCTCGGCTGGACGACCGAGCAGATCCTGGACGAGTTCGGCGAGTACGAGTCCATGCGCGCCACCCTGGAGAAGGACCACACCCAGGGCCAGGACGACGCGCTGCTCGACATCTACCGCAAGCTCCGTCCCGGTGAGCCGCCCACGCGTGAGGCCGCCCAGACGCTGCTGGAGAACCTCTACTTCAACCCGAAGCGCTACGACCTCGCGAAGGTCGGCCGCTACAAGGTCAACAAGAAGCTCGGCGCCGACGAGCCGCTGGACGCCGGCGTGCTCACCACCGACGACGTCATCGCGACCATCAAGTACCTGGTCAAGCTGCACGCGGGCGAGACCGAGACGGTCAGCTCCAGCGGTGCGGAGATCGTCGTCGAGACCGACGACATCGACCACTTCGGCAACCGCCGCCTGCGCAACGTCGGCGAGCTCATCCAGAACCAGGTCCGTACGGGCCTGGCGAGGATGGAGCGCGTCGTGCGCGAGCGCATGACGACGCAGGACGTCGAGGCGATCACGCCGCAGACGCTGATCAACATCCGGCCGGTCGTCGCCTCCATCAAGGAGTTCTTCGGCACCAGCCAGCTGTCGCAGTTCATGGACCAGAACAACCCGCTCTCCGGGCTCACCCACAAGCGCCGCCTGTCGGCGCTCGGCCCGGGTGGCCTCTCCCGTGAGCGGGCCGGCTTCGAGGTCCGTGACGTGCACCCCTCGCACTACGGCCGCATGTGCCCGATCGAGACGCCGGAAGGCCCGAACATCGGCCTGATCGGCTCGCTCGCCTCGTACGGCCGCGTCAACGCGTTCGGCTTCGTCGAGACGCCCTACCGCCGGGTCACCGGCGGTGTCGTCACCGACGAGGTCGACTACCTGACGGCCGACGAGGAGGACCGCTTCGTCATCGCGCAGGCCAACGCGCCGCTCACCGACGAGCTGCGGTTCGAGGAGACCCGCGTCCTGGTCCGCCGGCGTGGCGGCGAGGTCGACTACGTCCCGGGCGACGACGTCGACTACATGGACGTCTCGCCGCGCCAGATGGTGTCGGTCGCGACGGCCATGATCCCGTTCCTCGAGCACGACGACGCCAACCGCGCCCTCATGGGCGCGAACATGATGCGCCAGGCCGTGCCGCTGATCACGTCCGAGGCGCCGCTCGTCGGCACCGGCATGGAGTACCGCTGCGCGGTCGACGCCGGTGACGTCATCAAGGCGGAGAAGGCGGGTGTGGTCCAGGAGGTCTCCGCGGACTACATCACCGTCACCAACGACGACGGCACGTACACCACGTACCGCATCGCGAAGTTCTTCCGCTCCAACCAGGGCACCTCGGTCAACCAGAAGGTCGTCGTCTCCGAGGGCGACCGGGTCATCGAGGGCCAGGTCCTCGCCGACGGTCCCGCGACCGAGCTCGGCGAGATGGCGCTCGGCAAGAACCTGCTCGTGGCGTTCATGCCGTGGGAGGGCCACAACTACGAGGACGCGATCATCCTCAGCCAGCGCCTGGTGCAGGACGACGTCCTCTCCTCGATCCACATCGAGGAGCACGAGGTCGACGCCCGTGACACCAAGCTCGGCCCCGAGGAGATCACCCGGGACATCCCGAACGTCTCCGAGGAGGTCCTCGCCGACCTGGACGAGCGCGGCATCATCCGCATCGGCGCCGAGGTCCGCGACACCGACATCCTCGTCGGCAAGGTCACGCCGAAGGGCGAGACCGAGCTGACGCCCGAGGAGCGGCTGCTGCGCGCGATCTTCGGCGAGAAGGCCCGTGAGGTCCGTGACACCTCGCTGAAGGTGCCGCACGGTGAGACCGGCAAGGTCATCGGCGTGCGCGTCTTCGACCGCGAGGAGGGCGACGAGCTGCCGCCCGGCGTCAACCAGCTGGTCCGCGTGTACGTGGCGCAGAAGCGCAAGATCACGGACGGCGACAAGCTGGCCGGCCGCCACGGCAACAAGGGCGTCATCTCGAAGATCCTGCCGATCGAGGACATGCCGTTCCTGGAGGACGGCACCCCGGTCGACATCATCCTCAACCCGCTGGGCGTCCCGTCCCGTATGAACCCGGGACAGGTACTGGAGATCCACCTCGGCTGGCTCGCCAGCCAGGGCTGGGACGTCTCCTCGCTCGGTGAGGAGTGGGCCCAGCGCCTCCAGGGCATCGGCGCCGACCAGGTCGACCCGCGTACCAACGTGGCGACTCCGGTCTTCGACGGCGCCCGTGAGGACGAGCTGGCCGGACTGCTGGAACACACCATTCCGAACCGCGACGGCGAGCGCATGGTGCAGCCGTCCGGCAAGGCCCGGATGTTCGACGGCCGCTCCGGCGAGCCGTTCCCGGACCCGATCTCGGTCGGGTACATGTACATCCTCAAGCTGCACCACCTGGTCGACGACAAGCTCCACGCCCGTTCGACCGGCCCGTACTCCATGATCACCCAGCAGCCCCTGGGTGGTAAGGCGCAGTTCGGTGGTCAGCGCTTCGGCGAGATGGAGGTGTGGGCACTGGAGGCGTACGGCGCCGCCTACGCCCTCCAGGAACTCCTGACGATCAAGTCCGACGACGTCACCGGCCGCGTGAAGGTCTACGAGGCCATCGTCAAGGGCGAGAACATCCCCGAGCCCGGCATCCCCGAGTCCTTCAAGGTGCTCATCAAGGAAATGCAGTCGCTCTGCCTCAACGTGGAGGTGCTGTCCTCGGACGGCATGTCCATCGAGATGCGGGACACGGACGAGGACGTGTTCCGTGCGGCGGAGGAGCTCGGCATCGACCTGTCCCGGCGGGAGCCGAGCAGCGTCGAAGAGGTCTGACGGGTCGGGGGGGCGGGGGCGGGGGCGCCCCCCCGCCGCGGGGGGGGCCCCCGCCCCCCCCCGGCGGCCCGCGCCGCCGCGCGGGGGGGGG
>NZ_JAIUKE010000253.1 GCF_020176795.1 Streptomyces sp. 8L
CTGGCCATCGACCGGCCCCGGGGGGAGCGTAGCTGCGCCTATGCCCCCGGCGGGCCCCCCCCCCGGGGGCCCCCCCCCCGGGGGCCCGGGCGGCCAACCTCGGACCCTCCCCCACGCTCCCCGCGTGGGGGCCCCCATCAGACCTTCAGACACAACCCTGAGAGGGATTGACGCATAGTGCTCGACGTCAACTTCTTCGACGAGCTGCGGATCGGCCTTGCCACCGCGGACGACATCCGTACCTGGTCCCACGGCGAGGTGAAGAAGCCGGAGACCATCAACTACCGCACCCTCAAGCCCGAGAAGGACGGACTCTTCTGCGAGAAGATCTTCGGCCCCACCCGGGACTGGGAGTGCTACTGCGGCAAGTACAAGCGTGTCCGCTTCAAGGGCATCATCTGTGAGCGCTGTGGCGTCGAGGTCACGCGCGCCAAGGTGCGCCGCGAGCGGATGGGCCACATCGAGCTGGCCGCTCCCGTCACCCACATCTGGTACTTCAAGGGCGTTCCCTCCCGCCTCGGCTACCTGCTCGACCTCGCGCCGAAGGACCTGGAGAAGGTCATCTACTTCGCCGCGTACATGATCACGTACGTCGACGAGGACCGCCGCACCCGCGACCTGCCCTCGCTGGAGGCCCACGTCTCCGTCGAGCGCCAGCAGGTCGAGAACCGCCGCGACTCCGACCTCGAAGCCCGCGCCAAGAAGCTCGAGACCGACCTGGCCGAGCTGGAGGCCGAGGGCGCCAAGGCCGACGTGCGCCGCAAGGTGCGCGAGGGTGCCGAGCGTGAGATGAAGCAGCTGCGCGACCGCGCGCAGCGCGAGATCGACCGCCTGGACGAGGTCTGGAACCGCTTCAAGAACCTCAAGGTGCAGGACCTGGAGGGCGACGAGCTCCTCTACCGCGAGCTGCGTGACCGCTTCGGCACGTACTTCGACGGTTCGATGGGCGCCGCCGCGCTGCAGAAGCGCCTGGAGTCCTTCGACCTCAACGAGGAGGCCGAGCGCCTCCGCGAGATCATCCGCACCGGCAAGGGCCAGAAGAAGACCCGCGCGCTCAAGCGCCTCAAGGTCGTCTCCGCGTTCCTCCAGACCAGCAACAGCCCCAAGGGCATGGTGCTGGACTGCGTGCCGGTCATCCCGCCGGACCTGCGTCCGATGGTGCAGCTGGACGGTGGCCGCTTCGCGACCTCCGACCTGAACGACTTGTACCGCCGCGTCATCAACCGCAACAACCGCCTGAAGCGGCTTCTCGACCTCGGCGCCCCCGAGATCATCGTGAACAACGAGAAGCGCATGCTCCAGGAGGCCGTCGACGCGCTCTTCGACAACGGCCGCCGCGGCCGCCCGGTCACGGGCCCCGGCAACCGCCCGCTGAAGTCGCTGTCCGACATGCTCAAGGGCAAGCAGGGCCGCTTCCGCCAGAACCTGCTCGGCAAGCGCGTCGACTACTCGGCACGTTCCGTGATCGTCGTCGGCCCGCAGCTCAAGCTGCACCAGTGCGGCCTGCCGAAGGCGATGGCGCTCGAGCTGTTCAAGCCGTTCGTGATGAAGCGCCTGGTCGACCTGAACCACGCGCAGAACATCAAGTCGGCGAAGCGCATGGTGGAGCGCGGCCGCACGGTCGTGTACGACGTGCTCGAAGAGGTCATCGCCGAGCACCCCGTACTGCTCAACCGCGCGCCGACCCTGCACCGCCTCGGCATCCAGGCCTTCGAGCCGCAGCTGGTCGAGGGCAAGGCCATCCAGATCCACCCGCTCGTGTGCACCGCGTTCAACGCGGACTTCGACGGCGACCAGATGGCCGTGCACCTGCCGCTGTCCGCGGAGGCGCAGGCCGAGGCCCGCATCCTGATGCTGTCCTCGAACAACATCCTGAAGCCGGCCGACGGCCGTCCCGTCACCATGCCGACCCAGGACATGGTGCTCGGCCTGTTCTTCCTCACGACGGACGAGGCGGAGCGCAAGGTCACGGGCACGGACCGGTCCTTCGGCTCCACGGCCGAGGCCACCATGGCGTTCGACAACCGCGAGCTGTCGCTCCAGGCGAAGGTCGACATCCGCTTCCCGGTGGGCACCATCCCGCCGCGCGGCTGGACGCCCCCGCTGAACGAGGACGGCGAGCCGGACACCCAGTGGCAGGCCGGCGACCCGTTCCGGCTGCGGACGACCCTGGGCCGCGCGCTCTTCAACGAGCTGCTGCCCGAGGACTACCCGTTCGTGGACTACTCGGTCGGCAAGAAGCAGCTCTCCGAGATCGTCAACGACCTCGCCGAGCGCTACCCGAAGGTCATCGTGGCGGCGACGCTCGACAACCTGAAGGCGGCCGGCTTCTTCTGGGCGACCCGCTCCGGTGTCACCGTGGCCATCTCCGACGTCGTCGTTCCCGAGGCGAAGAAGGAGATCGTCGCGGGCTACGAGGCGCAGGACGAGAAGGTCCAGAAGCAGTACGAGCGCGGTCTGATCACCAAGGACGAGCGCACGCAGGAGCTCATCGCGATCTGGACCAAGGCGACCAACGAGGTCGCCGAGGCCATGAACGAGAACTTCCCGAAGACGAACCCCATCTTCATGATGGTGAACTCGGGTGCGCGCGGAAACATGATGCAGATGCGTCAGATCGCCGGTATGCGCGGTCTGGTGTCGAACGCCAAGAACGAGACGATCCCGCGTCCCATCAAGGCGTCCTTCCGTGAAGGCCTGTCCGTGCTGGAGTACTTCATCTCCACCCACGGTGCCCGCAAGGGTCTGGCCGACACCGCTCTGCGTACCGCCGACTCGGGTTACCTGACCCGTCGTCTGGTGGACGTCTCGCAGGACGTGATCATCCGCGAGGAGGACTGCGGCACCGACCGCGGCCTCAAGCTGAAGATCGCGGACCGGGGCACCGACGGTGTGCTGCGCAAGGCCGAGGACGTCGAGACGTCCGTGTACGCGCGCATGCTCGCCGAGGACGTCGTGGTGGACGGCAAGGTCATCGCGCCCGCCAACGTCGACCTCGGTGACGTGCTCATCGACGCGCTCGTCGCGGCCGGCGTGGAGGAGGTCAAGACCCGTTCGGTCCTGACCTGCGAGTCCGCCGTCGGCACCTGCGCGTTCTGCTACGGCCGCTCGCTGGCCACCGGCAAGCTGGTCGACATCGGTGAGGCGGTCGGCATCATCGCCGCCCAGTCCATCGGTGAGCCCGGCACCCAGCTGACGATGCGTACCTTCCACACCGGTGGTGTGGCGGGTGACGACATCACGCAGGGTCTGCCGCGTGTCGTCGAGCTGTTCGAGGCCCGTACCCCCAAGGGTGTCGCCCCGATCTCGGAGGCCGCGGGCCGCGTCCGCATCGAGGAGACCGAGAAGACCAAGAAGATCATCGTCACGCCGGACGACGGCAGCGAGGAGACTCCGTTCCCGATCTCCAAGCGGGCGCGCCTCCTCGTGGGCGAGGGCGATCACGTCGAGGTGGGCCAGAAGCTCACCGTGGGTGCCACCAACCCGCACGACGTGCTGCGCATCCTCGGCCAGCGCGCGGTCCAGGTCCACCTGGTCGGCGAGGTCCAGAAGGTCTACAACTCGCAGGGTGTGTCGATCCACGACAAGCACATCGAGATCATCATCCGGCAGATGCTGCGCCGGGTCACGATCATCGAGTCGGGCGACGCGGAGCTGCTGCCCGGCGAGCTGGTCGAGCGCTCGAAGTTCGAGACCGAGAACCGTCGCGTGGTGCGCGAGAGCGGCCAGCCGGCCTCCGGCCGTCCGCAGCTGATGGGCATCACCAAGGCGTCGCTGGCCACCGAGTCGTGGCTGTCGGCGGCGTCCTTCCAGGAGACGACCAGGGTCCTGACCGACGCGGCGATCAACGCCAAGTCGGACTCCCTGATCGGCCTCAAGGAGAACGTCATCATCGGTAAGCTCATCCCGGCCGGTACGGGCCTGTCCCGCTACCGCAACATCCGGGTCGAGCCGACCGAGGAGGCCAAGGCCGCGATGTACTCGGCCGTCGGCTACGACGACATCGACTACTCGCCGTTCGGCACGGGCTCCGGCCAGGCCGTTCCGCTGGAGGACTACGACTACGGTCCGTACAACCAGTAAGTAGCGGTGCGGAGGGCGGCCATCCCGAACGGGTGGCCGCCCACCGGCGTTTCCAGGGCATGAGGAGGCGGGGTGCTCTGCTCGTCGGCCGTGCCGCGGGCGCGCGTGCTCCTGCCGTGACG
>NZ_JAIUKE010000254.1 GCF_020176795.1 Streptomyces sp. 8L
GCGCGGCGGTGGGTGCCCAAGGGGTGGGTGCCGTGCGGGTGCCCGACGAGGTCGCGGGACCCGGGCGGGCACAGGGCAAGGGCCCCTGCGGCTACGGCTGCTGGAAGCCCGCCTTCTGGAGGATGGCCTGGGCCTCGGGAGTGGCGAGCCACTTCACGAACGCCTGCGCCGCGGCGGACTGCTTGGAGTCCTTGATGGCGGCTGCCGGGTAGGACGCGACGGCGTTCTGGGCGTCGGGGATCGTGACGGTGTCGACCTTGCCGGGGGCGGTGGCCGCGTCGGTCTTGTAGACGATGCCGGCGTCCGCGCTGGTCTCGACCTTGGTGAGGACCGAACGGACGTCGGTCTCCTCGGACTTGGGGTGCACCGTGATGTGCTGCTTCTTCAGCACCTGGCCCGCGTAGTTGCCGACGGGCACCGAGGGCGCGGCGAGTACGACGGACAGCTTCGGGTTCGCCAGGTCCTTGAGTGTCTTGACGTGGTCCGGGTTGCCCTTCTGCGTCACGATCACGAGCCGGTTCTTGGCGATGATCGTGGAGGGGCCGACCTCGGACTTCGCGCTGTCCATGGTCTTGGTGTCGGCCGTGACCAGCACGTCGGCGGGCGCGCCCTGCTTCACCTGGGCGACGAGGTCCTGGGAGCCCGCGAAGGAGAACTTCACCTTCGTGCCCGGGTTCTCCTTCATGTACGTGTCGCCCGCGGTCTTGAACACGTCGGTCAGCGACGCGGCGGCGAGCACGGTCAGGTTAGCGGCCGGCGCCTTCCCCGAGCTCGCGGAGGCGGAGGGCGCCGCGGCGGCGGACGATCCCGAGTCGGCTTTCTTCCCGTTGTCGTCGCTGCTGCCGCAGGCCGCGGCGAGCGGCAGTACGAGCGCCGCGAGGGCGACGGCGGCGGAGCGGCGGCGGGTGACAAGAGACATGGGGCTGGGACTCCTTGGGCGTGGCGGGACCGCGAGGTCTCGCGAGCGGATGGGGCAGGAGCGCCGGGGACGGGCGACGCCGGTCGAACGACAGTGGCCGATTACGGGTCGGACACGCGGAGACGGGTCAGGTGCGGTCGATGTGCACGTTGGTGGACTTCACGCGGGCGGTGGCCCGCACGCCCACCTCCAGGCCGAGTTCCTCCACGGCCTCGCGGGTGAGCAGGGACACCAGCCGGTGCGGCCCTGCCTGGATCTCGACCTGGGCGGCCACGTCGCCGATCTTCACGGCGGTGACGATGCCGGGGAACGCGTTGCGCACCGAGGTGACGGAGGGTTCCTCGTCCTCGGTGTCGCTCTGGGCGATCTCCACGGAGAAGGCCGCGAGATCGCTTCCGACGATGACGCGACGGCCGGCGTCGTCGCGGTGCGTGGCCACCCGCCCTGCGTCGGCCCAGCGGCGTGCGGTGTCGGGACTCACCCCGAGCAGCCTGGCCGCCTGACCGATTGTGTACGACTGCATACGCGACAACATAGGCCGCCTGGCCTGGCATCTACAACTCTTCATGGCAAACTACATGGCAAATGAGAGGCCAGGCAGAGGAAAGCACAAGGGTACTTCTCAGGCTTTGACCGCACGCAGTAGGACGAACTTCGGGTCACTGGCGACAACCTCGCAATTGCCGAAAAGGCGACGGAGTTTCGCGTGATATCCGAGATGCCGGTTTCCGACGACCCAGAGTTCGCCGCCGGGCCGCAACGCGGTCTTCGATCCGGTGAACATGCGCCAGGCGGTCGTGTCCGTGGTGGCCTGGTGGCTGTGGAACGGCGGGTTGTTGAGGACGAGGTCCACGCTGCCCGCCGGCACGTCGCTCAGCCCGTCGCCGAGTACGAAGGCGGCCGGGGCGGCGGTGGCACCCGCGTTCTGTCCGAAGGTGGCCTCGGCGGACGCGACCGCCGCGTACGACTCGTCGATGAAGGTGATCCGGGCCCGGGGGTTGGCGAGGGCGGCCGCCGTGCCGACGACGCCGTTGCCGCAGCCGAGGTCGACCACGTGCTCGGGCCCGTGCCGCTCGGGCAGGTGGCGCAGGAAGAACCGGGTGCCGATGTCGAGCCGCTCCGCGCAGAAGATCCCGGCGTGGCCGACGACGGTCCGGCCGGACATGACGCCCACGTCCCCCGGCAGCGCGTACCGCGCGGGCCAGGGGTTGGCGGGGCGCGCCCGCCCCTCTCCGACGAGGTCCCCGGACGGGGTGGTGAGGATCAGGCGGGCTTTGCGTTCGGCGAGGCTGGTCCTGGTGGGCCCGAGGACGGTCTCGAAGAGGCGGAGGGTGGAGGTGTGGATCTCGGTGGTGCGGCCGGTCCCGACGACGAGCGTGCCGGGGTGGAGCGACGGCGCGAGCCGGTGCAGCTGGTCCTCCAGCAGGGCGAGGCTCCTGGGCACGCGGACGAGGAGTACATCGACGCTCTCGCGCTCGGGCGGTGTGGCGCGGGAGGAGTGCAGGCGTACGGCGCCGTGGTCGCTCCCGGCCCGCCGGAGGTTGGCGCGGGTGGCACGCTGGGTGAGGTACGAGTCCGTGATCTGCACGAGCGGGCCGGTGGTCAGCGTTTCGAGGCGGGCGGCCGCGAGGGCGGTGGTCACCGCTCCCCACCGGTCGCCCAGGACGACGACGGTGCCCGTCAGGTCGGCCCCGGTGTCCGCGAGGTGGCGCAGCGGGTAGCTGTCGGCGCTGTCCCAGGCGCGCAGGGGGTCGCGCGGGTCTTCCGGATGGCGCGTGAGGACGTACTCGCCCCAGGGTGTCGTGAAACCGTTCATGGTGGTGAAGAGGCTAGCCGTCGCGCGTACGGCCTCCGTCGTCGCGGTGGCGGGCCGCTCTGCGCGCGCTGTCGAGAGCGGCTTGCGCCTGGGTCCGGTTCAGCACAGCGGCGAACTCGGTCCTGGCGATCTCCAGGACCACCTCGGCGCTCGCCGGGGGCCGCGGGTGCTCGCGCAGGGCGATGTCCGCGGCGGCGCGGGCGAGGATGTCGTCGTCGGGCGCGGTGCCGGGTCTGGAGAGGGAGTGCAGCACTTGGAGCCAGAGGGCGGGCATGGCGTCACTTTCCTTCGTTCCCCGAGTGGACGGTCCGCCACCTTCTGTGACGAGCATGGCATGCGGCGCTCGACCGTACCGGCCGTTCGGCAAACAAACACGGCAGGGCCCGCCGGGGCGCGGGACGCCGCCGGCGGGCGCCCCGGCCCCGCGCCCGCGGCGCCCGGCGGCGGCTGTCACCAGTCGTGCAGCGCGCCGTGCTCGCCTCACCAGTCGTGCAGGGTGCCGTCCAGCAGCCGGTTGACCGGCAGGTAGGCCGGCTCGTACGGGAACCTCGCCGCCGCCTCCGCGTCGAAGTCGACCCCGAGGCCGGGCAGTTCGGACGGGCGCAGCATGCCGTCGGCGAAGGTGTACGACGGCCGGAAGACCTCCAGCGTCTCGTCCGTGTGCCGGGTGTACTCCTGGATGCCGAAGTTGTGCACGGCCAGGTCGAGGTGGACGGCGGCGGCCATGCCGACCGGCGAGATGTCGGCGGGCCCGTGTATCCCGGACTTCGCGCCGTGGACGGCGGCCAGGTCGAGGAGCTTGCGAAGGCCCGTCACGCCGCCCGCGTGGGTGACGGCCGAGCGTACGTAGTCGATGAGCCGCTCCGCCAGCAGCGGACCGTAGTCGTGGAGCGAGTTGAAGACCTCGCCGATGGCGAGCGGCGTGGTGGTGTGCTGCCGGACGAGCCGCAGCGCGGTCGGGTCCTCCGCCGGGGTGGCGTCCTCAAGCCAGAACAGGTCGTACGGTTCGAGGTCCTTGCCGAGCCGGGCGGCCTGGACGGGTGTCAGCCGGTGGTGCCCGTCGTGCAGCAGGGGCAGTTCGGGCCCGAACTCGGCGCGTACCGCTTCGAACACCCGCGGGATGTGGCGCAGGTAGGCGGCCGTGTCCCAGGTCTCCTCGTGCGGCCTCGGATGCCCGCCCGGCGCCCCACTCGCGGCGGAGCGCGTCGGGTCGTCCACGCCGTACACGGAGTCCAGGCCGGGAACTCCCGACTGGATGCGGACGGCGCGGAAGCCCTGGGCGCGCACCTGGCGCACGGAGTCGAGGACCTCGGGTATGTCGCGGCCCGACGCGTGCCCGTAGGTGAGGGCGCCGGCCCGGGACGCGCCGCCGAGCAGCTGGTAGAGCGGCATGCCTGCGGCCTTCGCCTTGATGTCCCACAGCGCGGTGTCGACGGCCGCCACGGCCGCCATCGTCACCGGCCCCCGGCGCCAGTAGGCGCCCCGGTAGAAGTACTGCCAGGTGTCCTCGATGCGGCTCGCGTCCCGCCCGGCCAGCAACGGGGCGGCGTGGTCCCGGAGATAGGACGCGACGGCCAGCTCCCGGCCGTTGAGGGTGGCGTCGCCGACACCGGTGAGACCGTCCTCCGTGGTGATGCGCAAGGTGACGAAGTTGCGGCCGGGGCCGGTGACGATGGTGTCGGCTGCGATGATCTTCATTCGGGCGCGGCTCCTGTCATGCGTACGAGGGCAATCGGTACGAGGCGAATCGGTACGAGGCGAAGCAAGGCGGGGCGAGAACGGCCTGGGGCGGGCGTGCTGTCCGGGACCAGCATGCCCGGCGGCGCCCTCTCCCCGCGATCTCCGCGACAGGCCAGGACGGACGGAACCCGTCCGCCGCCGGGAAACGCCCGTGGTGCCAGGGGCGTTGGCGCGGGAGGTGGCGCCCGGGCGCGGGAGCGGCTTCGACGCGAGGACACGGAGGCGGCCCGCGCACCCTCCGCCGCGTGGGCCGCGTCAGGTGACCCGCGTGTTCACGGGCGCCGCTGCGCGGCGGCCTCCCGTGGGCTCAGGACGCGGGTGCCGGCCAGCAGGAGCGCGACGTCGTCCTCCGACCGCGGGAGCTGCCGGGCACCGCCGCCTGCTTCCTCGCCGACGGCGCGCACGGCCCGCGCCCTGCGCGCGCGGCGGGGCGCCAGCGTCACGGTCACGTGCGAGCAGAGCGCCTCCAGCGACGGCGCGGACCAGGACAGTGCCTCCGCCAGGCGGCCGAGCCCGTCGTCGATGTCGGCGGTACGGGTCTCGACGAGGCCGTCCGTGTAGAGGGCCACGACGCTGTCCTCGGGCAGCTCGACCGTGATGGACCGGTAGGCCGCCGTGCCCAGACCGATCGGCGGCCCCGGCGGCACGGAGACGAAGGAGACGGTGCCGTCCGGGAGGCGGATGGCGGGCGGCGGGTGGCCCGCGGAGGCGAAGGTGCACCGGCGGGTCACCGGGTCGTAGACCGCGTAGGCGCAGGTGCAGCTCATCACCGGCCCGGCGGGGCCGCCCTCGCTCTCTCCCTCTCCCGTCATCTGCAGGACCCGCCGGTCGAGCCGGGCGAGCAGCGCCTCCGGCGGCAGGTCCAGGTCAGCGAGGGTGCCCATGACGGTACGGAGCTGGCCCATCAGCGCCGCCGCGTTGATGCCGTGTCCGACGACGTCGCCGATCATCAGGCCGACCCGGGCGTCCGGCAGCGGGATCACGTCGAACCAGTCGCCGCCGACGCCTTCATGGATGTCGGCCGGCAGGTAGCGCGACGCCAGCTGGACCGCGGGCCCGCCCCAGAGCCGGTCCGGCAGCAGGTTGCGCTGGAGGGCCACGGCGGCCTCGCGCTCGCGTGTGTAGCGGCGCGCGTTGTCGAGGCTCAGCGCGGCCCGTTCCGCGAGCTCCTCGATCAGCAGGAGGTCGTCGCGCGAGAACGGCGTCCGGTTCTCCGTACGGATGAACACGGCCTCCCCCAGAATCACCCCGCGCGCCTTGAGCGGAACGATGATCAGGGAGTGCATGCCGGTCTCGGCGGCCGTCCGCGCACGCTGCGGGTCCCTCCCGAGCCAGGTGTCGAGCGAGGTGTCGAGGACCGGCTCGAAGTGCGTCTCACCCGACAGCAGGGCCCGGGTGAAGGGAGAGGTCGAGGGGACGAAGACCGGCTCGCCGACCCGCCAGGGGGACTCCGGGACGCCCTGGTGCACCGAGGCCATCCCGGCGCGGCGGAAGACGGGGACGCTCGCCCCTGCGGCGGGCCCCTTGAGGGGCTCGTCGCCGAGGGGAACGGTGTCCCCGAGGTCGACCGTGACGTAGTCGGCCAGCAGCGGCACCGCCGCGTCGGCCAGTTCCTGGGAGGTCTGGATGACGTCGAGCGTCGTGCCGATGCGGCTGCCGACCTCGCCGAGGGTGAGCAGATGCTGGCGCGCGAGCGACTTCTCGATGTCGGTGGCCATGTTGCACACGCCCATCGGCTGCCCGTCGGCGCCGTCGAGGCGGAAGTAGGTGGAGGAGAGGACCCGGTCCTCCTCCTCGCCGGGCACCCGCCAGGTGTACTCGCGCTCGACCACGGGCTCGCCCGTCTTGAGGACCTGCCGCATGGCGTCGACGATCTCGCGGCCGGGCGCACCCGGCTGTACCTCGGTCATCAGCCGGCCGAGCCGCTGCCTGCGCAGCAGGCCGTCCTGGCGCGCCGCTGTGCTGTTCAGCCAGACGCACCGCAGATCCGTGTCCCAGATGGACAGGCCGACCGGGGCGCGCGCGAGGAGCGCCGCCGCGACGGGCGACCGGGCCGGCGGCCAGGCGGACACGCCCGAAGGGTCCGTCGCGGACACCAGCCAGTCGGTCCTGTCGTCCCCGAGGAGCGGCTGGACCTCCACGAGGACCTTGATCGCCGCTCCGCTCCCCGACCGCAGATAGGCGAGGCCCGACCAGGGCTGCCTGGCCCTGGCCCGCTCCTGCCAGACCGCCGCGCGCCCGGTGTCGCCGCCGGCCAGGAGCTCCGTGACGGACCGGCCCACGACGTCGGCGGCGCGGGGGCCGCGGGCGCGCTCGGCCACCGCCGTCCACGCGAGGATGGTGCCCTCGGCGTCGACGACCGCGGTCGCCGCCTCGGCGAGGCCTGTCGCGTCGGGCTCCGCCCACTCTTCCTGTATGGATTCGGCCATCACCTGCGTCCCGTCGCCTGGCGTGCTGGCGCGCGGTCGGCTGACCGCCGCCCTGTCCCGCGTGTACGGACCCTTTCCGCCCGTGCCTTCAATACTGCGCCAGGTGGGGCCCGGGCGCGGCTCGGTCAGGCGGGGACGGCCGCCAGCAGTGTGGACGCCGCCGCACGGGCCTGGGCCGCGGGCCGCGGGGTGCCGCAGATGCCCGCTGTCACCATGGCGCCCTCGGCGAGCAGCAGCAGGTGGTCCGCCGTCTCGCCGGGCAGGCCCGCCGCTTCGACGAGCTCGGTGAGGTACGAGCGGAACGCGGCCTTGTGGGCGCGGGCGAGCCCGGCGACGGCCTCGCTGGTGGCGCCGAGCTCCCCGTACGCGTTGATCCAGGCGCAGCCCCGGAAACCGGGCTCGGCGAACCACTCGCCGAGGTGGTCGAAGACCGCGAGGACGCGGGCCCGGGGGTCGCTCTCGCGGTCGACGCGGTCCGCGAGCCGCTGCCGCCACGCGAGGTCCCTGCGCTCCAGATACGCGTGGACCAGCTGGTCCTTGGCCGGAAAGAGCTGGTAGAGGCGCTTGAGGGACACTCCGGACGCGGTGCGTATCTCGTCCATGCCCACCGTCTGGATGCCACGTCCGTAGAACAGCCGCTCCGCCGCGTCCAGCGCCTGCCGCCGGGCGGCCGTGCCATCCATGGTGCTGTCCCCTCCCTCGTCGGCGCTTGACCGGACATCCGGTGATCCATACGGTATCAGCGGATGGGAGAACGACGGTTCTCCCCAGGTCGGAAGGCAGTTCCATGAGCGCTCGCCCACCGTTTCCCCCCTTCACCGCCGAGACGGCGCGGCAGAAGGTCCAGGCCGCCGAGGACGCCTGGAACACCCGCGATCCCGAGAAGGTCTCACTCGCCTACACCGAGGATTCGGTGTGGCGCAATCGCGACCGGTTCGTCACCGGGCGCGCGGAGATCGTGGCGTTCCTGACGGACAAGTGGCGGCGGGAGCTCGACTACGCGCTGCGCAAGGAGCTGTGGGCGTTCGAGGGCAACCGCATCGCCGTGCGCTTCCAGTACGAGAGCCGCGACGCCTCCGGGCAGTGGTGGCGCTCGTACGGCAACGAGCTGTGGGAGTTCGACGAGCGGGGCCTGATGGCCCGGCGCGAGGCGAGCATCGACGACGTGCCCATCGAAGAGGACGAGCGCCGTATTCACGGACCACGCCCCGAGGCGGAGCACGGGGTGCCGTTCCCTGTGCGGTGAGCGCCGGTGCTCGGCCTCGGGCGTGGGGGGGGGGCCGGGGGGGGGGGGGCGGCGGGGGGGGGGGGGGGGCGCGGGGGGGGCCCCGGCCCCCCCCCGGCCCCCCCCCCCCGGCGGCCCCCGCCCCCCCCCGGCCCCGCCCCCCCCCCGGGGGGGCCCCGGGGGGGGCCGCCCCGGGGGGGGGGGGGGGGGGGGGGGCCGGGGGGGGGGGCCCCGGCCGGGGGGGGGGCGCCGGCGGGGGGGGGCCACGTCGCCCGGGTCCTACTCGGCCACGCGCACCGCCCCCGAGGGACAGAGCACGCCGGCCTCGCGCGCCGATGCCTGGGCCTCCTCGCCGGGGGCGGCGGCCAGCACCGTCACCACGCCGTCGTCGTCCTGGTCGAAGACCTCCGGCGCCGTCAGGGCGCACAGGCCCGCCCCCACACAGACCTCACGGTCGGCCGTCACACGCATGGCTGCTCCTTTCGCCGCGGTCACCAGGTGACCGGCAGTTCGTTCACGCCCTGGATCGTCGTACCCGGGCGCAGGGTCAACCGTTCCACCGGAACGGCCAGTCGCAGGTTCGGCAACCGCTCGAACAGCGCCCGCAGGATGACCTCCAGTTCGAGGCGGGCCAGGTTCTGGCCGAGGCACTGGTGCACCCCGTAGCCGAACGCGAGGTGGTGGCGCGCGTCGCGCCGCACGTCGAAGGTGTCCGGGTCGGTGAACACCGAACTGTCCCGATTGGCGATGGAGTTGGTGACGATGACGCCCTCGCCCGCCCGGATGCATTGGCCGTCTATCTCGATGTCGGCCGTCGCGATGCGCCCGCCCGCGATGTCCGCGATCGCGAGGTAGCGCAGCAACTCCTCCACCGCGCCCGGGACCAGTGCCGGGTCGTCACGCAACGCGGCGTACTGCGCGGGGTGTTCCAGCAGGGTGATGACGCTGAGCGAGGTCATCGACGCCGTCGTCTCATGGCCCGCCACCAGCAGCAGGATGGCGGTGGAGACCAGCTCCTCCCGGTCGATCGTGCCCTTCTCCAGCTGCTCGGTGACCAGCGTGCTCAGCAGGCCGGGCCCGGGCTCGTCGCGCAGGGAGTCGACCAGGCCGCCCAGATAGGCCTCCAGATCGTTCCTGGCCGCCCGGGCGCCCTCCGCGTCCGGGGACTGGATCAGCCTCCTGCTGGCGTCCTGGAAGAAGTCGTGATCGGCGTAGGGCACGCCGAGCAGCCGGCAGATCACCATCGAGGGGACGGGCAGGGCGAACTGGCTGACGAGGTCGGCGGTCGGCCCGGAGGCGATCATCTCGTCCAGGAAGCCGTGCACGATCTGCTCGACGTCGGCCCGCATGTTCTTGATGCGCCGTACGGTGAACTCGCTGATGGTCATGCGGCGCTTCGGCCCGTGTGCGGGCGGGTCCAGGCTGATGAAGGCCGGCTTGCGGTCCCGGAAGGTCGCCACCCGCCCCGAGGTCGCGGGGAAGTCGTCGTGCGTCCGGTCGGACGACAGCCGGGGGTCGGACAGCAGCTTCCGCGCCGTCTCGTACCCGGTCACGAGCCAGGCCTCCCGGCCGTCGTACAGGGTGACCCGCTGCAACGACCCCTCCTGTTCCCGGAGGTCGTTGTACTGGTCGGGCAGGGCGTAGGGGCACGTGCGGTCGCTGGGGAATGCGGGGGCGCCTGACGGCGGCGTCGTAACGGTCTCGGTCATCGGTCCCTCGATGTGCTCGACGCTTGAGGGGTCCCTGGGGTGTGAGCGTCCGACGAGGTCGCAGGGCACCACGCAAAGACCTCCTAAAGAACGGTCAGTTCTCTAATGAGAGGCTAGGCTTACTCACCTGAGATCCACAACGGTGCTTTCGACAAATGGCCGGGAGTCATGCCTCCAACCAACGGGGACGCGCCGGACCGATCGGCCGGCGACCATCGCAGGAACCCCCGCCGCCGGGGTGAGGAGCTGGAGAACGCCATCCTGCGTGCGGTCGTCGAGGAGCTGGCCGAGGTCGGCTACGCGGGACTGACGATGGAGCGCGTGGCCGTGCGGGCTCGGACCGGCAAGGCCGCCCTGTACCGCCGGTGGCCCAGCCGCGCCGAACTCGTCATCGACGCCTGCTCGGCCAACCGCCTGTCCGACGGCGACCTGCCCGATACGGGCGCCCTGCGCACCGACGTCATCGCCGCGCTGCGGCAGATCTCCGCCAAACTGGCCACGCCGCACGGGGACATCCTGCGCGGCCTGCTCACCGAGGTCGTGCGCGATCCCGAGTTCGCCCGGCTGGTTCGCGAGAAGGTGCAGGCCGCTGGCCCCGGGCCGATCCAGGGCATCCTGTGGCGTGCCGTCGACCGGGGCGAGATCGAGGCGTGGGTTCCCACGTCGCGGCGCGCCACCGTGGCGGTCGACCTGCTCCGCAACCACTACCTGCTGCACGGGGCCCCGGTCACGGAGAGCGTCATAGCCGAGATCGTGGACGACGTCTACCTGCCCCTCCTGCTCGCGCCGCCGAACACCCCCTCGGCCCCGGCGGGGGAAGACAGCGCGGCGGACGCCTGGCCGGAAGTGCCCGGCGCGGCAGGGCCTTCCCGGCCCGCGGGCCGCCCGGGGGTGGGTACGACGGGCTGACGGCCCGGTGTGACGGGACGCGTTCCGCGGGTACCGCCGGCGGTCGGACAAGCGCGCCGCGTGCGCGTCAGCCGACCACGCCCGGCAGCGCCAGAGCGCCGAGCAGGGCCATCCCGACGAGCATCCAGGCGACATAGTCCCCGACGTGCCCGGAGTGCAGGCGCCGCAGAGGAGCCGTCAGGTCGCGGGCGCGGGAGCGGTGCGGGCCGCGTACGGCGTACGCGGCGAGTCCCGCGGCCAGGCATGTCGAGAGGACGCCGAGGAGCACGCCGTGGAGGCTCCACACGGCGGGGGCTGTGGCCCCGCCGGGCAGTGCGGCGTCCACCGCGCCCGCGACGGCGCGCGCCACGGCGGGCACGGACCCGGCGAGCAGGCAGCCGAGGAGGAGCGCGGTCGGGACAGCGAGCATTGTGGCGGGGACCCGCGTGAGCGTGGCCGTGGACTCGGGCTCCTCGTCCTCGCCGCTCGTCTCGTACGCGTGGCGGTCGGGCGGCGGGGCACCGCGTACGCCGACGATGCGGGGGCCGAAGACACGCGCGGCGGCCCGCAGCACGGCTCCGCCGGTGACGGCGGAGGCCACCACGAACACCACGGTCAGCCAGGGTCCCGACGCCTCCTCGGCGAGCGCCTTGCCCAGCGCGGTGCCGAACGGCGGCAGACCGGCGAGCGCGAGTCCGCCCGCGGTGAACAACACCGCCACGAGGGGCAGTTCGCGTCCCTTGCCGTGGAGCTCGTGCTCATCGACGCTGCCGTACCGGTCGAGGAGGGTGCCGACGCAGGCGAACAGCCCGGCCTTGGCACCCGCGTGCCCGACCACATAGAGGGCGATGCCGCTCGTACCCGCCGGGGTCAGCGCCCCGAGGCCGATCAGGAACAGCCCGGTGTGGGAGACGGTCGAGTAGGCGAGCATCCGCTTGAGATGGCGCTGCTTCCAGCACATGACGGCACCGACCAGGGCGGACACCGTGCCCAGGGTGATCAGGGCGCGTCCGGCGTCGGCGTGGGGCACACCACCGGGCCCGGCGAACACCGTCCAGTACACCCGCGTCACGCCGTACGCCCCGAGTTCGACCATCACGCCGGACAGCAGCATGCACACCGGGGTGGGCGCGACGGCGTGCGCGTCGGGCAGCCAGAAGTGGAACGGCACGGTCGCGGCCTTGACCAGGAACCCGGTCAGGACGAGCACGAACCCGGCGAGCACCAGCCCGTCGGGGCCGCCCTGCCGGTCGAGAGCGCGGCCCACGGCCCGCATGCCGAGTTCGCCGGTCCGCGCGTACAGCAGGATGATGCCCGTCAACGTGGCGTACGCGCCCAGGGAGTTGACGACGCCAAAGGTGAAGGCGCCCTGCACGGCCCGCGCCTCCTCCACCCGGTAGCCGGTCAGCGCGTACGCCACCACGCTCATCAGCTCGAAGAAGACGAACGCGTTGAACAGGTCCCCGGTGAGCACGAATCCGCACATGCCCGCCTGGAACAGCAGCACGAGCGCCGAGAACGACCCCGCGTGGGCGCGTGGCGGCTCGTCGAAGTACCGCCAGGCATAGGCGAGAACGGCGAGGACGAGCAGCGACACCAGCGCGGCGAGGCCGAGTCCAGGATGGTCGCCGGTCAGCACGATGCCGACGCTGTGTCCGTGCACCGGTGTCCAGCCGCCGACCCACTCGGTCAGCGGGTCAGCGGCGGAGGTGCCCGCGAGCAGCGCGAGGGAGAGCGCGGCCGGGGCGGCGGCGAAGACCACACCGACGCTCTCCGCGACCCGGCGGGGCAGCCGCCGGCCGAGGGCGGCGAGCAGCGGGGGGGGGGGGGGGGCCGCCCCGCCCGCGCCGCGCCGCCCGGGCGGGGGGGGGGCGGCGGCGGGCGGGGGGGGGGGGGGGGGCGGGGGGGCGGGGGGGTGGGGGGGCGCCCCCCACCCCCCCCCCGCGCCCCCCCCCGGGGGGGGGCCGCCGCCCCCCGGGGGGGGCGCCCCGCGGGGCGCCTACCCGCGCCCCCGCGACGATCAGCGGCAGGAGCCGGTTCATCCGCGCAGCTCGGAGAGGTGGTCGGGGTCGACGGTGCCGTGGCGCTTGTCGATCTGGATGACGAGTGCCAGCAGCAGCGCGGTCAGGGTGGCCCCGACGACGACGTCGGTGAGGCTGAGCGCCTGGACGATCGGGTCGACGAGCGGGCGCGACCCCGGCTTCAGGTCGGAGAAGACGGGCGCCGTGCCGCCCTCGCGGTATCCGACCGCGAGCAGCAGTACGTAGGTGGAGGACTGGCACACGGAGAGGCAGCCCACGGCGTGGATCAGGTTCTTGCTGGTGGCGAGGCCGTAGACGCCGACGAGGAAGATCCAGGCGGCGACCAGGTAGGGCAGCAGTGACATCGGGGCCTGCTCACTTTCCGTTCTCGGGCGGCCGGATGCCCGGGCCGATCCGGCTGCCGCCCGGCGCGCCGTCCGGCCGTTCCCGGCCGCCCGGCCGGCCGCCGGGCCGGCGTTCGATCTCCAGGGCCTGGTCGAGGAAGCGGGCGAGGAGCACGACGACCGCCGAGGCCACCTCCACGCCGATGGCCGCGTTCAGCAGCGGAACGGTCCCGCCGGAGGCGAGGGTGTTGAACGTTCCGAGCGGCACGAAGTTCGCGAGGAACGAGGTGCCGGCCAGCGCGCCGGCGATACCGAGCATGAGGTACGCGCCCTCGCCCGCGGCGTCCGCGATCTCGTACAGGGCGAGGGGCCTGATCCGCTCCAGGGCGCGGTAGTCGACGGCGATGTACAGCATGTGCAGGGCCGTGGCGATCACCACACCGCCCTGGAAGCCGCCGCCGGGGCTGAGCTGCCCGTGGGCGACGATGTAGATCCCGGCGACGAGGGTGACGGGGACCAGCAGCAGGGCATGGCGGCGTACCGCGGGGTGGACGCGCGCCGGACGGGGCGTCACCGTTCGTTCGTCACGGGTCTGCCGCAGCAGGACGACGGTGCCGAGCACGGCTCCGAAGAGGATGGACTCCTCGCCGAGGGTGTCGAAGGCGCGCTGGTCGAAGTTGACGGAGGAGATCACGTTCGCGGTCCGGTGGGCCAGCGAGGCGTGCACCGCGCGGGTGCCGTAGGGATGGTGCGGCTGCCCGAAGTGCGGGAGGCCCGTACAGGCCCAGACGAGCAGTGCGGCGACGCCGAGGGCGCCGACGGCGAGCGTCCACAGCCGCCCCCTGCGGCTCACCGCCGCTCCCCCGCGCCGCCCGGCTCCGGCCCCTCGGCGGGACGTCCGGCCCGCCCGCTCCCGCCGGGTCCCGCGGGCCGCGTCGGCTCCTGCTCCGGCCGGGCCGGTGCGCGGCGGATCTTGCGTACGGACAGCAACAGCAGCAGTGGTGTGAGCGCCGACCCGACGGCGAGCTGGGAGAGTGCCACGTCGGGGGCCTGGAGGACGAGGAAGAGGACCGCGAGGCTCAGCCCGAGCAGGGACAGGACCAGCGCCTGCCGGGCCGGATCGCGGACGAGGGCGGCGGCCGTCGCGGCGGCCGCGACCAGCAGCAGCGCGACGACGATCAGGGTGTCAGTCATGGCCCACCGTTTCCCGGGTGTCGGGCGCCTGCGGGGCTCCGGGCAGGGGGCGGGCCCGCAGTGCCTTGGACGAGACCTGGTTTCCCGCCACCAGCAGCACCCCGATGAGGACGGTCTTCACGGTCGCCCTGCCGGGCGTCGTGACCGCGCACAGCGCGACGGCGACGGCGACCGCGGCGGCGACCCCGGCCACGTCGGTGGCGCGCCCGCGCGGCGGGTCCGCCGCCAGTTCCTCGGCGAAGAGCCGGGCGTAGATCAGCGTGCCCGCCGGGCCGAGCAGGGCGAGCAGCAGCGCCGCGTCCAGGTACGCCGACGGCCGGTCGAACCCCTGCGCCAGCAGCATCAGCACCAGGCAGACCAGCAGGGTGGCGACGTTCTGGGCCACGACGCGCCGCCGTACGGGCCCGCTCGCCGCGCCCCACAGCGCCGGCCCCACCCCGCAGACCAGGCCGGCGGTGGCCGCCAGCAGCCAGCCGTTCACCACCGCCCCACCGCCCGCCGTGCGCCGACGGCCGCGACGGCGCCTACCAGGGCCGCGGGTACGCCGACGGCCCACTCCGTCCCGTCCACCGGGCCGATCAGCACCAGCCACAGCGCCACGAGCACGGCCCACCACGCGGCGGCTTCAACAGCGAGAGCGGCTCTGTGCGCCATGGGTCCTCTCCCTCCACTCACGGCTGCCCCGGGGGCCCGGACGGCCTTCACTCACGGCTGCCCCGGGCCCGGCCATGAAAGCACCGGGTCCCCGGCGGCCCCGGGACGACGCGCGGGACCGCTGTCCGCGTCGACCCCTCCCCCGGGCCGGTGCCGTCCCGAACCGCGTACTCACCGCCGCTGTTCGACGCGGGACCGGCCGGCGGCGGGCGCCTCGGTGATGTCGAGGAAGACCTGGTCGGCCTCGGGCCAGGTCTCGGTGACCTCGCGTTTGATCCGCTCGCAGACCAGCTCCACCCGTTCGCTGTCCATCCCGGGCACCAGGTCGACCCGGGCGGCCACCAGGGCGGTGTCGAGGCCGAGCTTCATCGTCAGCAGGGCCGCGACGTTGTCGATCTCGGGCTGTTCTGTCAGGAGGCCGCGGATGCGGTCGCGTGTCTCTTTGTCGACCGCCTCGCCGATCAGCTGGCCGCGGGCGTCCGAGCCCAGGCGGTAGGCGATGTAGACGAGGAGGGCGCCGATGGCGAACGAGGCACTCGCCTCCCACACGATGTTCCCGGTGATCCAGTGCAGCGCCATGCCCAGCATGGCGAGCACGACACCGAGTACGGCGGTGGAGTCCTCGGCGAGCACGGTGCGCAGCGTCGGGTCCTGCGCGGCGCCTTTCTTCGAGGCGCGCAGCTGGAGCACGGCCCGGGTGAGCGAGGTGCCCTCCGCCACCAGCGCGACGGCGAGCACGATCAGGCCCACGATGTAGCCGGTCGTCTTCTCGTTCTCGCCGGAGCGGAGCGCCTCCGCGCCCTGGAAGACCGAGAAGCAGCCGCCCATGACGAAGATGCCGACAGCCGCGAGCAGCGCCCAGAAGTAGCGCTCCTTGCCGTAGCCGAAGGGGTGGTCGCTGTCGGGCTTCTTGCGGCTGCGCTTCAGGGACGCCAGCAGGAAGACCTCGTTGAGCGAGTCGGCGACGGAGTGGGCCGCCTCCGACAGCAGCGCGGGGGAGCCGGAGAGCAGCCCGCCCGCGGCCTTGGCGACGGCGATGACGAGGTTGGCCGCGAGGGCGACGAGGACGGTGACGCGGGTCTTGCCGTCGGCCTTCTCGCCGGTGGCCTCAGTAGTCTCATCGGCGTCCGCGTCCTGCGCAGCCGGCGCGGCCTCGGTCGCCTCGGTGGTCTGCGCGGTCTGCGCGGCCTCGGTGGTCTGCGCGGCTTGCGCAGTCTCCGTGGTCTCTTCGGCTGGCGCAGCCGACGCGGTCTCCCCGGCCCCGCTCGGGCCCGCGCGCTCCCCGGCGGGGTGCTCGGCGCGGTCCGTGCGCCCGTACGCGGTATCCGTGGTCTGCGGCCGTTCCCTGTTCAATCGCCCCACCCCGTCTCTGCCCCCGCCGTGCGCGAGGGGCCTCGTCTGCCGGACGTGCGGCGCGAGACCCCCGGGACAACGGCGGTACGGCGGCCGGACCGTCACGCCGCCGCGCGCCACCCGCCGCCGGGGACCGGGGCGGGCGGCGCGCGGTCACGGGAACGGGTCGGCCGCACCGACGCGAGAACGGGGCATCACCGGCGCGTCACCGGCCGCCCCAGCACACCCGCTGGGCGCGTCGGGGACGGGCCGGTGTGCGCGCCGTACGCGCACGGTCACCGCGTGCCCGGGGCCTCCGCGCGCAAACGCCGCACGGCCCGCGTGCGGCGGCCGCGCGCCGTCAGCGCGGTCCACGGCTGCCACCTGCGGCGCGCACGCCGGGTGTCGGGGCCGGGCTCGCGCATCATCACTTCCTCGAAGCGTCCCATCGCGACGACGACACCGAGCATCGCGGGCGGGAAAAGAACGCCGCACAGCATGGGTATGAGACCCACGGTCCAGCCCCTTTCCTGAATCGGCGGGCGGTTCGGGCATCGGTCGAGTGCCTCGGCGGGCGGTACGCAAACACCCGATGGGCACGCTCTTCACCCGGCTGGGTGAAGAAAACGCCGCTCACGGCCGAGCCCTGGTCATCACCTGCGGTCAACGGGGTACCCGGATGACCATGAACCCACAGCACACACTTCACGCACACGACGTCGTCCTCGCCACGGGCAATTCGGCCGGCGTCTGGGCGTTCGTGATCGGGCTGGTCGTGGTGCTCATCCTGATCGGGGGCTTCTGGCTGGGTTTCCGCCGCAGGTCGGAGTTCAACCGCCATCCGAGGCCGAAGGACCAGCCGCACAAACCGGAGCACCAGAGCCACCTGGAGGGTGACGCCGAGTCCAACGAGACGTTCCCCGCCGACGGCGGGCGGCTGCTGCCGCACGAACTCGGCGGCCACGGCGAGGACGTCAAGCCGCACCACGACCGTGAGGACAAGCCCCAGGGCCCGCCGCCGCTGGCCTGACCCTGCCGGGCAACAGGACCGGGCCTGTGGCGGGCCCGGCCCGGCCCGCACGGCGGACGCGCCCGGGCCACCCGGCGGCCCGGTTCATCCGGCCGGGTGGCCCGGGGTGATGTCGAGGCAGTCCGCGAGGGTGAGCACGCTGCCGCGCCGCGTTCCCCGTTCCACCGCCGAGGCGACGGGCGTCAGCAGGTGGCCGACATGGTCGCCGCCGTCCGTCCGGCCCTCGATCCGGCCCACGTACCAGGCGGGCACACCGGCGAGCAGGGGCACGCCCTCGGGCCCGGCCGACCAGCGGGCCTGAGCGAACTTGTCGGTGTCGTCCCCGGTCCGTCCCCCGAAGAGCTCGGCGAGGGGACGCTGGCCGGGCCCCAGCAGATGCACCCCGAGGTACGCGGCACGGGACGCCACCCGGTAGGTGAGGTTCGCCTTCGAGAGCCACACCATGTGGCGCTCCGGTTCGATGGAACACTGCGCGGCGAACCCGACGAGGCAGCCGGCGAGCCGGCCCCCGGCCGCCGCGGTCACGACGTGCATCGGGCCGTCTTCCAGATCGGCCATCCCGGTCATGGCGTACTCCTTCCCAGCGGCGTGCCGCACGCCCCGCACGGTGGGGCCGGTCCTTCTCGTCGGCTCCGGATCAGGAGCTCGTGTGTCGGCCCCGGATCAGGAGCCCGCGTGGTGGCGGGCGGCCCTGGCGCAGTGCGCACAGGGCTCGCACACGTGCCCTGCCCCGCCCCTAGGCCC
>NZ_JAIUKE010000255.1:0-9429 GCF_020176795.1 Streptomyces sp. 8L
GCCCCCGGCACCGTGCGGTGGCGGGGGCCGGTGGGTCGGCTTGCTCGCGGGGTGCTACACGTCCTCGGGCTTCTCGTCGCCCGGTTCGAGCCCCAGCTGCTCCACGAGCCACTTGTCGAACTCGATCGACGCGCGCACCCAGCTGACCGTGGACGACACGAAGTGGTCGATGCCCACTCCGGTGCCGATCAGCATCTGGGCCTCGCCGATGAGGCGGACGGTCGGCGGGCCGTCCTCCTCCTCGTGGACGTGGCTGTAGACCTTCGGCCACAGGGTGCGCCGGTTCCAGTCGTCGATCAGCTCCAGGAGCTGGAGCTTCCCGTCGACCTGGTGCGGCCGGTCGTAGAACGTGCGCACGGAGAAGACCTGCTGCTCCTCGTCGCCGCGGAACATGAAGTACGTGCGGAATTCCTCCCACGGCGCCGCGAGGTCGCCCTCGTCGTCGACGACGTACTTCAGCTCCATCTGGTCGAGGAGCTGCTTGACCAGGTCCTGGTCCGGGACGACGACGGGAGCCGCGCCTCCGGAAGCCGGCTCCGGCTCGGGACGTCCCCCGAAGTTTGGAATCGAGGACGGATCGATGCTCACCGTGTTCTTCCCTTCGTACGGTTCCCGCCATCCTCCCTCATCGCGGCCGGGAAATGGCAAGCCAGGTGGGCGCGGGTCCGGCGTTTACCTGCCCGTCCCTCCGCCGCCCCAGTCGCCTGCCCGCCGGGGGCGCGCCTACACCGCCGCGGGCCCGGCGCCGCCACGGAACCGGCGTACCGACGTCGGGCGTGCGCACGCCCGGGGGGCCGGGGGGGGGGGGGGGGGGGGCGGGGGGGGGGGCGGGGGGGGGGGGGCGGCGGGGGCGGGGGGCGCCCCCCCGCGGGGGGGGCGGGGGGGGGGGCCNNNCCCCCCCCCCGCCCCCCCGGGGCGCGCCCCCCCGGGGGGCGCGGCCCCCCCCCCCCCCGCCCCGGGCCCGCCCCCGGGGGGGGGGGCCCGGGCCGCGCGTGGGTCACAGCGTCTTCGCGGGCCGCTCCCCGGCGTCATCGGCGCCTTCCGTGCCCTCGGAGACCTCGGAGCCCTCCGCCGCGAGAGCCTCGTCGACCCCGGCCGCGGGGCCGACGATCAGGCCCTCGCCGAAGCGGTCCACCCGTACGGTGTCGCCGTCGGTCACCTCGCCCGAGAGGATCTCCTTCGCGAGCCGGTCGCCGATCGCGCTCTGCACCAGGCGGCGCAGCGGACGGGCGCCGTACGCCGGGTCGTTGCCCTCCTCCGCCAGCCAGTCGAGCGCCGCGGGGGTGACGTCCAGCGTCAGCCTGCGCTCGGCCAGGCGCTTCGCGAGCCGGTCCACCTGGAGCCGGGCGATGCGCGCCAGCTCCTCGCGGTTCAGGGCCGAGAAGACCACCATGTCGTCGAGCCGGTTGAGGAACTCGGGCTTGAAGGACGACCGTACGACCGCGAGCACCTGCTCGCGCTTCTCCTCCTCCGACGGGCCCGTCTCCACCAGGTACTGGCTGCCGAGGTTCGACGTCAGCACCAGGATGACGTTGCGGAAGTCGACCGTCCGGCCCTGGCCGTCGGTCAGGCGCCCGTCGTCCAGCACCTGGAGCAGGACGTCGAACACCTCGGGGTGCGCCTTCTCGACCTCGTCGAGCAGCACCACCGCGTACGGCCTGCGCCGCACCGCCTCGGTGAGCTGGCCGCCCTCCTCGTAGCCGACATAGCCGGGAGGGGCGCCGACGAGCCGTGCGACGGAGTGCTTCTCGCCGTACTCGCTCATGTCGATGCGGATCATGGCGCGCTCGTCGTCGAAGAGGAAGTCCGCGAGCGCACGCGCCAGCTCGGTCTTGCCGACGCCGGTCGGGCCGAGGAAGAGGAACGAGCCGGTCGGCCGGTCGGGGTCCGAGATCCCGGCGCGCGTGCGGCGCACCGCGTCGGACACCGCCCGTACGGCCTGGGTCTGGCCGATCAGCCGCTTGCCGAGCTCGTCCTCCATGCGCAGCAGCTTCTGCGTCTCGCCCTCCAGCAGGCGGCCCGCGGGGATGCCGGTCCAGGCGGCGACCACATCGGCGATGTCGTCGGGGCCGACCTCCTCCTTGACCATGGTGTTCTTCTCGCTCTCCTGCTCCTCCTCCTCGGCGGCGGCCTCCGCGAGCTCCTGCTCCACCGCAGGGATCTCCCCGTACAGCAGCTTGGAGGCGGTGTCGAAGTCGCCGTCGCGCTGCGCGCGCTCCGCCTGGCCGTGCAGCTCGTCGATGCGCTCCTTCAGCTCACCGACGCGGTTGAGGCCCTTCTTCTCCTTCTCCCACCGCGCGGTCAGGCCGCGCAGCTCCTCCTTGCGGTTCTCCAGGTCGCGGCGCAGCTTCTCCAGGCGCGCCACCGAGCCGGGGTCCGACTCGTTCTTCAGCGCCAGCTCCTCCATGCTGAGCCGGTCCACCACGCGCTGGAGCTCGTCGATCTCGACGGGCGACGAGTCGATCTCCATGCGCAGCCGGGACGCGGCCTCGTCCACCAAGTCGATGGCCTTGTCCGGCAGGAAGCGCGACGTGATGTAGCGGTCGGAGAGCGTGGCGGAGGCGACCAGCGCGGCGTCCGCGATCTGCACCTTGTGGTGCGCCTCGTACCGGCCCTTGAGACCGCGCAGGATCGCGATGCTGTCCTCGACCGAGGGCTCCGCGACCAGCACCTGCTGGAAGCGGCGCTCCAGCGCGGCGTCCTTCTCGATGTGCTCGCGGTACTCGTCCAGCGTGGTGGCGCCGACCATGCGCAGTTCGCCGCGCGCCAGCATCGGCTTGAGCATGTTGCCCGCGTCCATGGCGGAGTCGCCGCCCGCGCCGGCGCCGACGACGGTGTGCAGCTCGTCGATGAAGGTGATGATCTGGCCGTCGCTGTCCTTGATCTCGGACAGGACGGTCTTCAGGCGCTCCTCGAACTCGCCGCGGTACTTCGCGCCCGCGACCATCGCGCCGAGGTCGAGCGAGATCAGCCGCTTGTTCTTCAGCGACTCGGGCACGTCGCCCTTGTCGATGCGCTGCGCGAGGCCCTCGACGACGGCGGTCTTGCCGACGCCGGGCTCGCCGATGAGCACCGGGTTGTTCTTCGTGCGGCGGGAGAGGACCTGCACGACGCGGCGGATCTCGTGGTCCCGGCCGATGACCGGGTCGAGCCTGCCCTCGCGCGCGGCGGCGGTGAAGTCCGTACCGAACTTCTCCAGCGCCTTGTAGTTCCCCTCCGGATCGGGTGTGGTCACCCGGCGTCCTCCCCTGGACTTCTCGAAAGCGTCGGAAAGCTTTTCGGCGGTGGCCCCCTGGCCCGCCAGCACCTCACCGGCCTGGCCGCCCTTCGCCGCGATGCCGATGAGCAGGTGCTCCGTCGACACGAACTCGTCACCGAGATCGCGGGCCCGCGCGGTCGCGTCCGCGATCACGGCGAGCAGGTCCCGGTTGGCCTGCGGCGGCGCGACGGTGGACCCGGCGACGCTGGGCAGCCCGGCCAGCAGCCGCTCCGCGCCCGAGCGCACCGCGGCCAGGTCGGCCTCGACGGCCGACAGCAGATCGGTCACATTCTCGTTGTCCTGCCCCGCGAGCAGCGCGAGCAGAAGATGGGCGGGTGTCAGATCCGGATGCCCCTCGGCCACGGCGCTGTTGCTCGCGGCACTGATGGCTTCCCGGCTCCTGTTGGTCAGCTCGGCGTCCACGTGCGCTCTCTCCTCCTGTCCCTCAATCCTGACTATACGAACCTGCGTAAAGTTGAGTCTATTCCACTCAACCCCAAAACGGGACCCGGAGACGTCCCTGATCGCACCCTGATCGCACCCGGACGGGCCCCGGCCGCCCCCGGGGCCGGACCTAGGCTCATGGCATGACGCACGACATACGCGACCCCGGCCCCGAGTTCCTGGAGTTCTGGCGGGACCGGCACTTCTGCACCCTGGCCACCCGGCGTCCGGACGGCTCGCCGCACCTGGTGCCGGTCGGTGTCACCTACGACCCGGAGACGGGGCTCGCCCGCGTGATCGCCAACAGGCACAGCAGGAAGGTCGCGAACATCCTGGCGGAGACGCGCAGGGAGGCGGATGCGCGGGCTGGGGCCTCAACGGACGGCGCGCCGGGCGCGCGGGTCGCGGTCTGCCAGGTGGCGGCGGGCCGCTGGGCCACACTGGAGGGCCGGGCGAGGGTCCGCACGGACCCGGAGGCCGTCGCCGATGCGGTGGCGCGCTACGCGGAGCGCTACAGCCGTACGCCGGCCCCGAACCCGGACCGCGTGGTCATCGAGATCACCCTCGACCGGGCGATGGGCCGCCCCTGACCCGACGCGGCGGAGCGCCACCCGCGTCCGGGCAGCACAACGGCGCCATCGCGTTTCAGGTCCACGATGGCGCCGTTGTGTGGGGGAAGCGCCTGAGCGACTAGTTACGACGGGGGAATCGCTCAAGCACTGCGGGGGGTGGCTGTGTGGGGTTGTGGTCCTACGAGCTCATGATCCCGCCGATCGAGGTTAACAAAAATCATGTCATACCTGATGCAGCATCGGACCATTTGCGGTGCGCCGCGGGGACGGCGCAAGCAGCGGTACGCACGGACGTCGTCGTCCTCCTCGCGCACGACGAGCACGGGCTCTCCGAACAGTGTGACCCTCAACGAGTCCCCGCGCCGCGGAATCGCGGACACGAGATCGATGAAGTGCCACCCCGACCGGTAGGCCGCGGCCATCTCGCGCCGAAGGCTTCTGTCGTCCGCAGGGGTTGTCATGCCGTCGTGGTTCCGGGCACCGCACCGTTCTCGTGCGCACCCGAGGGCTGGCTGCCCCAACCGCTGTCACCGGGATCGAGGTAGTGACCGGCGGAAGAGCCGAACGGTGTCGCGCCCCAGCCGCTGTCGGCGAGATAGTGACTCGCGGAGGAGCTGAACGGCTTCGCGCCCCAGCCGCTGTCACCCTGCGTGACCGAGGTACTGGCGATACCGCTGAGAACTCCGCCCACAACTGCTGCGGAGAGGGCTGCGGCCACGGTGAAACGGAGCGTTCTCTTACGCATAGTCGGCTTCGTCCCTATCTGATGAGTTCCTCTTCCCCCGGCTCAAAGAACGATGACTCATCCAGGCACGTCAACGCCACAGGGACGATGCATCATGTTCTTGCACGTACAGGACCCTGGGGGGTGGGCAAATGGCGCCGACAGAGATAAAGCAGACACATCACCACGAGCTGAGTGAGTTGTGTGACGAAGGAGCACAGCTCTACGCCACCGCACTCACTGCCGGTCGCATCCTCAGGACGGAGGCGGAGGCGGCCCCCTGCCTGCTGGAATTCGCCCTTCTGCGTCCAGATCCTGACGACCCGAACTGGCTGAGACCCGTTCCGCCGTCGGTCGCGCTCACCCAGCGGCTCCACCCCATCGAACGCGAGATCCAGGAGCGCAGGAAACTGACGGTCGATCTCGCCGAGTCCTTCGAGCCCTTCCTCGCCATCAGCGCGAGGAGCCCCGCGCCGACGCACTCGATCACCGTCCTGGAGGGGATAGACCGGATCAACGCCGCGCTCAACCTGGCCACGTCGGAGTGCAGGACCGAGATGCTGACCGTCCAGCCGGGCGGCGGGCGGCGCGAGAACATCCTCAACCAGGCCCTGGAGCGGGACCAGCCGCTCATCGACCGCGGCGTCAGCATGCGCACGCTGTACCAGCACACGGTCCGCCACAGCCAGGGGACGCTGGCCTACGTGAGCCGGCTGGCCAGCGGGTCCGTCGAGATACGCACACTCGAGGAACTCATCGGCCGCATGATCGTCTGCGACGACACCGTCGCCTTCATCCCGGCCGGGGACGACCCCGAAGTCGCCCTGGAACTGCGCCATCCCGGCCTGGTCACCTACCTCATCAAGGTCTTCGAGCAGCTCTGGCGCCTCGCCACCCCCCTCGCGGAGCAGGTGGCCTACGGGCCGACCTCGGGCGGCGTGACCGGCGTCCAGCGCTCGATCGCGAAGCTGCTGGTCGAAGGGCTGGTGGACGAGGCCATCGCACGGCGTCTCGGCATGAACGTACGTACCTGCCGCGCGCACATCGCCAAACTGGCCGCATCCCTGGGCAGTGGCAGTCGCGCACAACTCGGTTATCTCATCGCGCAGTCGGGGATATTGGATCACAGCAACTGACAGTGACGCTCTCCAACCGTGCGCGAACGGGCCCGTACGTATGGTGAGATACGCTGCCCGACCGTTGATCCCGGGACAAGACGGCGGGGTCTGCGTAGATCGGAAGTTCCGATTCTTGAAGGTGGGGATGGCCGAAGAAGCCGCCTTTGACCACGGGGCCCTGCTTCCCGTAGAGGCCAGGAAGCTGTACGCACGGCTCGCCGCCGGGGAATCCGTGCCGCGGGGCACGCCGGGCATCGCCGTCCTTGAGGAGCGCGGCCTCGCGATCCGCGACCCGGTCAGCGGCCTTCTCACGGCGGTCGGACTCGACCACGCCGAGCAGCGCCTGCGCCAGTCCGTCTCGGAAGCCGTGTCCCGCTCGATGGAGCTGTTCGCCGACCTTCCCGCCGTCATGAACGATCTGCGTTCGCGGCTGCCGTCCGGCGAGGATTCCGCGCCCTCCGCGTCCGTCTTCCTGGAAGGCACGGACGCGGTCAACCGGCTGATCAGCGCGGCCAGCGACACGGCGCGCGAGGAAGTGATGTCGGCAAGGCCGGGGCCCCGCTCCCGCCGCACTCTCGCGCTGACGGAGGACAGGGACGCGAAGATGCTCCAGCGGGGCATCGCCGTGCACACCCTCTACCACGTGAGCAGCCGGGGGAATCCGGCCGTCCACGACCGGGTCCGGTTCATGGCGCCGAAGGGCGGACGGTTCCGCACCCTGGCGAGCCCGTTCCTCACGATGGTCGTCTTCGACCGAAGACAGGCGTTCCTCGCCGACAGCCTCGAAGGCCGCCCGACCCACGCCGGCGCCTGGCACGTCCGCGACCCCGCCGTGTGCGCGTTCCTCGCCGACGTCTTCCAGCAGCAGTGGGACCGCGCCGACGACTGGTTCAGCCCCGCCCCCGCCGACGACGACATCGTCAGTACGCCGCTCCAGCGCGCCATCCTGCGCGAACTGTGCGTCGGGCACGACCAGCAGCAGATCGCCAAGGCACTCGGCTACAGCGCGCGCACCATCAACGCGCACCTCACCGATCTGCGCGGCCGCCTCGGCTTCCGCACGGTCTATCAGCTGGTCCACTGGTGGGCCGTCAGCCCGGAGCGCGAACTCGACTGACAGGGGCACGGGCGGCGCAGGGCGTACGGCGCGTGCTCAGCATACGAGTGAGGGGGGGGGGGCCCCGGGCGGGGGGCCCCCCCCCCCCCCCCCCCACCCCCCCCCCCCCCGCGGGGCCCCCCGCCCCCCCCGGCCCCCCGCCCCGCCCCGCCCCCCCCCCCCCCGCCACCCCCCCCGCCCCCGGGGCCCGGGGGGGGGGGGGGGGCGGGGGGGGGCCCAACACCCGGGGGGGGGGGGGGGCCCCGGGGCCCCCCCCCCCCCCCCCCACAACACCTCTCACCCGGGCCCTGCGCGGTCCCTCGTGTCACTCCGGGCACGCGGCCCGGCACGTCACTCCCGGCACGTCAGAGCCCCGCGTCACTCCGGGCGCTTCGGGCGCCACACGACCAGCGCGCTCGCCTGCCGCACATCCTCGTACGGCACCAGATCGCGCCGATACGAGGCGTGCACCTGCGCCTCGCGCTGCCGCATCGCCGCCGCCGCGCCGTCGACCGCGGCGCCCAGCTCCGCGACCCTCGCCTGCAACGCGGCGACCTGGTTCTCCAGCTCGATGATCCGCTTGATGCCGGCCAGGTTGATGCCCTCGTCCTGCGACAACTGCTGTACCTGACGGAGCAGTTGGATGTCGCGCGCCGAGTAGCGTCTGCCGCGCCCGGCCGTGCGGTCCGGGGAGACGAGCCCGAGCCTGTCGTACTGCCGGAGCGTCTGGGGGTGCAGCCCGGACAGTTGGGCCGCCACCGAGATGACGTAGACCGGGGTCTCCTCCGTCAGCTCGTACGCCCCGCCGAAACCGGCGGAGACGCGGCGCCTGGCGCCGCCGCCGTCCCTGTCCATGCCGTCATGCTCCCTTCGCTGCCTGGAACAACTCCGCCCTCGGGTCGTCGCCCGCGGTGGCCTTCCGGTACGCCTCCAGCGCGTCGCGGGCGTCGGTCCCGAGGTCCTTCGGCACAGTCACCTCGACCGTGACGAGCAGGTCCCCGCGGGTGCCGTCCTTGCGTACGGCGCCCTTGCCGCGGGCACGCATGGTGCGCCCGTTGGGTGTGCCCGCCGGCAGCTTCAGCGTCACCGGGGGTCCGCCCAGGGTCGGCACCTTGACCTCGCCGCCGAGCGCCGCCTCGGGATACGTGACCGGCACGGTCACGGTGAGGTTGTCGCCCTTGCGGCCGAACACGGGATGCGTACCCACATGGACGACGACATAAAGGTCGCCGGCCGGGCCGCCGCGCTCGCCGGGGGTGCCCTTGCCGCGCAGCCTGATGCGCTGCCCGTCCGAGACGCCCGCGGGGATGCGGACCTGGATGGACCGCGACGACTTGGCGCGCCCGCTGCCCTTGCAGACGTCGCAGGGGTCCTGGGCGATCAGCCCGCGGCCCTTGCAGTCGACGCACGGGTCGGTCAGCGAGAATCCGCCGCCGGTGCCGCGCGACACCTGCCCGGTGCCGACGCAGGTCGGGCACACGCGGGGCGTGCCGTTCTTGTCGCCGGTGCCCGAACACGCCTTGCAGGGCGCCTGGCTGGACATCCTGAGCGGGACGGTCGCCCCGTCGACGGCCTCGGTGAAGTTCAGCGTCACCTCGGACTCGATGTCCTGGCCGCGGCGCGGCTGTGTACGCGTACCGCCGCCACCGCCGCGGTTGAACAGCCCGCCGAAGACGTCCCCGAGGCCGCCGCCGAAGCCGCCGGGCGCGCCGGCGCCGCCGCCCTGGGGGCCGCCGCCGAAGAGGTCGCCGAGGTCGAAGTTGAACGTCCCACCGCCGCCACCGCCGCCGGGACCCGGGCGGAATCCGCCGTTCCCGAACAGACTGCGCGCCTCGTCGTACTCCTTGCGCCGCTTCGCGTCGCCGAGGATGTCGTTCGCCTCGGAGATCTCCTTGAAGCGCTCCTCGGCCTTCGCGTCACCCTTGTTGGCGTCCGGGTGGAACTCGCGCGCGAGTTTCCGGTACGCCTTCTTGATCTCGGCTTCCGTGGCGTCCTTGGGGACGCCGAGGACCTTGTAGTAGTCCTTCTCGACGAAGTCCTTGGTGCTCACTCCCGACGTCCCTCCTCCCGATACCGATACCGGTCACGATGCCGGCGGGGGGGGGGGGGGGCCCCCCCCCCCCCCCGCCCCCCCCCGGCGCCCCCCCGGGGGGGGGGGGGGCGGGGGGGCGGGGGGGGGGCGCGGGGGGGGCCCCGCCCCCCCGCCCCCCGCCCCC
>NZ_JAIUKE010000255.1:9436-15850 GCF_020176795.1 Streptomyces sp. 8L
CGGGTGTCCCCGCTCGCGCGGTCACCTCCGCCGCACCGGCCGCCGCCGTGTCAGCCCTCGTCCGGGCCACCGTTCTCCTTCGTGGGCTTCCCGTCGTCCGCGCCGGCCTCGGAGCCCTCGCCCGCCGCGTCCTCGTCGGACGCCTTGGGCTGCGCCCCCGGCTGGGGCTCGGCCACGGCGACCCGTGCGGGCCTGATGGTCCGCTCGCCGAACCGATACCCCGGCTGGAGGATCGCGACGCAGGTCGTCTCCGTGACGTCCGGTGCGTACGAGTGCATCAGGGCCTCGTGGATCGTCGGGTCGAAGGGCTCGCCCTCCTCGCCGAACTGCTGGAGACCCAGCTTCGCCGCGACCGCCTCCAGCGACTCCCCCACCGACTTGAACCCGCCGACCAGCTCGTCGTGTTCCCGCGCCCGGCCGATGTCGTCGAGCACGGGCAGCAGCTCGGTCAGCAGATTCGCCACGGCGATCTCGCGCACGGTCACCCGGTCGCGCTCCACCCGACGGCGGTAGTTCTGGTACTCCGCCTGGAGGCGCTGGAGGTCCGCGGTGCGCTCACCGAGCGCGGTGCGCACCTGGTCCAGCTGCGCGGTCAGTGCCGCCTTGTCCTGTACGTCCCCGGCCTGGGCCGCCTGGCCGGACTCCGCGGAGCCCGGCCCTGCGCCCTTCGGCGCGTCGTCGGGGTCGGCGCCGGAGGGGACGTCGGGCTTCTCCTCGAAGCCCGGAGTCTCCTCCGTCACGCGGCACCGCCCTTGCTGTCGCGCTCGTCGTCCACGATCTCGGCGTCGACGACGTCGTCCTGGCCGTCGGCGGCCTGGCCGGCACCCTCGGCGCCGCCCTCGGCACCCGCCGCGCCCGCGGCGGCACCGTCGGCCCCCGCGTTCGCGTACATGGCCTGGCCGAGCTTCTGGGAGACGGCGGCGACCTTCTCGGTGGCCGTACGGATCTCGGCGGTGTCCTCGCCCTTCAGCTTCTCCTTCAGGTCGCCGATGGCGGTCTCGACCTCGGTCTTGACGTCACCGGGGACCTTGTCCTCGTTGTCCTTGAGGAACTTCTCGGTCTGGTAGACGAGCTGCTCGCCCTGGTTGCGGGTCTCGGCGGCCTCGCGGCGCTTGTGGTCCTCGTCCGCGTACTGCTCGGCCTCCTGGCGCATCCGGTCGACCTCGTCCTTCGGCAGCGAGGAGCCGCCGGTGACGGTCATCTTCTGCTCCTTGCCCGTGCCCAGGTCCTTCGCGGTCACGTGCATGATGCCGTTGGCGTCGATGTCGAAGGACACCTCGACCTGCGGGACTCCGCGGGGGGCCGGCGGCAGGCCGCTCAGCTCGAACATCCCGAGCTTCTTGTTGTACGCCGCGATCTCGCGCTCGCCCTGGTAGACCTGGATCTGCACCGACGGCTGGTTGTCCTCGGCCGTCGTGAAGATCTCGGAGCGCTTCGTCGGGATCGTGGTGTTGCGCTCGATCAGCTTGGTCATGATGCCGCCCTTGGTCTCGATGCCGAGGGACAGCGGGGTCACGTCGAGGAGCAGGACGTCCTTGACCTCACCCTTGAGGACACCGGCCTGGAGGGCGGCGCCGATGGCGACGACCTCGTCCGGGTTGACGCCCTTGTTGGCGTCCTTGCCGCCGGTCAGCTCCTTGACGAGCTCCGCGACGGCGGGCATACGGGTCGAACCGCCGACGAGGACGACGTGGTCGATCTCGCTCAGCTGGATGCCGGCGTCCTTGATGACGTTGTGGAACGGGGTCTTGCAGCGCTCCAGCAGGTCCGAGGTCAGCTGCTGGAACTGGGCGCGCGTGAGCTTCTCGTCCAGGTGCAGCGGGCCCTCGGCGGACGCCGTGATGTAGGGCAGGTTGATCGTGGTCTCCGTGGAGGAGGACAGCTCGATCTTCGCCTTCTCAGCGGCCTCGCGGAGGCGCTGGAGGGCCATCTTGTCCTTGCTCAGGTCCACGCCGTGCGCGTTCGAGAACTGCTTGACCAGGTAGTCGACGACACGCTGGTCCCAGTCGTCACCACCGAGGTGGTTGTCACCGTTGGTGGCCTTCACCTCGACGACGCCGTCGCCGATCTCGAGCAGCGACACGTCGAACGTGCCACCACCGAGGTCGAAGACCAGGATGACCTGGTCGTCCTTGTCGAGGCCGTACGCCAGAGCGGCCGCCGTCGGCTCGTTGACGATGCGCAGGACGTTCAGGCCCGCGATCTCGCCGGCCTCCTTCGTCGCCTGGCGCTCCGAGTCGTTGAAGTACGCGGGAACGGTGATCACCGCGTCGGCGACCTTCTCGCCCAGGTACGCCTCGGCGTCCCGCTTCAGCTTCTGCAGCACGAAGGCCGAGATCTGCTGCGGGTTGAAGTCCTTGCCGTCGAGGTTGATCTTCCAGTCGGTGCCCATGTGGCGCTTGACCGACCGGATGGTCCTGTCGACGTTGGTGACCGCCTGGCGCTTCGCGACCTCGCCGACGAGCACTTCGCCGTTCTTGGCGAAGGCGACGACGGACGGCGTGGTCCTGGCGCCTTCGGCGTTGGTGATGACGGTGGGCTCGCCGCCTTCGAGAACGCTGACGACGGAGTTAGTCGTGCCCAGGTCGATGCCGACCGCACGTGCCATTTCGATTCCTCCAGCTGACTTGAGTGCAACAGGCTCAAGGATGCAACACGGATCGCACCCTGTCAAAGGACCTGAGCGAAGGCGGCTCAACTATTGTGCGGAGCCCTTGCGAGGGGCGGGTCCGACCTGGGCCGATGCGGGCACTTCCGGCTCGCCTTCGGCGTACGGCACACCCTTCGGCCCCGTCCGGAAGAGCCCGCCGGCACCCCACCGGCACCCCGCCGGCACCCCTTCCGGAAGGCCCCGCCGACACCGCCGGGCGCCACGCACACCGCGTACGCCACGACGGACACCGCCGACGCCACGGGAACGGCGGGCGCGCGTGCGATCGTTCTGTGAAACCGGCGAAATTCACATATCGGATGGAACGGACAGCTGCCCATGCGGCTCGATCAGCACCCGGAACCCCCGGCCGCCACCACGCCCCCGCACGGGCCCGCACCGCGGCGCGCCCGCGCCCTCTCCCTGGGAGAACGCCCGCCGGACCCGAAACGTGCCCTCGACCTCGCCCTCGGCACACTCCTGCTGCTGGCGGCCGCGCCGCTCCTCGCGACAGCGGCGCTCGTCCTCGCCGTACGCGCCCTCACCGGAAGGGACGCGGGGGAATGCGCGACAAGGGGCGCCGGAGACGGCGCGACGCGGGGCGCGCCCCCGGCCCTGCGGGGCCGCGTCTTCCGCAAGGAAGAGGTGGTCGGACTGCACGGCCGGCCGTTCACGCTGCGGTCGCTGCGCACCCGGCGGCTCCGCCTCGACCTGCTGTCCCGGCTGCCCGAGGTCGTACGCGGCCGGATGTCGCTCGTCGGCCCCGCGCCTCTGCCCAGGGGCCACCGGCGCACGCACTGCGCCTGGCGGAGCACCGTACGGCCGGGGCTGACCGGCCTCGCCCAGGTGCGGCGCGCTTCACGCCTGCCCTGGGACGAGGCCCCGCTGCTCGACCAGCACTATGTGGAGCACTACTGCCTGGCCGGAGACCTGGCACTGCTGGCCGCCTCCCTGCGCGCCCTCTCGCCGCGGGCCGGCCGGTCCGCGCCGCGCGCGCGGCGCGGCGGCCCCGCGATGGTGCCGCGAGCGCGGCGGCGGCCGCTGCTCGCCGGACTCCCGCGGGCCGCGGACCACGCCCGCCCGAGGGCGGCGGCGGCCGCGTGGCGCGGGCGGTGGGGTCCTGGCCCCGCGCACGGGGGTGCCACCCGGGTTCGCGCACCGCGCACGGACGTGTCACGGTGAGCGACGCAGATCACCGGTCACGGCGTTACATTGCGGCCGGATAAGTGGGTACGCTCAGTGCGGACCGATTAAGTTACCGCTTAGTAAGAAGCAGTAGGAAGCTGAGCGGCCGCAGCGTGCGGAATCCTGCGGACCCTCCTTACCTCGCAGGCCCGAGGAGCCCTCCATGCAACTCGCCGCGATCATCGTGTCGCTGGTGCTCGCCGTCGTCGGTGTGGCGCTGTTCTCCCGCGCCATCGCGCAGATCTTCACCTTCGTACGGCTCGGCCAGTCCGTCCCCGCGGGCACGCGCACGGACGAACCCGCCACCCGCACCATGACCGTGGCCAGGGAGTTCCTCGGCCACACGCGCATGAACCAGTGGGGCGTCATCGGCGTCGCGCACTGGTTCGTGGCGGTCGGCTTCTTCTCGCTGATCCTCACGCTGATCAACGCGTTCGGCCAGATCTTCCAGGCCGACTGGCTCCTGCCGGTGATCGGGAACTGGGCGCCCTACGAGGTCTTCGTCGACCTCATCGGCGTGCTGACGACCCTCGGCATCCTGGTGCTGATCGTCATCCGCCAGCTCTCCCGCCCCGGCCGCGCCGAGCGCAAGTCCCGCTTCGCGGGATCGAACTTCGGCCAGGCGTACTTCGTCGAGGCCGTCATCCTGATCATCGGCCTGTGCATCCTGGCGCTGCGCGGCCTGGAGGGCTCGCTGCACCACGAGACCTCGTACACCGTCTCGTACCTGCTCTCCTACCCGCTCGTCGCCGCCTTCCGGGGGCTCGGCACCGGCACCCAGCAGAACCTCGTCTACCTGTTCGCGATGATCAAGCTCGGGACGTCCTTCGTCTGGATGATCACCGTCGCGCTCAAGACCGACATGGGTGTCGCCTGGCACCGCTTCCTCGCCTTCCCGAACATCTGGTTCAAGCGGCGGGCGGACGGCGGAACGGCGCTCGGCCCGCTCCAGCCGATGGCGAGCGGCGGCAAGGTCATCGACTTCGAGACGGTCTTCGACGACGAGGAGGGCGCAGAGGAGACCGTCTTCGGCGTCTCCGCGATCGAGGACTTCTCCTGGAAGGGCATCCTCGACTTCTCCACGTGCACCGAGTGCGGGCGCTGCCAGTCGCAGTGCCCCGCCTGGAACACCGGCAAGCCCCTCTCGCCGAAGCTCCTGATCATGTCGCTGCGCGACCACGCCCACGCGAAGGCCCCGTACCTCCTCGCGGGCGGCGGCAAGAACGCCGAGGGCGAGGAGAAGGCGAGCGCCGAGCAGCTGGCCGGCGTCCCCGCCACCGCGCTCGCCGAGGCCGAACGCCCGCTGATCGGCACGCTGGCGGAGAACGGCGTCATCGACCCGGACGTGCTCTGGTCCTGCACGACCTGCGGCGCGTGCGTCGAGCAGTGCCCCGTCGACATCGAGCACATCGACCACATCGTCGACATGCGCCGCTACCAGGTGATGATCGAGAGCGCCTTCCCGAGCGAGGCCGGCACGATGCTCAAGAACCTGGAGAAGCGCGGCAACCCGTGGGGCCTCGCCAAGAAGCAGCGCCTGGAGTGGACCAAGGGCCTCGGCTTCGACGTACCGGTCGTCGGTAAGGACGTGGAAGACCTCTCCGAGGTCGACTACCTGTACTGGGTCGGCTGCGCGGGCTCCCTCGAGGACCGCGCGAAGAAGACCACCAAGGCCTTCGCGGAACTGCTGCACATCGCGGGCGTCAAGTTCGCGATCATGGGCGGCGACGAGAAGTGCACCGGCGACTCTCCCCGCCGCCTCGGCAACGAGCCGCTGTTCCAGCAGCTCGGCCAGGAGAACGTCGCGATGCTGAACATGGCGTTCGGCGAATCCCTCGACGAGGACGGACGGGTCGACGAGTCGACGAGGAAGCCGAAGGCGTCGAAGAAGATCGTCGCGACCTGCCCGCACTGCTTCAACACCATCGCGAACGAGTACCCGCAGCTCGGCGGCGAGTACGAGGTCATCCACCACACACAGCTGCTCCAGCACCTCGTGGACGACGGCAAGCTGGTTCCGGTCACCCCGGTCGAGGGCCTCATCACCTACCACGACCCGTGCTACCTGGGACGCCACAACAAGGTCTACACGCCGCCGCGCGAGATCATCGCGAACGTGCCCGGCCTGCGCAGCGAGGAGATGCACCGCCACAAGGAACGCGGCTTCTGCTGCGGCGCGGGCGGCGCGCGCATGTGGATGGAGGAGCGCATCGGCAAGCGCGTCAACAACGAGCGCGTGGACGAGGCGCTGTCCCTGAACCCGGACATCATCTCCACCGCCTGCCCGTTCTGCCTCGTCATGCTGACGGACTCCGTCAACGGCAAGAAGAACGACGGCAAGGCGGCGGAATCACTCCAGGTCGTCGATGTGGCGCAGCTGCTGCTCGACTCGGTGAAGGCCCCGGCCGACCCGGCGGGCACGGCCGAAGCGGCCAGCGCACCGGAACCCGAGCCGGTGAAGTGACGGGACGGCTGCCGGCGCAGAGGTGGGGGGGGGCGGGGGGGGGGGGGGCCGCGCCGGGGGGGGGGCGCGGCGGGGCACAAGACGGGCCCGCCGCTTCAGCTGCAAACCGCCCATC
>NZ_JAIUKE010000256.1 GCF_020176795.1 Streptomyces sp. 8L
GGGGCCCCGCCCCCGCCCCCCCGGGGGGCCCCGCCCCCGCCCCCCCGCCCCCCGCCCCCCCCCCCCCCTCGGGCGGGGGGGGGCGGCGGCCCCGGGGGGGGGCCCGGGGGGGGGCCCCCCCCGGGGCCTCACGCGTAGGCAGACCTCACCGCCGCGCATCCGCCTTCACCTTCACGACGGGGTCGAGCACCCACATCGCGGAGCTGTTGTTGCTGACGCGGACGGCGGAGTCCGCGACGAACAGGCGCCCCGCCGGCGGATAGGCGTGCGCGATGGTGACGGGGCTGTCCACCCACCCCTCGATACGCCACCGGTCGGCCCGGCCCGCGGCGTCCGGCGCCGCGTCCGCCGAGGACGCGGCGGCGTCGCACGCGCTCATCCGGACGGCCGCCGGATAGCTCAGCATGGCCGGCAGCGTCAGGCAGCGCGGCTCGGAGGCCTGCGCCGCCGAACCGGCCTGCTGGAACTGGACCGTACCGTCGCCGTGGTCGCGCAGGACCCACTCCGTGCCGTCGGTGCCGCAGGTGGCGACCCGCGTACCGGCGATACAGCGGCCGGTGGCGACGTCCCTGATGTAGTACGGGATGTCCCCGGCGATTCCGTTCTGCGCGGCGGCGGACCCGGCGGTGACACGGGCAGGCGCACCCGCCGGCCCGGTGGCGGCACCCTGCGCGGGGGCGCCCCCGGCGCTCGCGCTCCGGGCCGGGGCCGGCGCGGTGGCGGGCCCGGCACTGTCGCCGCGCGCGATGGCGGGCGCGGCGAGGGCGACGAGAAGGACGAGAAGGGAGACGGGCACGGCCGACGCGGAGGCGACGGCGGACCGTACGGGCGACATGAGACCTCCAGGGTGCGGGGAAACGGGATACCAAGGGCTGCGCGCTACCCAAAGTAGGCACACCATTACCATGCGCGACGGACAACCGCGCGGAGTAACCCCCGAAACCCCCTAGGGGATGTCACAGGACGGACGCAATGGCGTGCCCGTTCCCCGTCCGCGGCCTCCGCCCCCGCCGGGAGCGGGTACGTTCGAGAACGTGGCTGGATTCAGGAACGGACGCGGCCGGGACAACCGCGAACCGCGACAGCAACCGCATCCCCCGCAGGGACAGGCCGGGCGCCGGCAGCAGCCGCCGCAGTGGCCGCCGGCGGGCGCACCGGCGAACCAGGGACCGTACAGCGGCGAACCGGAGTACTTCGGCGACCCGCAGTACCAGCAGCAACAGCCGCAGCAGCAGTACTACGCGCCGCCCCAGGCGCCCGCCCCGTACCAGCAGCAGTACGGACAGCCACCGTCAGGACACTCACCCTACGGACAGCCACCGAACGGTCAGCCGCAGCACGGCCAGCCTCAGTACGGCCCGATGGGGGGCGGCATCCCCTCCGCGGACCCGAACCCCGCCGCGAACAACCCGGGGCACACCCAGGCGTTCCGCGTCGACGACCCGTACGGCGACGGCGCGACCTACCGCGCGGGCGCGGCGCCCGTCCCCAGCGGCCCCCGGCTCGGCTGGCGCGACCTGCTGGCAGGCATCGTGATGCGCCCCAGCGAGACGTTCCTCCAGATGAGGGACTACCCGGTCTGGGGACCGGCGCTGATCGTCACGATGGTCTACGGCATGCTCGCGCTGTTCGGCTTCGACGCGGCGCGCAGCGACGTCATAGGTTCCACGCTGTCGACGGCGATCCCGTCCATCCTGATCACCGGCGTGGTGTTCGTCGTCGGCGGCCTGATCCTCGGCGCAGTCACCCACACCCTCGCCCGCCAGCTCGGCGGCGACGGCTCCTGGCAGCCCACGGTCGGCCTGTCCATGCTGATCATGTCGCTGACGGACGCGCCCCGGCTGCTCTTCGCGGCCTTCCTCGGCGGCGACAACGGCTTCGTCCAGATCCTCGGCTGGCTCACCTGGGTGCTGGCGGGCCTGCTGATGACGTCCATGGTGCGCAAGTCGCACGACCTGCCCTGGGTGAAGGCGCTGGGCGCGTCGGCGATCGAACTGCTCGGACTGCTCTCCCTGCTGAAGCTCGGCACCTTCTAGAAGCCTCGCGGGCCGGGCCCCCTCGGACAGGCCCCCGGCCCC
>NZ_JAIUKE010000257.1 GCF_020176795.1 Streptomyces sp. 8L
CCCCCCGCGCCTCCCGCGCCTCCCGCGCGCGGATGACGCGGCGCCGCCCCTTTCCCCGTCTCTACGTTTTCCCGCTGCCCCCGTTTTTCTCGTTTCCTGACGCCGCGTTGACCTCTTCCCGACGCTCATTGCCTTGCTTTTGCGCCCACGGCCTGGCGGGTTTCACCCTCGGTCGTTCCCTGTTCACTTCTGCTTCGTCCGGCTTTCCTACCGTGCTCCGACCCCCGTACGACTTCTTACCGCCGCGGGGCAGTGACCTTGGAGCAGCATGACTATGGCCCGCAATCCCCGGCCCCGACCGCGCGGTGAGGGTGTGGAGACCGCGCAGACCGGTGCCTCGGCGGCGCAGGTGCCGCCGACCACCCTGGCCGAGTGCCTCAGCGCGTGCGCCGCGCACAGCGGCAAGCTCGTGGCCGGCCTGGACCGGCGGCGCGTCGAACTCGCCGAGCGGCTGCGCGCCGTACTGGCCCTGTACGCGACGGCGCCCGCGCCCGGCGCGACGCCCGCCGCCGTGAGCGCGGGGGCGACGGGCGGGCTGTTCCGCCGCGCCGCGCGGACGCCGGCCGCCCGGGGCCCGGCGCTCTCGGGCGAGTTGCTCGACACCCTGATCGAGGTGGGCGGCAAAGCGCTGGACTGCCCCTACGAGGACGAGGTGCGCCTCGCCCTGCTGATATCGGCGACCATCCTCACCGAGCGGAAGGGGTCGCGCGCGGGCTGGCGGCTGCGTGCGCGGGCCCTGGAGGCCGCGGGCGAGGAGGCCGCGTCGGTCGCCGCGTACCAGAACTACCTGGACCGCACCTCCGAGGACGGCTACGGCATCGCCTCCAAGGTGGCGGGGCTGCGCATCGCCGAGCAGCGCCGGGCGGAGACCGTGGAACTGCTGGAGCGCGAGTGCCCCGGCGCGGCGGCGTACACCGCGGGCCCCGCCACCGACACCTGGGCGGAAGGCCTCGCCCGCTGCGACGCGGGCGACTGGCCGGGCGCCGAGCCGCGCCTCGTCGGCGCGCTGCTCGCCATGGCGCGCGGTGACGGCCCTGCGGACGACTTCCAGCAGGGCGTCGGCGACTACCTGGACCTGCGCATCCGCCACCACGACGGCGCCGCCGCGGACCTGCGCGAGCTGATCGGCCTCTACGCCGACCAGCGCAGGAACCGGATGCGCGGCCCGATCGAGGACCCGACGTTCGGTGACACCACCTGGCTGAGCCTCGGCGAGTTCCGCAACCAGATCACCGGCAAGTCGATCTGTCTGGTCGCCAACTCCCAGAGCCTGGGCAGGAGTTCGCTCGGACCCGAGATCGACTCGTACGACGTGGTGGTGCGGTTCAACTCGTACCGGATCGACGCCCCGGCGACCGGCACCCGCACCGACGTCCACGCCTCCATCCACAAGCACAGCTTCAACTGGGACCAGAAGGTCACGACCCGGCTCGTCTTCGGCGGGGTCCCGGGCGACTGGATGTACTCCCTGCGCAACCGCCTGGTGCCCGGCGCGCAGCGCTACCTGGGCGACGACTCGCTGCGCTGGCCGCTGCGGAACATCGGCCGGGTCGGCGCCGACGTGTGGCCGTCCATCCCCACCACCGGCTTCAACATGCTGTGGCTGATCGACTTCCTCGACGTCAGCCCCAGGTTCGACCTCTTCGGCTTCGACTTCTACGAGAGCGGCGCGTACCGCGTCGAGGAAGCCATGCGCCAGCCCATCACCTCGGTGCACGAGTACCGGGGAGAGAAGTCGTGGGTGATGGAGCGCGCCACCAGCGTGACAGAGACAAGGATTTCGCTCCGATGACCGCCACCGCGCCCGCCACCGTACCGGCCTCCGCGCCCGCCTCCGACGCCCCGCCGAGCCCCGAAGGTCTCACCGACGCCGCCGCCCTCACCGGCAGGCGCAGGATCGCCTTCGCCAGCTTCGTGGACGAGAACTATCTGCCGGGCTTCCTCGTGCTGCTGCGCAGCCTCGCCCTGACCAACCCGTCCGTGTGCGAGGACTTCCTCGTGCTGCACGAGGACCTGCGGCCCTCCTCCATAGCCCGGATACGGGCGCTGCACCCGCGGATCAGGCTGATACGCGTCAACGCCGGCCACTACGACTCGTACGCCAAGGGCGACCAGCACAACTACCTCGTCCGCAAGGCCTACTTCATCCTCGACGTGTTCCGCGTCCGCGACTACGACACGATCATCACGCTCGACACCGACATGGTGGTCCTCGGCGACCTGGGCGAACTGCTGCGGCTGCGCGAGGGGATCGCGGCCGTCCCGCAGTTCTTCTACGGGCAGCACAAGCTCAACAGCGGGCTGCTGGTCATCCAGCGGAAGTACCTGACCGACGCGTTCTGCGCCACGATCGACGCGACCGGCCGCAGCGGCGACTACGAGCTCGACAAGCACGACCAGGGCATCCTCAACGCCGTCCTTGACGGCGCCTTCGTCCGGCTCGACGCCCGGTACAACTTCGTCAAGCGACGGCTCTCCGGCGACCTGCCGGTCCCCGACGACACGGCGATCCTGCACTTCACCGGCCGCCACAAGCCGTGGCAGGGCGGAGAGGCCGGCTACAGCCCGGCGGAGGAGCGCTGGCACTCCTACGAACTGACCGACGAGCAGTTCCGCGCCGCGTACATGACCCTGCCGAAGACGCTCCACCACGACCTCGTGGTGCACCTCGGCACCCCGCACGTCGCCCGCACCGGCAGTGTCGACGGCGCCCGCCGCCTCGCCCAGGTCCACCTGGACGCGGGCGAGTACCAGAAGGCCGCCGCCGCGCTCGGCTCGGTGCACATCCCGGTCCACGAGGCGTTCCCGCACGAGGTCTACGGGCGTGCGCTGATGAGCCTGTCGCGCTACCAGGAGGCCGAGGCGCACCTGCTGCTCGCGACCTCCGCACCGACCCGCGCGGCGACCGCGTTCGGCCGCCTCGCCCAGATGGCCTGGGTGGGCGGCGACGACACCTCGGCGCACGCCTACGCGACGGACGGCCTCGGCGTCGACCCGACCCACCGCGCGAGCCGCCTGATGCGCGAGCGCACCGTGCCGCGCCCGCCCGTGCAGGAGGGCCCGGCGGACGAGCAACTGGCGCACGTGGCCTTCTACATGCCGCAGCAGGGCAACGCGGGCGACAAGCTGCTCCCGGAGTCCGTACGGCTCACCTTCGGCCAGGACACCGGCCCGCGCCGCTGGCACTCCGTGCACGCGCACCGGCTGTTCGACGAGGCGGCGCTCGGACGGGTCAACCAGCGGCGCGGGCTCGTCATCGGCGGTGGCGGCCTGTTCATCCCGGACACGGCACCGAACGGCAACAGCGGCTGGCAGTGGAACGTCGGTGACGAGGTGCTGGAGCGGATCGACGTGCCGATCGTCGTGTACGCGGTCGGCTTCAACGCGTTCGACGGCCAGGCGTACGGCTTCGACCGCTTCCGCACGTCGCTGACGAAGCTCGTCGAGCGCTCGGCCTTCTTCGGGCTGCGCAACCACGGCTCGATCGAGAAGGTGCGGGCGCTGCTGCCGGCCGGGCTGCGGGACAGGGTCCGCTACCAGCCGTGCCCGACGACGGTGACCCGGCAGCTGGTCGAGGGCTGGACCGATCCGGCGCGGCGCGACGACACGGTGCTGATCAACGCGGCGTACGACCGGGCGGGCCTGCGGTTCGGCCACGACTACGCGTACTTCCTCGGCCAACTGGCCGGGGCCGTGCGGTCGATCGGCGAGCACGCCGAGGTCAAGTGCGTGGCGCACGCGCTGGACGACGAGCGCGTCGCGTTCGACCTGCGGCGCGAGCACGGGATCTCGCTGCCCGTGGTGCCGCTGTACGACGCGGACAACGACGCGATCCGGGCCGAGTTCGCGCGGACGAAGCTGGTCATCGGGATGCGGGGCCACGCCACGATGATCCCGTTCGGCTGCGGCACCCCGGTGATCAGCCTGATCTCGCACCCGAAGATGGCGTACTTCCTCTCCGACATCGACCGCCCCGGGTGGGGCGTCTCGGTCCACGACCGCCACCTCGGCGCACGGCTCACCGAACGCGCGGTGTCCCTGCTGGACGACCACGGCGCGGCGGTCGCCGACGTCCACGGCCGCCAGCGGGAACTGTGGAAGATCACCGAGTCCAACGGCGCGGACATCGCCTCGCTGCTGTCGGCGCGGCCCCGGACGCTGAGGCCGACCGTGGGCTGAGCCCGCCCGCGGCCGCCCGGCTTCAGGCCGCGTCGCCGAGCAGGGACTGGAGGGCCTGCCGGAAGGCGGCGGTGTCGGTGTCCTGGCCGATGGCCAGGCGCTGCGAATATCCCGTGAGCATGGCGAGCAGCGCGCCGGCCACGCCGTGGGCGTCCGGCGCGTCGGGCAGGCCGCGGGCGCGGCGGTCCTGGCGGATCAGCCCGGCGGCCTTCTCCTGGTCCTTGTCCAGTCGCTCCCGGATCTGGGCGGCCAGGCCGGGGTTGACGGCGGCCTCGGCCCAGACCTGCGCCATCAGCCGGGCGTGGCCGCCGTGGCGGGCGCGGACGCGGTCGAGGAGTTCGGCCGCGTCGCGGATGCTGACGGGGTCGACGACGCTGTCCACGGCGTCCTCGCAGACGGCCGCCACCAGGTCGTTCTTGCTGGGGAAATAGCTGTAGACCGCACCGGTGGACAGTCCGCTCGCGGCGACGATCTCACCGGTGGAGGTCTGGGCGAAGCCCTTGACCGCGAACACCTCGCGGGCGGCGGCCAGGATCTGCCGGCGGCGGGCGTCGCGGTGCTCCTGGGTGACCCTGGGCATAAAAAAGAGCGACCTCTCGTTTTTGTTGTACGGTTGGCGGCATCCTACCCAGCCGGCGCCTTCCGTCAGGCGGCGCCGGGCGACGAAAAGGGCCCTGTCCCATGACATCCACCACCGAGACATCCGCGTCCGGGCCGGCCGGCGAGTTCGCCGGGGTCCGGGTCCTGGTCACCGGCGGCACCAAGGGAATCGGCGCGGCCATCGCGATCCGATTCGCCGAGGCCGGGGCCGACGTCGTCGTCGCGGCCCGCACGCCCGTGGACGAACCGCCCGCCGGGAAGTTCGTCGCGGCGGACCTCGCCACCGCCGAGGGGACCGCCGACCTCGCCGCCCGGGCCACGCGACTGCTCGGAGGAGTCGACGTCCTGGTCAACAACGCCGGCAGCCAGACCTACCTCCCCGGCGGGGCGCTCGACGCCACCGACGACGACTGGTACCGCGACCTCGACACCAACCTCATGTCCGCGGTCCGCCTGGACCGGGCCCTGCTGCCGGGCATGATCGCGCGACACCACGGGGTCATCGTGCACATCACGTCGGGCCAGGCCCGCCTGCCCGGCGCCGCGTCCCTCCCGTACGCGGCGGCGAAGGCCGCGACGACCGTCTACAGCAAGGGCCTGGCCAACGAGGTCGGCAAGCACGGGATCAGGGTGAACACCGTGGTCCCCGGGCTCATCGAGACCCCGGCCGTCTCTCGGCGGCTGGACCGCATCAGCGCCGACAGCGGCCGGGACGCCGAAACGGCCCGCCGGGAACTGATCGACCGGGTCGGCATCCCGCTCGGGCACCCCGGCCGCCCCGCCGACGTCGCCGAACTCGTCGCATTCCTCTCCTCCGACCGCGCGGCGTACCTCACCGGCAGCCAGTACGTCGTCGACGGCGGCAGCATCCCGACGGTCTAGGGAGCTCCGCACAGTCGCGCCGTCCGGGGCCCTCCCCGTCCCGGATCGCGCGGCACCGGAGAACGCCCGGCACGCGGGCCGTCACGACCGGAGAACGCCCGGCGCGGGCCGTCACGACCGGAGAACACGCCCGACACGGGGCGTCACAGGGGGCAGCAGGCCCACGTCACGGGACGAGGACCATCCGGCCGCTCGCCGCATGGCGCTCCAACCTGTCGTGCGCGGCGGCGGCGTCGGCCAGCGGGAGCGTCTCGATGTCGGTGTCGGCGAGCCCGTCGGCCACCGCGCGCAGCGCGACCTCGGCCGCGGGCCTGATGGCCTCGGGGTGCGCCGGCAGATAGGCGCCCGCGTTGAACCCGGCGACGGTGATGTTGCCCTGCCAGATCCGGTTGCCGTCGATGCGGTGGTCCCAGTCGCCGCCCGCGTTCCCGACCAGCAGGAGCCGGCCGGACGGTGCGAGCAGGTCCAGGCTCTGTGTGCGCAGCACGCCCCCCACGGGGTCGACGATGACGTCGAACTTCTCGCCGTCGAGCGCGCCGGGCAGCTCGGCCGAGTCGACGACGGCGTCGTACGGCAGCCTGGTCGCGGCGGCCGCGCCCATCCTCCCGGTGCGGACCGTGCCGACCACCCTGGCCGCTCCGAGCTTCCGTGCGACGCCGGGGAAGACCGCCGCGAAGGCGCCCAGCGCGCCGTGGACGAGGACGCTCTCCCCCGCCGACAGATGGATCGCGCCGGTGAGCGCGGCATGGGCCATGATCGCGTTGGGTACGACGGCGGCGGCCAGGGCGGGCTCGATCACGTAGCCCTCCGTCGACACGACGCGCGCCTGATCGCTGACGTACACCGACGCGTACCCTCCCGTCCCGTCGCCGGGGAGCGCCACCACCCGCTCGCCCGGGGTGAATCCGGTGACTCCCTCGCCGAGCGCGCGCACCGTGCCCGCGACCTCCAGGCCGGGGACGTACGGCGGTCGCGGCAGCCCCTCGCGGTCCTTGAACAGCCCCTGCCGGATGTAGACGTCGATGAGCCCGACCGCCGCGTGGGTGACGTCGATGGCGACCCGGCCGGGGCCGGGGACCGGATCGGGCAGGTCGGCGAGTGCGAGTACGCCCGGTTCACCGAAACGGCTGACCTGTACGGCCTTCATGGCGGTTCCCTTCGAGACGGTGGCGGCAAGCAGTTAACGCACATCGTGATGCGTTAAGTGGACCGTACCACGGCGTCTCGGCGTAACGCATCCCTGCGTGCGTTATGATTCCGGCATGCGACAGAGGGCCCGGTCCGACCAGGACAAGACGCGCCGCTCGGAAGACCTGCTGGAGGCGGCGGAGGCACTCGCGCTCGAACTCGGCGGCGTCCGCCACGTCACCCTGGCGCCGGTCACCGAACGGGCCGGCCTGCACCGCACCGGCGTACGGCGGTATTACGCGAGCAAGGAGGAGCTGCTCCTCGAACTGGCCGAGCGCGGCTGGGGCCAGTGGCGCGACGCGATCAGCCGCGAACTGGGCGGTGCCACCGGGCTCGACCCCACCCGGACCGCCGCCCTGGTCGCCGGCACCCTGGCCCAACTGCCGGTGTTCTGCGACCTGTTGACCCACGTCGCGCTGTACCTCGAAGGCGACGTCGGCATCGAGCGGGCCCGCCGGTACAAGACCAACGCCTTCGCGGCCCACGACGCGATCACGGCCGCGCTCGACCAGGCATGCACGATGACGGCCGGGCAGATCGAGAGCCTGCTCGCGGTGGCGATCACCCTGGCCTCCGGCTTCTGGCAGGTGGCCCATCCGACTCCCACGCTCGCGGCGCTGTACGAGCAGGTGCCCCGCTGGGGCCATGTCGCACTCGACTTCGCGCCGCGCCTCCACCACGCGCTTGAGGCGTTCGCGATCGGACTCACCCGGATGCCGGCCGACGCGGACCCGGGCACGGCGGACTGACGCGCCGCCCCGGCGGTGGCGGCAGGAGTGTCCGGTACCAGGGACCGTGCGGCCCGCCGCCTCACCCGGAAGCGGTCGCGGTGCCGAGCGCCGCCGCCACGAAGGACGCGAGCAGGGGGCGGCGGTCCTGTTCGTTCCAGGCGAGTACGAGGCGGCTGGGCGGGGTGTCGGTCACCGGGACGGCGACCAGGCCCGGCGGGACGGGCTCGACCAGCGAGCGGGGCAGTACGCCGATCATCCGGCTCACCGTGATCATGTGGAACAGCTGCACCACGTCGTTCACTTCGGGGCCCGTGCCGTCGCCGCCGGGGACGCCCTTCCAGTGCGGCAGCGTCTCGCCCTCCAGGTCGGCCAGGCGCACCGAGGCGCGCCCGGCCAGCCGGTGGCCCGAGGGGACGATCGCCACCCGGTCCTCGACATGCAGCGTCTCGTGGGCCAGGCCGTCGAGATCGTCGAACGGCACATAGAGCAGGCCGGCGTCGGCCCGGCCCTCGCGCAGGAAGTCGGTGCGGTCGGCGGGGCCGCTGAAGAGGATGTCCACCCGGCGGGCGTCGGGCCTGCGGGCGTACGCGGCCAGGATGGGGGACAGCAGGCCGGCGTCGCCGCCCGGCTTCAGCACGAGCCGCAGGTGCGCCTGGGTGTCGGCGGCGCGCCTGGCGTTGCGGACGGCGGCGCCGACCGCGTTGAGCGCGTGCCGGCCGTGTTCCTGCAACGCCTCCCCGGACGGGGTGAGTTCGACATGCCGGCTGGAGCGGACGAACAGCGGGACGCCGAGCCTGCTCTCGATCCGCCGGATCGCCTTCGACAGCGCGGGCTGGGCGATCGAGAGCCGGTCGGCGGCCCGGCCGAAGTGCAGTTCGTCGGCGAGCGCGACGACGTACTCAAGCTCGCGGGTCTCCAGTTCAACCATGCCTCCAGGTTATCGCCGGATGTCCGATCGGTCTTGGACACCGGTGGCACCGGCCGCCGAGAATTGGCACATGATCAAGCACACGATGATCGTCTCCTTCGATCAGCCCTTGCCAGACACCGAGCTCGACCAGTACCTCGCGGACATCGAACGCGTCCTGCTCGACACCGGCCTCGTCCAGTCGTTCGCCGCCCGCCGCCACCTCCCGATCCCCGGCGAGGAGGCCATACCGGCGCTGATCGCGACCGTGATCGTGCAGATCGCCCTCGCCGACACCGACGCCCTGGCGAAGGCGTTCGGCGCACCCGGCCTGCACGAGGTCATCGGGCGCTGGCAGGCGCGGCACCCGTACAAGGTCGCCTGGGCCAACCACGAGGCGCTGGCATGAACGACGACCTGCGGAAGGTGGGTCTCGTCACCGGCGCCGGCAGCGGGATCGGCCGCGCGGCGGCGCTCCGGTTCGCCCGTGACGGCGCCGCGGTCGCCGTGCTCGACATCGACGCGAGCACGGCCGCCGAGACGGCCGAGATGATCAGGAAGGACGGTGGGGAAGCCCTGGCCGTCACCGTCGACATCGCCGAGGAGGCCTCCGTGCGGGCGGCCGTCGAACGTACGGCCGCGGCGTACGGCGGGCTCGACTTCGCCGTGAACAACGCGGGCATGGCCTCGCACCACCGGCGGCTCGACCAGCTGACCCTGGACGAGTTCGAGCGCGTGACCCGGGTCAATCTGTCGGGGACCTTCCTCTGCATGAAGTACGAGCTGCCGCTGCTCGAAGGCGGCGGCGCGATCGTCAACATCGCCTCCAACGGCGGCCTGTACGCGATCCCGGCCGCCCCCGCCTACGTGGCCGCCAAGCACGGCATCGTCGGCCTCACCAAGACCGCGGCGGTCGACTACGCGGCGGCCGGTGTCCGCGTCAACGCCGTCTGCCCAGGTCCGACCCTCACACCCGGGTTCGAGGGCGTCGCGGCGGGAACCGACATGATCGCGGCGCAGACGGCGATCACGCCCCTGGGCCGGCTGGCCGCGCCCGAGGAGGCCGCCGCCGCGGCGGTCTGGCTCTGCTCGGACGCCGCCTCCTACGTCACCGGCATCGCGATGTCGGTCGACGGCGGACGGCGGGCATAGTCGGCGGAGGGCGAACGGCGGAGGGCGGACGGCGGACATAAGGGCCGTCGCGCCCGGACAGGACAGGACCGGGCGGCGTCGGCGCCGGGCAGGGCGGCGCTCGGCCCCGATGCGACCCGCTCCGGACCGATCCGCTCCGATCCGGTCCGGCCCGTACGGGCGCCTCACGCGTCCCCGATGTACCGCAAGTCCCGGATGCGCCTCAAGTCCCCCTCTTCTCTTGGGGGCTTCATCTCCGCTCCATCCGGTTTCCACCTAGAGTCCATGGGGGGGTGACCAGGCCCTGTCCACCGACGGAGGAAGCTGATGATGCGGAAGGAAGCGCCCGACCAGGCCCAGGGGGTCGCCGCGGGCCCTGCGCGTTCCCCGAGGCCCGGGGCCCCGCCGCAGGGCCCCGGCGGGCTTCTCGGGCTCCAGCGGTCGGCGGGCAACGCCGCGGTGGTTCTGATGCTGCGCCAGGCTGTGGCGGCCGACGCCGCGGCCGATCCGTCCGAGGAGGCCGGGCCCGACCTGGGCAGCGTCATCAAGGGCGTGACCTCCCGGGGCGGAAGGCCGCTGCGTGCGGCGCAGCGCGAGAAGGCCGAATCCGTGTTCAAGGAGGACTTCTCCGCCGTACGCCTCCACACGGACACCGTCGCGCAGCGCTCCGCGGCGGATCTCCAGGCGCGCGCCTACACCGTCGGGGACCACATCGTCAGCGGCACCGGCGACATCGACGACAAGACCCTCTTCCACGAGCTGACCCATGTCTCGGACCAGCGCAAGGGCCCCGTGGCAGGCACCGACCACGGCGACGGCACCTTCAGGTCGAGTCCCGACGACCCGTTCGAGCGGAAGGCCACCGCGAACGAGAGGCTCGCCGACAGCCCCGTCGCGCCCGAACTCCCCTCCCCCGGCCACCACTCCGGGGACGGGCACGCCCACCACGGCGCGGTGCAGCGGATGGCGGCCGGGCCCGCGACCGTGCAGCGCGCCCCGGCCCACGAGGGCACGGAGACGACCGGGCAGACCGGAAAGACCGGGAAGACCCAGCAGGTCCGCCGCCGCATCCTCGTCGTCTGCGACGAGAGCGGCCAGGGGCTCGGCGGTGTCCCCGTCTTCAACATGGAGCTGGTCAAGGGTCTGCACCACGACAACGACGTCACCCTGCTGACGGTCAACAACAAGGAGAAGTACGACCACGCCCAGACGGTCAAGCAGCACGACGGCGTCCGGGTGATCAACGTCCTGGTGCCCGACCTGAAAGAGGGGCGCGAACGCCTCATCCAGCTCGTCGCGAGCAACCGGCCGGAGGCGTACGGGCTCCCCGCGGCGCGCGACGCCTTCGACATGATCATCGGGCACTCGCGGTTCTCCGGCCCCGCGGCCGAGCTGATGTGCTTCGGCTGGTACCCCTCCGCCCGCCTGGTGCACTTCCTGCACACCAGCCCCGTACGTCTGGACAAGATCAAGGGGGAGCCGGAGAAGGGCGGCCGGAAGGCCAGGACCGAACGCCAGGTGATGCGTGAGGCCGACCTCGTCTCCGGAGTGGGTCCACTCCTGACGAAGGAGGCGGAACGGCTCTCGCAGCAGATCTTCCGAGTGCCCGCGGTCCACGAGTTCGTGCCGGGGACCGAGGTCAAGACCCCGCTCGTACACTCGGCGCCGCCGCCGCGCAGGCTCGATCTGCTGCTGCCTGGCCGCGCCACCGACGCGATCAAGGGCGTCCGGGCGGCGGTCACGGCGATCGGGATGCTCCGCCGCCCGCAGTCCCTGGGCGGATACGGGCTCGACGTGCGGCTCACGATCCGCGGCGGCCCGAACCCGAAGAAGGACCCCGAGATCCACGCGAAGTGGCAGAACCTCGTCACCAGCCTCGGGGCGGGCGGCGTCACCCTGCTGCCGTTCACGCCCAACCCCGAGGATCTGGACAGGGACCGGGAGGGGAAGGACGCGGTGATCATGCCGTCCCTGCACGAGGGGTTCGGTCTTGTCGTCACCGAGGGCGCCGGGAACGGGGTGCCCGTCCTGGTGAACGGGGAGAGCGGCGCGGCCGAGTTCCTTCAGCAGTTCCAGGCCCTGACCGGGCACATGGTGGTCGACGCTCCCTACAACGTCGACCCGGCGTCGGGCAAGGAGGTCGAGGGCGGCGAGGAGCAGCGCGCCAAGGCGTGGGCCGAGGCCATCGCGACGTTGCAGAGCCGGCTGCCCGCGGCCCGCGGCGACGCCGCCCAGCTCCACGAGATCCTGACGCGCTACACCTGGCGGCACGCGGCCCAGGCCCTGGTCGAGGCCGCCATGGCGACCGTGCCCGGGACCGGCCCGAACCACGGCGCCGTCACCCGGCAGGGCCCGGACGGCACCGTGGAGCAGCTCGGACAGCGTGAGGACTGGGCGCCCACGCACCGCTGGGACGGTTCGACGCCGCAGCCGCGCACGGGAGGGCCCACGCAGGCGCAGCTGCTCCAGCGTCTCGCCGTCATACGCCAGACCCTGGGCCTGACCACCGACCTCGGCGGGCAGACCTCCCGCAGGAGCGTCAGGAGGACCAACTCCGTGTGACATCGGCCGGCTTCCGACCGGGCGGTCGCCGGAGCGTGCCCGCGGTCGCACCCGTGAGCAGGGCGCGCAGCCGCGGGGTCAGCGTGCGTTCCACGGCGCGGTGCAGGAGCCAGGCCAGGAGCAGCATCGCGGCCACGGTGAGCGGCAGTGTGGCCGCCGCCGGGAGGCCGAGTGTGCGGTGCAGGCCGCCGATGACCACCCAGCCGAGATGCTCGTGGACCAGGTAGAAGGGGTACGTGAGGACACCCGCGGTGGTCAGCCAGCGCCAGTTCGCCCAGCGCAGCCGGTCCAGGGCGACGGCCGCGACCGCCGCGAAGCCCAGGGCGACGATCGCGATGATGACGCCGGTGTGGCGGTAACTGAAGTAGGTGGAGGCGTGCCAGAGGTCCGCCACGGCATAGTGCTGGCCGAGCAGGAAGCCCACGAGGGCGAGCCCCCAGCCCAGGGGGTCGCGGTGGTCCCGATGGACCAGGTACAGGCCCATGCCGCCGACGAAGAAGGGCGCGTACTCCGGCATCAGGATCTGGGTGGCCAGCGCGGAGTGCGCCGCGTCGGCGAGGACGGCGCCGATCGTCCACAGCGAGCCGAACAGGACGACGCGGCGCCGTGTCACACCCGGGAGCACCACGCACACCGCGAACAGCGCGTAGAAGCGGATCTCCGCCCACAGCGTCCAGTCGACGCCGATGACCCGCTGACCGCCCGCCGGCATCTGGAGGAGGGTCAGGTTCAGCAGCGCGTCGCTCGCCGTCACCGTCCGGTAGACCACGCCAGGCAGGGCGAAGACGGCGGTGATGAGGACGACCGCGCACCAGTACGCCGGCATCAGCCGGGACACGCGCGAGGCGAAGAACGCGGCGAGCGAACGCCCCCAGGCGCTCATGCAGATGACGAATCCGCTGATGACGAAGAAGATCTGGACACCGAGCGGGCCGTACGCGAACCATGTGTGCATCGAGGGGAACTGGACCGCGGGCGAGGCGCCCCACGCCGTCGCGACCTCGCCCTCGCGGCCCCCGTAGTGGTACAGGGCCACCATCAGCGCGGCGACCAGCCGCAGCCCGTCGAGGGCCCGCAGCCGCGCCGGGCGGGCACCGCCGGGGCGTCCGGGCCGCCGGGCCACGCCGGGCGCACCGTCTCCGGCCGGACGCGGAGACCCCGCGCTCCCGGCCGTGTCCGGGTCCACGCTCCCGGCCGTGTCCGGCCCCGCGCTCCCGGCCGTGTCCGGCCCCGCGCTTCCCGCCGTGTCCGGGCCCGCGCCCCTGGTCGTGTCCGGGTCCGCGCTTTCTGCGGTGACCGTTTCCGTGCTCATGTCCGGAGCAGACGTCACCGGATCTCCCTTCGCCGCCCCGTGCCTCCCCCGCCACCGTAGGGGCGCCGAGGCCCGGTTCAGAGGGTGGAGGCGGTGTTGCGCGGGGTCGTCACAGCACGTTCATCCGTACGTTCACCTGTGCTGTGGCCACGTCCGCCCAAGCGCCGTCGACGGGGGCGCGCGAGCCTCCGACGGCGCGCGTCCGGGCCGTGGGGGGGGGGGGGGGGGGCGCGGGGCGGGGGGGGCGGCGCCCCCCCCCCGCCGCGCCGCCGGCCGAGGGCCCGGAGCAGCCCGCGCGGCGGGGGGGGGGGGGGCGCCCCCCGCCGTATCCCCGTCTCTTCTGCGCCCGCGGGGGCCCCGCCCCCCCCCGGCCGGGCGGGGGGGGGGCGCGCCCCGCCCCCCCCCCGCGCCCGGGCCGGGGCGCACTCCAGTGCGCCGTTGAGTGCGGCCCACCGCGCCGCCGACCATGGCAGGCGGTCTCCACCGGTCCCGGTGGAGCGGGAGACCGGGGGGTCTGTGGTGGACACGACGACAGAACGGTACGGCGAGCTGCTGTTCTCGCACGCCCACGAGGGCGAGGGAGAGCGCCTGGACGCGCTCGCGCGCGCCCTCGACCCGCTGACGTTCCGGCAGTTGGACCGCTTCGGCCCGGCGGACGACGCCCGCTGCCTGGACATCGGCTCTGGCCTCGGCACGGTGGCCGCGGGGCTGGCGGCGCACTGTCCGCGGGGGCGGGTCGTCGCGACGGACACCGACATCCGGCACTTCCCGCCGCCCGCCGAGCGGCGCGGCTGGGAGGTCGTACGCCACGATCTGGCGGTCGACGAGTTTCCCGAGGGATCGTTCGACCTGATCCACGCGCGGTGGGTCTTCTCGCACCAGCGCGGCCGGGACGCCGCCCTGGCGCGGGTGGTGCGGTGGCTGGCCCCCGGCGGCCTGCTCTTCCTGGAGGACATGTCGCGCTTCGCCCTCGACTCCTCGCCGCACCCGCTCTACCGGAAGGTCAGCCGGGCCATGACCGAATCGGTGCGGCTGCGCCTCGGCACGGACTTCGCCTGGGCACGCACCTTCCCGCAGCCGCTGCGCGCGCTGGGGCTGACGGACCTGGGCGCCGAGGTCACCGTGTCCGCCGTCGGCGCGGGCCCCATGGGGCGCTTCTGGCGGCTGACCGCCGAGCAGCTCACCCGGGACCTGCGCGATGTCCACGGGATCAGCGAGGGCCAACTCGCCGAGTTCGCCGCCCTGGTGGAGCACCCGGACTTCAGCGATCTGTGCCTGTCCCACCACGCGGCCTGGGGCCGGCGCCCGCACCCCTGATCGCCGGCGCGGGCGTACGTCCGGCAGAGGCGTCCCTCCGGAACCGTACGGACACACCCGGGGTCCCGGGGGGGGGGGCGGGGGCGCCCCGGGGGGGGGCCCCCCCCGGGGCCCGCCCCCCCCGCCGCCCCCCCCCCCCCCCCCCCCCCGCCCCCCCGCCCCCCCCCCGGCGGGGCCCGGGGGGGGGGGGCGCCCCGGGGGGGGGCGCCCCCCCCCCCGCCCCCGCCACCCCCGGCTCTCCCCCGCCGCCAGCCGCTTCAGCGACCTGACGCGGCGCACGACGCCCCGTACGCGCGGGCCCCGCGGGATGAACGCCATGCGCGCGGGCAGCCCGCCCGGCAGGTCGAGGACCGTGAGGCGGCGGCGCTTGAAGTAGCCCATCGTGCGGGCGTCCTGGTGGGCGCCCAGGTAGTCGGTGGCACGCTCCCGCAGGTCGGGGTTGACCTTCGGCTGCATCGCGAAGCCCACCGCGGCGAGCAGCCCCGCGAGGCCCGCCGCGGCCGGGTCGCGTGGCCCTTCCCTGACGGCCGCGCGGTCCGTGACGTCGGGCAGCAGCTCGTGGCAGATCGTCACCGGGACGCGGTTGCTGTTCTCGTACGGCGTGAGCCCGTCGAGCAGCAGCTCCGTGCCGACGCGCGCGACGCGGAGCCCGTAGAACGACGCGGCGGTGAACAGCGCCGTGGAGAAGCAGCCCACGACGAGGCCGGGGCGCAGCCGCTGGTAGAGCACCTCGGCGATGACCGGCGCGTCCACGATCGTCAGCTCCACCCCGAGGCGTTCCGCCTCTTCCTCCAGGCTGCGCGAGAAGCGCGCGGGCGCGGTGGGATGGGGCTTGAAGACGACGCGGCGGTGGCCGAGTCCGTGCGCGCCGCGCACCATCTTCACGTGCAGGTCCTCCTCCTCGTCCGCGGTGAGGATGGACAGCGCGGAGAGGTACTGGCCGAGCAGCAGCGCGGGGCGTTCGTCGGCCGGAGGAGCACCGGGCCCGGCCGCGGACTCGGGCTCGCCCGGAGTGTCGGGGATGCCCGGCAGGTCGGGGGCGTCCGCGCCGATCTCGGCGAGGACCTTGAGGAACACCTCGGTGGGTACGACCGTGGGCTCGGCGCCGAACTCCCGCAGCAGCATGGGCCGCAGGCCGGGTACGAGGTCGAGGTGGAGGACGCGGCCGATGCGGGTGCCGATCAGCGGCGGGATCTTGTTGCGGGTGGGGCCGTAGCTCATCAGCCCGTCCGCGTAGATGTCGATGGCGGCGCCGGTGAAGATGTCGGTGACGGCCAGCGCGGGCACCACCTGGATCGACTCGGCGACGAGGTGCACGGCGTCGTCGCCGAGGTTCCACAGCAGCCGCAGGTACCGCTCCCACAGCACGACGTCGTCGGGGCCCGGGGACCAGGCGCCGGGGTGGAAGGGGTGGATGGCCTCGTTCCACGACAGGATCTCGTCGAACCGGTCGCGGAGCCGCTCGAAGCCGGACATCTCGTCGAGCCCGGGTGTGGCCTCGGGGTTGGCCGCGTTGTTCGACACCAGCAGGATGGTGCGGGCGGCCGGTTCGAAGCATCCGGCGTCCAGGGCTGCGGCCAGCGTGGCCGCCCCGTAGAGGGTGGACGCGAGGAAGATACGGGTGGTCATGCGGCCGCCTCCGCGGGAGCCTGGCGGCGGCGCAGCTTGACGAGCTGGCCCGCGCGCCGGTGGTCGAGAGAGGTCAGGGTGTCGTCGAGCACGTCCTGCGGCATCCTGCGCAGGGCGGCGGCGCTCATCGACTTCAGCTGCCGGGCCACGCCGGGCTCGAACCGTTCGATCTGGCCCAGGTGGTGGGTGATGATCGCGCAGTACGTGCGGACGGCCTTCGGCATCAGCCGGTCGGCCTCCGGGTCCTCGGCCGTCTCCCGCAGCAGCTGGTCGAAGGCCGCGATGAAGTCGAGCTGGCGGGTGTCGCCGATCTGGGTCAGCGAGGACTGGACGCCGCGCCGGTAGTAGTAGCCGAGCTGGTTGACCGCCGCGCAGGACTCGGCCTCGCGGTGCAGCTTCCAGATCCAGGGCCGGTCCTCGGCGGTGTGCAGGCCCTCGGGGAAGGCCATCAGGCCCGCCTCGTAGAGCCGCCTGTGGAACAGTCCGGCCCAGGAGTACGGGTAGTCGACCGAGGTGGAGCGGGTGTCGGGCAGGATCAGGTCGCGGGGTCGCAGCACCGTGCCGCGCGGGCCGATCGGCGCGCGGTAGACGGTCCGCGCCCGGGCCGTGCAGCGGACCTGGTCGGTGCGGATGAAGTCGACGCCCAGCTTGTCGATCTCGGCGACGAGGGCCGGGAGGTAGTCCCGCGCCAGCCAGTCGTCACCGTCCAGGAAGGTCAGGTACTCCCCGCTCGCCGCACGCAGGCCCGTATTGCGCGCGGTGCCGATACTGCTGTTCTTCTCGTGTCTGATCTGGCGTACCTCGCAGCGGAATTGCGGTGCGAATGCTGCCACCGCGTCGGGCGTGCCGTCGGTGGAGCAGTCGTCGACGAAAACGATTTCGTCGTTCTCGGTGACGTTCGCACGCAGGCTGCGCAGTGCTTCGGTGATGAAGGGCCGCACATTGAAGTACGGCACGATGACGGAGAGCTTGACCACTCCGGTGACGCTAGGGGCTGCCACGGCCCGAATCCCCACGATCCGGCATACGGCGGGTGAACGGCGTGTGACGGAGTTCTAAAGCACCCCGGGAAACGGCCGCTTTCCCCATTCGTAGACGTTCTGTTAACCCTTTATTGCCATGGAGTTGGGCCGCCGCCCGAATTGGCTTTCTAACGTCCACGACGTGCCATCACGTACACGCCAAGCGGTCCGGGTCGCCGTACTCGCCGATTCCGACACCCGGTGGAAGTGGGGCGCGCTCACCGCGCGCCGCATTGTCCCCGAAGACCGCACCGTCGAGCTCAGCGGCTTCCTGCTGCGCGGCCGCGCCACGCCCACCGCACGCCAACTGGCCGAGGT
>NZ_JAIUKE010000258.1 GCF_020176795.1 Streptomyces sp. 8L
CCCCCACCCTCCGGGCGGGGACCCCCACTCGCCCCAACCTCCGGCCGGGGGGGGCGGCCCCCGCACAGAACCCCGCTCACTGATCCGACCTGATCCAGTGGAGCCCCCGGATGCGAGCCTGGCGGAACCGATCCGTCAGGGCTGATCACGAACCGTGAGCCGGGCGGCGGAGAGCCGGCCGACGCACCGGACCACCGGCGGGGCCGGTCCCGCGGCCCGGGCGTTCACGCCGGATTGGAGCCGGTCTGCGGGCTCGCCAGCCAGCCACTGGCCAGGCACAGGCCCGTCGTCCGCTGGACGGCGGCGAAGCCGAACGGGCGGTCCAGGGTCGCGATGACGCGTTCGACCCGCGTCGTGGGCCGCATCGCGGCCGCGGTGCGGAAACCGAACGCCGTCACCGCCGCGGCCTTGAAGCCTGCCGGGCCGAACTCCGCCATCGCCGCCTGCGCCGCCGAGTGGATCGCGAGCGGGGAAGGGCTGATGCCGGGGAAGTGGCCCCGGCTCGTGTCGCACGCCGAGACAAGGCCGAAGACCTCCGCCTCGCGCAGCAGGTCGTGCTCGGCGGTGAGGCGGAACGGCGGCAGGTTCAGCGACAGGACCGGCTCGGGGCGCACCGCGTCGATGTGGTCCTTGGCGAGTCCCGGCGCGATGTCCGCGCCGACCGGCAGCCGGTCGGCCGGCGTCGCCTCGTACCGGCCCGCCAGTACGGCCGCCCCGCCGCCCACGACCTCGCCGGGTCCCGCGCCGGGCGGGCCGATCAGCAGGTGGACGTCGATGCCGTTGCCGCCCCGCACCCCGATCAGCGTCAGCGGGCCGCCGGGTGTGCGCGCCACCCGCACAGGACCGAGACCGGGTGTGACGCGGGTCAGCCACCGCAGAGAAACGCCCGCCCAGGGTCCGGCCGTCGGGGTGTGCGCCGCGTGGTCGGTGAACGGCTGCTCCCACTCGGTGGTCAGGGCGAGCGCGCTCGCCAGCACCAGCGGCGTCCGGGGGCCGGTCTCGACCGGCATCCGGTCGATCAGACCGCCGGTCTGCCGCGCCGCCCACGCGTCGAGCGCCGCCCGGTCGGCCCCGGTGTCCCCCGACAGCAGGGCGTGGCTGCCGGCCGGGAGGGTCGCGAGCCAGGCGTCGCGCAGCGGCAGCGAGCGCTGTGTCCACAGCCCGAGCGCCGCGTTCAGCCCGTCGGCGTCCGGGAGTTCCGCGAGCAGTGCGCGGGCCGCGCGTGCCGCGTCCTGCGCGGGTGCGCCGACGGCTTCCTCCAGTTCGCCGCGCACCGGCCCGTCGGCCGTCTCGGCGAGCAGTGCGAGCAGCGGCCAGGCACCGGCCGCCGAGAACACCGTGTCGCGCCCGGGGTCGAGCCGGGCCGCCCACCGGGCCGTCAGGTCCGCCACCCCGGCCGCCGCCCTGTCCGTGTCCGCACGCCCCTGCCGCCCTGTCGACATCCGTCGCCCGCCTCCGTAGCCCGACTCGCTCGACCGCCTGTCCCGGCGGCCATCCCGGCGGCCGTCCCGGCGGCCTTTTCGCGGGCCGTCGCCCGCCCTGGAGCGCATTATGCGTCCAGCGTCACCAAGTCATCACTTCGGGTGAAACTGTGGCCCATGCTTGCGGCTCTCAACCGTCGGTTGCCACCCTGTTGCTGTCTGTCAACTCTGAGGGAGTGGCCCGTGCCGTTCGGTGAGCAGCCAGCCTATCTGCGGGTCGCGAGCGATCTCCGGCAGAAGATCATCGACGGGCGACTGCCGCCGCACACCCGGCTTCCCTCACAGGCCCGCATCCGCGAGGAGTACGGCGTCTCCGACACGGTGGCGCTGGAGGCGCGCAAGGTGCTGATGGCCGAGGGGCTGGTCGAAGGCCGCTCGGGTTCCGGCACCTACGTAAGGGAACGGCCGGTGCCGCGCCGCATCGCGCGCTCCGGCTACCGGCCCGCGACCGGTTCGAGCCCCTTCAGGCAGGAGCAGGCCGACGAGGGCGCGCGGGGGACCTGGGAGTCCCGCAGCGAGCAGGAGTGCGCCTCGCCGGAGATCGCGGCGCGGCTCGGCATCGGTGCGGGCGACCGGGTGATGCGAACGCGGTACGTGTTCCGGGGGGAGGGCGACCCGATGATGCTGTCCACGTCGTGGGAGCCGCTCGCGCTCACGGGGCGCACGCCCGTGATGCTGCCCGAGGAGGGTCCCCTCGGCGGCTGCGGCGTGGTCGAGCGGATGGCCGCGATCGACGTCGTCGTGGACAACGTCCTGGAGGAGGTCGGCGCGCGCCCCGGCCTCGCCGAGGAACTGCTGACGCTCGGCGGGGTGCCGGGCCATGTGGTGATGGTCCTGGAGCGCACGTACTACGCGTCGGGGCGGGCGGTCGAGACGGCGGACGTGGTCGTGCCGGCGGACCGGTTCAGGATCGCGTACCACCTGTCGGTGAAGTAGCCGGACCGCCCCGCGTGCGCGGAGTGATCGCGGGAACACGGTGTGCGCGCCCGGTGCGGCGCCCGGCGCGCGGTGATCGGGGGCAGGTCCGCGGGCGCGGGGCGCGTACCGGCGCATACCAGGCGCACGTGGGGGCGTAGTCGGGGGCGCGCGCAGCATCCACGCGACCGCTCTTTTCGGTGTATTCATGGCCGGAAGTTGTCTCTTCGTGCCATCACGCATTCATTGAGTGAGGGCCGGGCGTACGCTCCGGCATATGCGCATTGGGATTTCCTGGGGACGACGGGGGCGCTCGACGCGTCCGGAGATACGCGTGCGGGCGACGGCCGCTGCGGGGGTGCGGGCGTGAACGAAGGCGGAACCGTCGTGCTGCCCTGGCAGGTCATACGCGACGACGACAACGGCAACCGCTACCGGGTGGCGTGGTACGCCACGCAGGACGAGGCCCAACGGCTGGCCGAACGGCTGGACGGTCGGGTGAAGGAGCCGGTCTACTGCGTCGAGCGGCTGGAGCGGAACGCGTCATAGGCTCCGGCGCATGACGGAGCGAAGCACGACGGCGTCGGTGGTGGTCGCGGGCGCCGTGTACGACGGCGGACGGCTGCTGGCGGCGCGGCGCAGCGCGCCCCCGGAACTGGCGGGCCGCTGGGAACTGCCCGGCGGCAAGGTGGAGCCGGGCGAGCGCCCCGAGGACGCGCTCGTACGCGAACTGCGCGAGGAACTCGGCGTCGAGGCGGAGCCGGTGGAGCGTGTCCCGGGAGCCTGGCCGCTGGGGCGCGGATACGAGTTGTGGGTCTGGACGGTGCGCCTGGTGTCGGGTGAGCCGCGTCCGTTGCAGGACCACGACGCGCTGCGCTGGCTGACGGCGTCCCAGGCGGCCCCGCGGGGGCCGGGCATGGCGACGGAAGTGGCCGGCAGCGCCGGCACCGGCGCGGGGGACGGCCCTGGCGACGGCGACCGGGTGGACTGGCTGGACGCGGACCGTCCCGCCGTCGTCGCGGCACTCGCCGTACTGGGCCCGGCGCTGACGCGGGACGGTGACGCCGCCTCCCGCGGCCCCCGCTGAGCACGCGGCGACCGGGCCCCGTCCCGCTGAGGACGATGGGGACGAGGCAACCGGGCGCGGGGGACGAGGCGACCGGGCCCGCCGGGGCCCTTCCGGGCGGCGCCTGTCTCGGGCGACGGAACGACGGCGCCCTCTCGTACGGACGGGACGGCGGCTCGTACGACGGGACGGCGGCGGCGCCCGTCCCGCGCAAGGCGGGGGCCGCGCCCGTTTCGTAGGGAGCGGACCCGCGCGGCCAGCGCCGGTCGGGAGACCCCGATCGGACACACGGGACGGCCCCCGCTCCTCTCGGTCCGCACGGCGGGGACGCGGTCAGCGCCTGCCCGAGCCCCTGCGCGCCCCCCGCGGACGCCCCTCGCGCCCCCCGCTCAGCGGTGTGCTCACGCGTATGGGACCGTCGTTCGGGCATAACGCATATCAGGGACGTGGCGACTTCTCGGCGGTATCCAGGGGGTGCTCGCCCCGCCCAGTGCCGCACCAGGCGGTAGTTTAGGTCTATTTTCGGGTATGGGCTGTTTGATCCCCGGAACAAACGAGACAGCGGGGGGCGCCGCGTGCTGTGGGAAGTGGTCGGGTTGATCGACACCGAGGACGAGTCCGCCGAGTGGATTCTGCCCGCCGAGCCCGGTGCCGTGCGTGTCGCCCGTCATGACGTGCGGGACACCCTGCGCGCGTGGCGGTTGCCGCCCGGGGTGGAGGACATGGCGATGCTGCTGGTCAGCGAGCTGGTCACCAATTCGCTCACCTACGCGCCCGGGCCCATCGGCATGCGGCTCGAAATCCGGCCGCTGCCCGACGAGGAGGAGGTCCTCCTGGTCGAGATCTCCGACCAGCTTCCCGAGGCGCCCGTCGTGCAGCGCGCGCCGGGCCCCGAGGAGGAGCGGGGGCGCGGGCTCCAGCTCGTGGCGAGTTCCGCCCGCCGCTGGGGCACGAGACGCGGGAAGACAGGTAAGACCGTGTGGTTCGAGCTGCCTCTCCATGGTTAGAAGTCACAAGGGACGACGGTCGCGGCGGGTTTCACGCAGGTCCGGAGAGAAAGAGACCTTGCTGTGATCGTGAACGCCGTGTCAGCTGTGCCTGTAGTGCTGAATACTGCGGTGCATGGCCGGTCCGGTGCGTGAGCTGGAGGGGACGGTCGCGTGAGCGAGACACCAGAGATGCCGGATACGACGGGCGACGACGTCGTATGGCAGAGCAGCCCGCCCGGCTCCATCTACGAGCACATCAGGGTGGCTTCCTTCTCGATCGGGCCCGACGGCCTGATCGACCAGTGGAGCGCCCGTGCCGCCGAGCTGTTCGGCATCCCGGCCCGGGAGGTTCGGGGCAAGGACCCGCTGGAGGTCTTCGTTCCGGCAGAGTTCCGCGCGAAGGGCTATCGCAAACTCAGCGAGATCCTGGACGGCAAGGAGTGGACGGGCCTCGTCCCGTACCTGACGCCGGCGGAGCCGGGCGGCGGCGGTGTCCGGCAGCACAGCCTGGCCGAGGTGTACGTGATGCCCAGTGAGACGGACCAGGGCGAGCGGGGTGCCCTGTGTGTCGTCGTGGACGTGCGCGCGCTGCGCCGGATCGAGAGCGACCTCGCTTCTTCGCAGGCGATTTTCGGCCAATCTCCGTTCGGCTTCATTCTCTTCGGTACGGATCTGGCCGTGCAGCGCGTCAACCAGCGCTTCGCGACCGTCTTCGGCGGCGGGCCTTCGGACCACCGGGGCAAGTCCGTTCACGACTACCTCCCCCTCGGCGAGGCCGAGCGTCTTGAGGCCGCGCTGCGGCGCGTCCTGACCACGGGCGACCCGGTCGTCGAGTTCAAGATCGTCGGCTCGCGGCCGGGCACCGACGAGCCCGAGCGCCGCCACTGGTCGCTCAACCTCTACCGGGTCGGCGCCGGGGCCGGCCGCACGCTGGGCGTCGCCGCCGTCGCCACGGACATCACGCACCGCCACGTCGCCGCCCGCGAGGCCGCGAGCGCCCGCCGCAACCTCGCGCTGCTCAACGAGGCGAGCGCCCGTATCGGCAACTCGCTCGACCTGGAGACCACCGCCCGCGAGCTGCTGAGCGTCGCGGTGCCCAACTTCTGCGACATCGCCTCCGTCGACCTGTACCAGTCGCTGCTGACCGGCGACGAGGCCCCGCCCGGCCGGTGGGCCGCCTCCTCCCAGGAGTCCGGCGGCGGTACGGCCCGGCTGCGGCGCGTCGCGTTCGCGAGCGCCGTCTCGGACGTCCCGCTGTCCGGCCCCGACGAGACCCACGACGGCTACGTCTCGCCCGAGGTCGGCGCCGTCCACAGCTTCCCGTTCAGCTCGCAGAGCGCGGGCGCGCTGCGCAGCGCCCGGGTGCGGTCGATACCGGGCGAGCCCGGCAGCCTGCTCCAGTCCACGCTGGCGGTGCCGATGGTCGCCCACGACACCGTCGTCGGCCTCGTCCAGTTCGCGCGCGCCAAGGGCAGTGAGCCGTTCGGCGACCGCGACCGCGGCCTCGCCGTGGAACTCGCGGCCCGCGCCGCCGTCTGCATCGACAACGCACGCCTGTACCGGCGCGAGCACGAGCGCGCCCTGATCCTCCAGCGCAGCCTGCTGCCGCCGGGCGACCCCGAGGCGGCGGGCCTCGACATCGCCTGCCGCTACCTGCCGGGCAACGCGGCGACAGAGGTCGGAGGCGACTGGTTCGACGTCATCGAGCTGCCGGGGCACAGGACCGCCCTCGTCGTCGGCGACGTGATGGGCCGCGGCCTGCGCGCCGCCGTCGCCATGGGCGAACTGCGCACGGCGGTGAGGACGCTGGCGCTGCTCGACCTGGAGCCCGCCGAAGTGCTCGGCGCGCTCGACGAGATCGCCAACGGCCTCGGTTCGCCCAACGGCGCGCAGCAGGCCTCCCGCGTCGCCCACAAGGCGCGCGACGCCGACCTCGCCGAGGTCTACCTCGCCACCTGCGTCTACGCGGTGTACGACCCGGTCACCCGGCGCTGTACGTTCGCCAACGCGGGCCACCCGCCGCCTGTTCTCGTGGAGCCGGGCGACAAGGCGCTCCTGCTGGACGTGCCGCCCGGGGTGCCGCTCGGCGTGGGCGGGGAGCCCTTCGAGCAGGTCGAGGTCGAGCTGTCGGAGAACTCCCTCCTCGCGCTCTACACCGACGGCCTCGTGGAGTCCCGCGACCAGACGCTCGAGGAGGGCCTGACGGCGTTCAGGGCCTCGCTCTCGCACGCGGAACGCCCGCTGGAGGACGTCGCCGACCATGTGCTCACCACGCTGGAGACCGGTCACGGACAGGACGACATCGCCCTGCTGATGGCCCGTATCCGGGGGCTGCCCGGCGAGGCCGTCGGCGACTGGCGGCTGCCGCGCGAGCCGCGGTCGGTCGGCCGCGCCCGCGAGTACGCGCGCGCCCAGCTGATCGCCTGGGACCTGGAACCGCTCGTGGACACCATCGAGTTGCTGGTGAGCGAGCTGGTGACGAACGCGATGCGCTACGGCGAGGGGGAGATCAGACTCCGCCTGCTGCGCGACCGCACCCTCGTCTGCGAGGTGTGGGACGCGGGTCTGGTCCAGCCGCGGCGCCGGCGCGCCCGCGACACCGACGAGGGCGGCCGGGGCCTCCAGCTCGTCGGCATGCTGAGTTCCGCCTGGGGCTCGCGCAGGACGCCCCGCGGCAAGACCGTCTGGTTCGAACTGGCGCTGCCGGGCAGCGCGAACGCCGCGGAGCCGACCGTGGAGCAGCTCCTGAGCATGTTCTGACGCCCGGCGCGACGCGTCCCGACCCCGACGCCCCGGCGGGCCTTCCCGTGTGCGGGTCCCTCGCGCGTGCTGGACCTTCGCGCGTCTTCCCGTGTCCGGGCCCTGCGTGCGGACCGCTCGCCCGAACGCCTGCTCCGGCGCCATGTCCTGATCGCGCAACGGTTGCCGCCGGTCAGGACGGCCGCGCGGCCCTCGCCCGTACGCTGAGTCCCCTTCGCGGCCTCGGGGCCGCGCCCTGGGGAGGGGATGCGCGGTGCCGGATCGTATGCGCGGACGCACGGCGGTGGCGATGGGGCGGATGTGGCGGGGGCCGCGCGGCACGTGGACCCGGCGGATCGCGGTGGTGGTCGCCGCATGCGTCGTCCTGCCGGTCGTCACGGCCGGGGCCGCGCTGCGCCTCACGTACACGGGCGACCTCAAGGACGGCACCCGCACCCGCGGCAGGGACGCCGTGTGGATGGGGCACGCCTGGCTCGACGGCCGCAAGGACGACGCGGACCTCGCGGCGTTCGCCCGGCGCGTCGAGGGCACCGGCATCAAGGACCTGTACGTCCACGCGGGCCCGCTGGAGCACGACGGGACGCTGCCCGCGGGCCGCTACGCGAGGGCCGGGTGGCTGATCGCCGCCGTCCACCGGAGCATGCCGGGCGTGCGGGTGCACGCCTGGCTCGGGGACGTCCTCGCCACCGAGGGCCCGGACGGCCTGCGGCTGTCGCGCGCGGCGACCCGCGAGGCCGTGCTCGGGGCGGCCAGGCAGGTGCTGGACGCGGGGTTCGACGGCGTCCACTTCGACCTGGAGCCGCTGCACTCGGGCGACCGCGACTTCCTGCTGCTCCTCGACGACGTGCACGCCCTCACCAGGGGCCGCGGCGCGACCCTGTCGGTGGCGGCCGCCCAGATCGATCCGCTGCCGTCGCTGCACACGGCGGCCGGGGCGCTGACCGACCACCCGAAGTGGTGGTCGCAGGCGTACTTCCGGCAGGTCGCGCGCCGGGTCGACCAGATCGCGGTCATGTCGTACGACACGGCGATGCCGCTCCAGTCGCTGTACGGGGGATACGTCGCGCACCAGACCTCCCTCGCCCTGGCGGCCACGCCCGCGGGCACCGACCTGCTGATGGGGCTGCCGTTCTACCGCGAGGAGGACATGAGCCACCACGGCTACGCCGAGACGCCGGCCGCCGCGATCCACGGCCTGCGGCTGGCGCTCGGCCGGGACGACGCGCACCGGGAGCGCTTCGGTGTCGCGCTGTACGTCGACTTCGCGGCCACGGCAGGCGACTGGAAGGCGTATCGCGACGGCTGGGGCGCCACCTCGCGCGCCTGAGCCGCCTGACCGCCCGAGCCGCCTGGCCGGCCCTGAGCGCGCCCGGCGCCCGGCGGCTCGGAGTGAGGCACGGAACAGCAGACAAACTTGCAAGTCTTCCTGTCGATTCCGTAGGCTTCCCGTATGTCCGAACGACCGGGAGACGCTCCATCGGAGCAGGTGGCGGCCGAGATCGCCGCCGTCGCCGGGCTGCTGACGCGCCGCCTGCGGTACACCTCGACCGACGCCGGCCTCACCGCGTCCCAGCGCTCCGCGCTGGTCCGGATCAACGACGACGGGCCGGCCACGACGGCCGCCCTGGCCCGCGCCGAGCACATCAGGCCGCAGTCGATGCGGATGACCCTCGGCGTGCTGGAGGAGCAGGGCCTGATCGAGCGGACACCCGATCCGACCGACGGCAGGCAGTCCGTCGTCTCGGCCACCGACCACGGCCGCGCCGTCCTCGCGGGGGTGCGCGCCGCCAAGCAGACCTGGCTGTCAAAGGTGATCGCCGAAGAACTCGACGCGGACGAGCGCCGCACGCTGGCCCAAGCGGCCGCACTGCTGCGACGACTGACCGAGAAGTGAGAGCACGGCCGACGTGAGCACCACCGACACCCAGGGCGCGAGTGAGCCGGACACGACCGGCTCCGGCGCCGTCACCGGCCCCGCGACGGGCGCCCCGACCGGCCCCGCGACAGGCGCCGCCACCGGTGGGCCCGCGGAACCCGCCTCCCGCGCGACGAAGGGGTTCGCCGGACGGCTGACCCTGCCCCTGCTGCTGGGGTCCCTGCTCAACCCGCTCAACACCACCATGATCTCCACGGCGCTGGTGTCGATCGGGCGAGACTTCGGAGTCGGCGCGGCCGACACCGCCTGGCTGATCTCCGTCCTCTACCTCGCGAGCGCCGTCGCACAGCCGGTGCTCGGCAGGCTCGCCGACTCGCTCGGCCCCCGCCGGGTCTTCCTCGGCGGGCTCCTCGTGGTGTTCGCGTCCGGTCTCGTGGGCACGTTCGCACCGTCCTTCACCTGGCTGCTCGTCTCCCGGCTGCTCCTCGGCATCGGCACCTCGGCCGCCTATCCGGCCGCCATGTCCGTGCTGCGCGACGAGGGCCGCAGGGTCGGCCGCACGCCACCGAGGACCGTGCTCGCCCGGCTGTCCTTCGCCGGTCTCGGCAGCGCCGCCGTGGGACCCACCCTCGGCGGGCTGCTCGTCGGGGTCTTCGGCTGGCGCGCCATCTTCGCCGTCAACCTGCCCGTCGCGCTGGCGGCGTCCGCCCTCGCGCTCCTCTTCGTGCCGAAGGACGCCACCGCTGCCGAGCGCGCGGCGGCCAGGGCCGCCGACCCCGCGTCCGGCGCCGCGGGGTCCGTGTGGCGGTCCGTGGACCCGCTGGGCATCGGCCTGTTCACCACCGCGCTCACCCTCCTCGCGTTCTTCCTCCTGGACCTCGGCCACCCGCTCTGGTGGCTGCTCGCCCCCTTCGCCGTCGTCGCGCTGGTCCTGACCCGCTGGCAGCTGCGCGCCAAGCAGCCGTTCATCGACCTGCGGATGCTGGCCGCCAACGGCCCGCTGGCCCGCACGTACCTCCGGCACGGCCTCAGCTACCTGCTGATCTACTGCGTGATGTACGGCTTCACGCAGTGGCTTGAGGACGGCCGCGGCTACTCCTCCGGCACGACGGGCCTGCTCATGCTGCCCATGTCGGTGGCCGCGCTGGTCTGTTCCCTGCTCGGCGCCCGCACGAAGGGGCTGCGCGGCCCGCTGGCCCTGGCGAGCGTCCTGCTGCTGGCAGGGGCCGGCCTGCTCGCCTTCGTGGGCGGCCGGACGCCCCTCGTGGTCCTGCTCGTGGCGGGTGCCTGCTTCGGCATCCCCCAGGGCCTCATCGGCACCAGCAACCAGGCGGCCGTCCAGTCGTACTCGCCGGCGCGGAGCATCGGCTCCGCCGCGGGCCTCCAGCGGACCGCCCAGTACATCGGCGCCATCGCCGCGTCGAGCCTGATCGCTCTCGCGTACGGCCAGAAGGCCGGCGACAGCGGTCTGCACCTCATGGCCGCGGTCTCCGCCGGCCTCGCGGTGCTGCTGATCGTCGTGACGCTCACGGACCGGGCGCTGCGCCGCGGCACCCGGGCGTGAGGGGCGCGTCCACCAGCGGCTTCCACGTCCCCTTCCGCTTCCGCTTCCCCTTCCACGGCGCCGATCCGGACCTCCGGCCCGCTCAGGCGCCCGTGTCCCGGCCGCGTCGCCGGATCTTGCTGCCCAGCCACACCAGCGGGTCGTACGCGCGGTCCACCGCCCGTTCCTTCAGCGGGATGAGCGCGTTGTCGGTGATCTTGATGCCCTCCGGGCAGACCTCGGTGCAGCACTTGGTGATGTTGCAGTAGCCGAGGCCGTGCTCGTCCTGCGCCGTGCGCTTGCGGTCGATCCCGGCCTCCTCGGCCGCGTCGAGCGGGTGCATGTCCAGCTCCGCGACCCGCATCAGATAGCGGGGCCCCGCGAAGGCGGCCTTGTTCTCCTCGTGGTCGCGCACCACATGGCAGGTGTTCTGGCACAGGTAGCACTCGATGCACTTGCGGAACTCCTGCGAGCGGTCCACGTCGACCTGTTGCATCCGGTACTCGCCGGCCGCCACTCCGGGCGGCGGCACGAACGCCGGTATCTCGCGCGCCTTCCGGTAGTTGAACGACACGTCCGTCACCAGGTCGCGCACGACGGGGAAGGCGCGCAGCGGCGTCACCGTGACCGTCTCGTCCCGCGCGAAGACCGACATGCGCGTCATGCACATCAGCCGGGGCCGCCCGTTGACCTCCGCGCTGCACGAACCGCACTTGCCCGCCTTGCAATTCCAGCGCACCGCGAGGTCCGCCGCCTGCGTCGCCTGGATGCGGTGGATGATGTCGAGGACGACCTCCCCGTCGTTCACCTCGACCGTGAAGTCCCGCAGCTCCCCGCCGTCCGCGTCGCCGCGCCACACCCGGAAGTGCGCCGCGTACGCCGTGGAGTCCGCGGCGCCGGACGCACCGGGCCCCGCTCCCGCATCCCCGCCGCCATCCGTACCGGTGTCCGTGCCCGTGCTCGTACTCACTCGTGGAACTCCTCTTCGGCGAGGTACTTGACCAGCTCCTCCTTCTCGAAGAGGGCGAGCAGGTCGGGACGGATCGGCGGGGTCTCCCGCCGGGACAGCGTGATCCTGCCCCGCCCGGGGCCCGAGGCCGCGAGCCCGCCGGACGGGTCGGCGAGCGCACAGTGCAGATTGACCCGGCGCCAGCGCGCGTCCATGCCGGGCCAGTCCTCGCGGGTGTGGCCGCCCCGGCTCTCCGTACGCTCCAGCGCGGCGCGCGCCACGCACTCGCTGACCAGCAGCATGTTGCGCAGGTCGAGCGCCAGGTGCCAGCCGGGGTTGAACTGCCTGTGCCCCTCGACGCCCGCGCGCCGCGCCCTCGCCCCCAGCTCGGCCAGCCGCTCCAGGGCCTCCTCCATCTCGCCGGCCCTGCGGATGATGCCGACCAGGTCGTTCATCGCCTGCTGGAGCTCCTGGTGCAGCGTGTACGGGTTCTCGGCGGGCGCGCTCGCGGGCGCGGGGGCGGCCCCGGGCGCGGAGGCCGCCGCCGGGGCACCGCTTCCGTCCGCCGCGTCCTCCTCCGCGCTGAAGGGCCGCAGCGCCTCGGCCGCCGCCGCGTCCACCTGCTCCTCGTGCACCGGCGGGCGCGCCGCGAGCGACGCCGCGTACTCGGCGGCGTACAGCCCGGCCCTGCGGCCGAACACCAGCAGGTCGGAGAGCGAGTTGCCGCCGAGCCTGTTGGAGCCGTGCATGCCGCCCGCGACCTCGCCCGCCGCGTACAGGCCCGGCACGCCGAGCGCGGCGGCCGAGTCCGAGTCGACGGCGACGCCGCCCATCACGTAGTGGCAGGTCGGGCCGACCTCCATCGCCTCCGTCGTGATGTCGACGTCCGCCAGCTCCTTGAACTGGTGGTACATCGAGGGCAGTCTGCGCCGGATGCGCTCGGGCGTCATGCGTGTCGAGACGTCCAGGAAGACCCCGCCGTGCGGCGAGCCGCGGCCCGCCTTCACCTCGGAGTTGATCGCGCGGGCGACCTCGTCGCGGGGGAGCAGCTCCGGCGGGCGCCGGTTGCCGTCCGCGTCCTCGTACCAGCGGTCGCCCTCCTCCTCCGACTCCGCGTACTGCTCCTTGAAGACGTCGGGGATGTAGTCGAACATGAACCGCTTGCCCTCGGCGTTGCGCAGCACCCCGCCGTCGCCGCGTACGGACTCCGTGACCAGCAGGCCCTTCACGGACGGCGGCCAGATCATGCCCGTCGGGTGGAACTGCACGAACTCCATGTTGATCAGCGGCGCCCCGGCCAGCAGCGCCAGCGCGTGCCCGTCGCCCGTGTACTCCCACGAGTTCGAGGTCACCTTGAAGGACTTGCCGATGCCGCCGGTCGCCAGTACCACCGAGGGCGCCTGGAGGACGAAGAAGCGCCCGGACTCGCGCTCGTAGCAGAAGGTGCCCGACACCCGGCCGCCGTCCTTCAGCACGCGCGTGACCGTGCACTCCTGGAAGACCTTCAGGCGCGACTCGTGGTCGCCGGTCTCCCGGAAGTCCTCCTGCTGGAGCGAGACGATCTTCTGCTGGAGCGTGCGGATCAGTTCGAGGCCCGTACGGTCTCCGACGTGCGCGAGGCGCGGGAACTGGTGGCCGCCGAAGTTGCGCTGGGAGATCTTTCCCTCGGGCGTACGGTCGAACAGCGCGCCCCACGTCTCCAGTTCCCACACCCGCTCGGGCGCCTCCCTGGCGTGCAGCTCCGCCATCCGCCACTGGTTGAGGAACTTCCCGCCGCGCAGCGTGTCCCGGAAGTGCACCTGCCAGTTGTCGCCGGAGTTCACATTGCCCATGGACGCGGCGATGCCGCCCTCGGCCATCACCGTATGGGCCTTGCCGAACAGGGACTTGCAGATCACGGCCGTACGGGCGCCCGCCTCGCGGGCGGCGATCGCGGCCCGCAGCCCGGCGCCGCCCGCGCCGACGACCACGACGTCCCACTGTCCGCGTTCCAGTTCCGTCATGTGTGGAAGATCTCCCTGCGGTTGCTGCCGGCCGGTCGCGGGCGTGCCCGCCCCGCCGCCGGGGTGTCAGAAGAAACGCGGGTCGGCGAAGACCCCGGACGCGACCAGGTACACGTAGAAGTCGGCCGCCGCGACGCTGATCAGCGACGCCCAGGCGAGCTGCATGTGGCGCGCGTTCAGCTTCCCCACCCAGCCCCAGAGCCGGTAGCGCACCGGATGCCGGGAGAAGTGCCGCAGCCGGCCGCCGATCAGGTGCCGGCAGGAGTGGCAGGACAGCGTGTACGCCCAGATCAGCACGATGTTGGCGAGGAAGACGAGGGAGCCGAGGCCCATGTGGCCCCAGGACGCGTTCGCGTCGCGGAAGGACAGCACGGTGTCGTACGTGAGGACGCCGGCGACCAGCAGGGCGAAGTAGAAGAAGTACCGGTGGACGTTCTGGAGGATCAGCGGCAGACGCGTCTCGCCGCTGTAGCGCGCGTGCGGCTCGGCCACCGCGCAGGCGGGCGGTGACGACCAGAAGGCCCGGTAGTACGCCTTGCGGTAGTAGTAGCAGGTCAGACGGAAGCCCAGCGGGAAGATCAGTACGAGCAGCGCGGGGGACAGGCCCCACCAGCTGCCGAAGACGTCCCAGTCCGCGCCGCCCTTCATGGGAACGCAGTCGTGCGCCACGCACGGCGAGTAGAAGGGCGAGACGTAGGGCGCCGCGTAGTAGTCGGCGTTCGCGAACGCGCGCCAGACGGAGTAGGCGATGAAGCCGAGCAGCCCCGCCGCCGTCACCGCCGGCTGGAACCACCAGCGGTCGGTGCGCAGATGGCGCTCGGCGATGGCCGCGCGTCCCGCGCCGCGCACGCCCGTACGCGGGTGGGGGGAGGAGGTGCCGTGAGCGGTGGTGCGAGGAGGTTCCGTGCCGGTGGCCAAGAGGTCTCCCAGATGAGGAGGGGCTACGGCGCCCGCCGGTCGCGTACGCCGAGGCCCTCGTCGTCCGAGTCCGTCCACAGCGCGCTGTCGTACGGGGTGTCGGGGATGGTGACCAGGTCGACGCGGTCGGCCGACTGAGGCCCGAACCGGTCCTCGGGAAGTCCCGCGAGGCTCTGTTCGAGGCGTCCGACCGTACGGACCAGGTCGTCGAGGCAGCGTCGTACGGCTGTCAGTTCTTCCTGCAGGGACATGAGTCGTTCCCTCACTTCCGCGGTCGCGGTGGCATACGGGGGTCACCCCGGGATGCGGCCCCGGGCGGCTCTCTCATGCGCGTAAGAAAGTGTTCCGCGTCACATCCGGCTTGGGAAGGGCGCGTACGCGAATGGGCCGCACGAGTGGCGTTGGGGGCGTGCGCCGACGTGTCTCCCGCCCCCTGTCCGTACGGCCCCCTTCAGTGGGAGGACATAGGTGTGATCATCTCTAAATTCCACAAAACAGGATGAAGAGGTACAAGTCATGTCCCAGGTCGGCGCCCCACGCGGGAGGACGTGCTCCGGGCGGACATGCCCCCGGACGTTCCGCTCCGTCGCGCTCCTCACCACCGGTGTCCTCGCCCTGCCCGGCCTGGCCGCGTGCAGTTCGGACCACGACAACGGCAACCCCGCGGCCGTCGACATCTCCCCGGCCTCGCGCGGCTCGCTCGCCCAGGGCGGCACCCTGAAGTGGGCCGTCGACACGGTGCCCGCGACGCTCAACGCCTTCCAGGCGGACGCCGACGCCACGACCAGCCGGATCGCGGGGGCCGTCCTGCCCTCGCTCTTCACGCTCGACAAGAACGGCGCCCCGAAGGCCGACCCCGACTACATCGAATCGGCGAAGGTCGTCGACCGGGAGCCCAAGCAGGTCGTCGAGTACAAGCTCAACCAGGCCGCCGTGTGGAGCGACGGCCGGGAGATCGGCGCCCCCGACTTCGTCGCCCAGTGGCAGGCGCTGCGCGGCCGCGACTCCGCCTACTGGACCGCGCGCAACACCGGCTACGACCGGATCGAGAAGATCCAGCGCGGCAAGGACAACCTGGACGTCAAGGTCACCTTCAACAAGCCCTACGCGGACTGGAAGTCGCTGTTCACGCCCCTGTACCCGAAGGACGTGATGGCCACCCCGAACGCCTTCAACGACGGCGCCCGCGCGGCGCTGAAGACCACCGCGGGCCCCTTCCAGGTCAAGTCCGTCGACCGGAAGGCCAAGGAGACCACCCTCGTACGCAACCCGCACTGGTGGGGGCAGCCCGCCAAGCTCGACTCGGTCGTGCTGCGTGCCGTCCCGATGGAGAAGCGCGCCACCGCGCTCGCCGCGGGCGACCTCGACGTCGCGGACGTCGACACCGGTCTGGCGGAGCGCGTCTCCTCCGCGTCCGGCCCGGCCGGCTCCGCCGCCCCCTCCATCAGGCCCGCCCACGGGGCGCAGGGCGCGGAGGGCCAGAAGGCCGGGCAGCCGAACGCCAAGGAGAAGGCCGAGGAGGCCCGCCGCGCCGCCGCGGCCAAGGCGGCCACCGAGGCGCAGGCCGCGAAGCTCAAGGGCGGGGAACTCGCCGCCTTCCGGGACGAGCAGAAGGCGCTGAAGGCGTTCTCCGTGCGCAAGTCGTTGGAGCCCGCGTACACGCAGCTCGCGATGAACGGCGAGACGGGGCCGCTCGCGGACGACCGGGTGCGGCGCGCCGTCGCCCGCGCGATCGACCGGCAGAAGCTCGCCGACGCCGTGCTCAAGCCGCTGGGCCTGCCCGCGAAGACGCTCGGCAGCCACCTCGCAGTCGCGGGGCAGCCGGCGTACGCCGACGCCAGCGACGCCCTCGGCAAACAGGACAAGCACGAGGCCGAGGCGCTGCTCGCGGACGCGGGCTGGACGCCGGAGGGCGCCCGCGAGGTGCCGAAGAACAGCACGAAGGCGGGCAGCGAGGGCAAGAAGACCGGCACTGACGCGCAGGCGAAGAAGGCCGAAGAGAAGCAGTCGGACACGAAGAAGGACGACGAGAAGAAGGGCGCGGCCGGGGCGGACACGGACGGCGCCAAGAAGAAGGACGACGCCGGTAAGAGCGAAAAGACTGGCGACGCCGCCAAGAGCGACAAGGGTGCTGCCTCGTCCGACGACAAGCCCGACGAGCAGCAGCCGGGCGGCATGGCCGGTGCCTACGCGCCGCACGGCAGCGCCGCCCCCGCCGCCGCGGCCTCGCCCGCCGCCGCGAAGAACGGCCCCCTCGGCAAGGACGGCAAGCCGCTGACGCTCCGCTTCGTGCTCCCGGCGGGCCAGAGCTCCGAGCAGCTGCGCACCGTAGGTGACCGGATCGCCACGATGCTGGACAAGGTCGGCATCAAGACCGAGATCACCAAGGTCCCGGACAGCAGCTTCTTCAAGGACTACATCGCGTCCGGCTCGTACGACCTGGCCCTCTACTCCTGGCCCGCGTCCGCCTTCCCCGCGACCGACGGCCGGCCGATCTACGCCAAGCCGCAGCCCGCGGCCGACGGCTCGCTGATGGTCGAGCAGAACTACACGCGCGTCGGCACGGACCGCATCAACCAGCTGTTCGACCAGGCGGCCGGTGAGCTGAACCAGAGCAAGGAGGACTCCCTGCTCAAGCAGGCCGACGCGCGGATCTGGGCCGCGGCCGGCTCCATCCCGCTCTACCAGCGGCCCGAGCTCGTCGCGGCGCGGAAGGACGTGAAGAACGTCGGCGCCTTCGGCTTCCAGGCGCCGCGCTACCAGGACATCGGCTTCACGACGCTCAAGGGCCACTCGGGGGCCGGCGGAGCCGGCGCCGAGAAGGCGAAGAGCGACGCGGCGAAGGCCAAGGCCGGCGACTTCGGCGACTCCGGCGACTCCGGCGACGAGGACTCCTCGGGAGACGACGACTCCTGAGCGACCGGGCCCGGCCGGCGAGGACCGGCCGGACCCGCCCGCCGGGAAGCGGTGGGCCGGGAAGCCGCTCACCTGAAGATCCGGGGAAGAACAGGCGACCCGGCGGGGCTCGTGCCGGTAACCCCGGACGAAGAAAAGGCCGCCGCGCCCACCCGGGCCCGCCGTACGTCCTAAATCGCTTGGCCCCCCGGGTCCCCCGGGGGGAAGCCCGGGGGGGGGGGGGTTTAAACAGGGCCCGGGCCCCGCG
>NZ_JAIUKE010000259.1 GCF_020176795.1 Streptomyces sp. 8L
GCGGGCATTCGAGGAGGGCGGGCCACCGTCCGCCGCGGATGACCACGGGCGGGAGATGGCCGCGGTTGATCCAGGTCAGCAGCCCGGTGCGGAGATCGAGGTCGGCCAGGACGCCGGTGGCGAACCGGTCGTGGCCGAACTGCTCGCCCACGGCCTCCTCGACCGCGTGGCTGACCTCGGTGAGGGTGGCCTCCTGCCGTCGCCGGTTGCGTGAAGCGGCCATGGCCAGGCTGACGGTCAGCCCGGCCGCTGTGTCGTGGCCCATGGCGTCGAAGAGGGAGAGGTGGGCGACGTCACCGGCGAGCGCGTAGTCGAAGGCGTCCCCGGCGATCCGGTACGCCGGTTCCATCACCGCGCTGATCCTGACCCGGTCGTCCGCGAAGAAGCGGGGCGGCATCAGCGTCCACTGCATCTCGGCCACGACGTTCATCAGCCGGACCCGCGTCAGCCGGGAGTACGAATCGCTGTTGGTCCGCTTGGACGCCACCGTCAGCCCGACCACGGACGCCAGGGCCTGCATGGCCTCGTCCGCGCGCGGGCTCCGGTCCACCGGGCCGGCGGAGCCGGGGCCCGCGTCGAAGCCCAGCACGCCCAGCCGCTGCGTACCGTCCAGCACGGGCAGCCAGCGCTGCCGGCCGTCGGGGGACGACACGGCGCGGACGCTCTGGTACGCGCGTCCGGCCAGGGTCCCCTCGATCCGTGTCTCCAGGCCGCCCTCCCCAGCGTCCCGGCCCCGGCCCGTGACCTCCCGCAGGACGTCCTCCTGGAGGTCGGCGAGGAAGATGCGGGCACGGCCGAGTCCTGCGGTGGCGGCATGGCGGGCCACGAGGCCGGGCAAAGCGTCGAAGTCCGTCACGTGGCTCTCCCGCAGGAGGCCGGTCAGCATGGTGGCGATGTCGTGGGAAGACGTCATGCCCGACCTCTCCGGTGGACGGCTGCCCGAGCCCGTTGACTGTCGCCGTGTGGGTACCGGCGATCGAGCGGTACGCACAGGGGTACCCCACCCGGGACATTTCAGCGCGGGTCGGGCACGGCAATCGGGTTCGCGCCGCCCGGGGCCCGTCCTGCCCGCCGTCAAGCCCGCAGCCGCCCTGTCCGCAGCCGCCCTACCGCCGGGGCAGACGGCGCCCCGGAGGAACGCCGAGACACGCGGAGAAGCGCGGAGGTCCGGGAGGCAGGTCCCCTACGCGTAGTCCTGGCTGGTCTTCTTCCCCTCGTGTTCCTCTTCCGGATCTTCCTCCGCGTGCATGCGCTCACGCCGGGCCGTGAACGGGTCTTCTTCCGCCTTTTCGACCCGCTCCCCCTGTTCCTCGCTCTCCCTCTTCAGCTCCTCGGCCGCCCGCTCGGGGTCGTGCCGCTTTCCGGATTCCGCCATGGCGCTCTCCTTGCCTCGGGTCCGACTGTCGCCCGGCCCGCGGTGACACGGTCGCGTCGGCAGGCCGGCGACATCACCACGCCCCGAGTGCCCGGCGACCGGTGCCGGCATGCCGTCCCCGGATCATCGGTGGGGAATGCCTACGGAACTGATCTCGTGCGCCGTCCGAGAGGCTCCGGACGAGTGCGCGGCGGTGCGAGGCGTCGGAATCCCGCGACGGGGCCCCGCCGTGGTGCGACGGGGCCCCAGGATCGCACCGGTCTCAGTGCGGGCGTGCCGTGCTCACTGCACCACCGACCACACGAAGGTGGCCGTACCCGACACCCCCCTCGTGTCCTTGGCCGTCACCGTCACCGTGTAGGACCCGAGGGTGCCCGCGGAGCCGGAGACCGTGCCGTCGGACGCCATGGTGATGCCCGGCGGCAGCCCGCTCGCGGTGAAGGAGAGGCTCTGCGTGGCGTCGGAGTCCACCGCCTGCACGGTGAACGACGCCGTCGCGCCCTTCGGGCTGCTGTAGCCGAAGGGGTTGACCACGCCGACCGTCTCGGCGCCCGGCACGCCCGAGTTCGGTGTGACGTTCGCGCTGACCGCCGTGTTGGCCTGCGAGACGCCCGCTCCCGAGGTGCCCGCGGCGACCTGCCCTGTCAGGGTGTGGGGCAGGCTGGTCGAGCCGGACAGCGGCAGGCTGTCGGAGGAGTCGCCCACCTTGATCGAGTACGTCCCGGCGGGGGCCTCCCACTGGTTGTCCGCGGCCGAGAAGGAGGCCAGGTCGTGGACGGTCAGCGGGAAGGTGACCGTGGAGCTCTGCCCCGGGTCGAGGGAGACCCGCTGGAAGCCGTGCAACTGCTGCGGAGGGTCCGCGCTCGCGGCCGGATCGCCGACATACAGCTGCGCCACGTCCGCGCCGGCCACCGACCCGGTGTTGGTGACGGTGGCGGTCACCGTGGCCGTGCCGTCGGCCGTGAAGGCGCCGACGGCGAGGTGGGAGTACGAGAACTTCGTGTACGACAGCCCGAAGCCGAACGGGAAGGCGGGGGTGATGTTCTGGGACTGGTACCAGCGGTAGCCGATGTTCACGCCCTCGCTGTAGACCGGCCCGGTCGGGGTGCCCGGCCACTGCGCGGTGGTCTGCGCCGGGACCTGGCTCAGGCTGCCGGGGAAGGTGACCGGCAGCTTGCCGGACGGATTGGCGGTGCCGAAGATCAGCGCGGCCGTGGCGGCGCCGGTCTCCCCTCCGCCGTACCAGTTCTCGAATACGCCCGCGACGTTGTCCAGCCACGGCATGACCACCGGAGAGCCGCTGTTGACCACCACGATGGTGTGCGGGTTCGCCGCGGCCACGTCGTTGATCATCGTCTCGTCCGCGCTGGAGAGGTCGAGCGTCTTCAGGTCGCTCTCCTCGCCCTCCGGGGCGCTGACATAGACGATCGCGTCGGTGGCGGCCTGGGCGGCGGCCACCGCTTGCGGAATGTTCGCGGTGCCGTTGTTGTCACCCTCGGTGTAGGTGACCTTGACGTTCGGGCCGACCGCGTTCTGGACGCCGGTGAGCGGCCAGACCGTGTTCGCGCTGTTGACGCTGCCGCTGCCGCCGCCGCCGAGTTCGACGCCGGCGCCGCCGTCGGTGCCGATCACCGCGATGGAGCCGGTCATCTGCGGATCGAGCGGCAGCAGGCCGTTGTTCTTCAACAGCACGGTGCCCTCTTCACCGAGCTTCAGCGCGGTCTCCTGGTGCGCCGCGCTGGTGACCGTGGCGGACAGCGAGCCGGTCCCCGGGTTGTCGAACAGGCCGAAGGCGAACATCTGGGTGAGGACCCGGGCCACGATCGCGTTCAGAGTGGCCTGCTTCAGCGTGCCGGCCGCCAGGGCGGCGGATATGTCGCTCGCGTCGGAGAACGGCATCGCTATGTCCATGCCGCCCTGGGCGTCCGCGACGGCGTTGCCCGCCGCGCCCCAGTCGGAGACGACGAAGCCGCCGTAGTCCGCCTCGTCGTCGAGCCCGCGCTGCAACAGGTCCGCGCTCGCACAGGACGGGGCTCCGTTCACCACGGCGTACGAGCACATGACCGAGCCGGGCGCCGACTGCTTGATGGCGGTCTGGAAGGGCGCCAGGTAGAGCTCTTCGAGCGCCTTCTGGCTGACCGTCTCGTTGTCGCCGCCGTTGGGGTACTGCTCCTGGTCGTACGCGGCGGCGTGCTTGACCTCGGCCATCACGCCCTGGCTCTGGAGCCCGGCGACCTCCGCCGAGGTGATGCGGCCGGCCAGGTACGGGTCTTCGCCGTAGGTCTCGTAGGTCCGGCCCCATCGCGGGTCGCGGACCAGGTTGGTCGTCGGGCCGAGTGCGATGTTGGCGCCCTTGCCTGCGAACTCGGCGCCCTTGGCCGTGCCTTCCTGCTGGATCAGTGCCGGGTCCCAGGTCGCGGCCGCGTTCTCGCCGTCGGGGAAGGCGGTCACACCGCCATTTCCGTCACCGACGCCGGACGGGCCGTCTTCGAGGTTCAGTGACGGGATGCACAGGTTCGGGATGCCGGCGACATGGCCGATGTACCCCGAAGTGCCGTCGCCCGAGGCCAGCGTGACCTCTTCGGACCGGTCCATGGTGGTGAGCACCTGCTGGACCCGCTGGGCGACGGGTGCGGTGGAGCCGACCCACGGGCAGACGCCGTTGCCGCCGTCGCCGTCGCCTCCGGTGACGGGCGCGGTGGACGTCTTGCCGTAGACGTCGAGTTCGAAGAGCGAGTCGCCGAACTGGGTGGCGCGCGCGGTGGCGTACACCCGGACGTAGCGGGCGGTCGCGGAGACGGTCAGCGTCTCGCTCCCGCCGGTGCCCGCCGTCGTGGAGTAGACCGACGTCCAGGCCGCGTTGTCGTTGGACACCTGGACCTGGAACGCCTGCGCGTACGCGGCCTCCCAGAGCAGTTCCACACCGCAGATCTGCTGCTGGGCGCCGAGGTCGACCTCCAGCCACTGCGGGTCCGCGGCGGCGCTGGACCAGCGGGTGCCGGGGTCGCCGTCGGTGGCGTCGGCCGCCGGGTAGGCGGTGGCGTCCTGTGTCGAGGAGGCGGTGGTCGGCCGGTCGAGCGCGAGGTCCTGGATGCCGCAGTACTGGTTCGGACCGGTGCCGCCGACCCCGCCGCCACCGCCGCCTCGACCGCTGCCCTTCGTGAAGGACATGGCGTGGAAGTTCCAGCCGTTGGTGTCCTGTTCGACGGTCAGCGTCTGGCGGCCGGCCGGCAGGATGACGGAGGCGGTGACCGTGGTCCAGGTCTCGTAGCCGCCGGTGTTCGGGACGGCGACCGCTCCGGACAGGTTGGTGCCGGAGGAGTCGGCTATGTGGAGTGCGTCGGTGATGCCGTAGGGCGAGGCGAGCCGGAAGGCGACGCTGTAGCTGCCGGCGGCGGAGACGTTCACGGTGTACTTGAACCACTGGCCCGGCGTCGTCCAGCCCATGTCGTACCCGCCGCCGGCCCCGCTGGTCTCCTGCGTGTCCGCGGTGGTTTCGAGGTCCACACCGTCGGCGCGGTAGCTGTTCGCACTGCCGCCGGCGGAGGCGACGCTGTAGGCGACGCCCTGGCCGCCGGTGTCGTAGTTCGCGGCCTGGACGGTACCGGGCACGGCGGCCGGTGTCCCGCCGAAGGGCGCGCTGTCGGCCGCGTGCGCCGAGGTGGACACACCGGCAAGTGACAGGCCGGACAGGGCCGTGGCCACGAGCAGCACGCGTAACGTGGGCCGGCGGCGGGGCCGCCGGGGTCTGCCACGCGCTGGCGCCGGCGGGCGCGGGAGGTGAAGCAGCCTCATCGTTTTCTCTTTCCGTCGTCTCTCGGCTGTCGGAAACCCTCTCGGACGCCGGAACGCCCGGCACAAGCCGGCAGCGGCGGTTCGACCCGCCGCCTGACGTCCCGGCAGTCACGAAGAGTGTCCCGTGGAACGGCCCGACGGGATGAGAGAGCGCTCTCCAAGGTTGCGTCAAAACGTCGCGGCGCCCTGGAGCGGCGGGCGCCGACGCCACTCCTGTGCGGGCGACCGCGCGTCCGGTGGCACCGTAGTCCGGTGGCACCGGAACCGAAGAGCGCCGCGGCCCCGCCCGCGGGCGGGGGGTCGCGGGCGAGGCGCGGCGGCCAGACCGCATGCGGGCAGGAATGCCGCAGGCCGACCGCTCGCGACCAGTGCCCGCGGCACCCCCTCAGGGCCCGCCGCGGTCTGCCTTCCGTAGCGGCTGTCCCCTCGCACCCGTCCTCGTACGCGTCCGGCGGTGTACCTCCCGCGGCGGCTAACCCCGGTAGGCCTCCAGCAGTCGCAGCCACACCTCACTGATCGTCGGGTACGCGGGGACCGCGTGCCACAGGCGGTCCATGGGGACCTCGCCCGCCACCGCGATGCTCGCCGAGTGCAGCATCTCGCCTGCGCCGGGGCCCGCGAAGGTGACGCCCACCAGCACCTCGCGGTCCAGGTCGACGATCATGCGGGCCCGGCCCGTGTAGCCCGCGGCGTACAGCGCGGCGCCCGCGACCGCGCCCATGTCCTGGTCCACGGCCCGTACCCGCAGACCCGCCTGCTCGGCCTGGGCCAGGGTGAGGCCGACGGAACCGATCTCCGGGTCGGTGAAGACCACCTGGGTCATGGCGGAGCGGTCGGCGGTCGCCACGTGCATGCCCCAGCGGTCGGTCTCCAGCAGCGGCACGCCCTGGGCCCGCGCGGCGATGACGGCGCCCGCGACCCGTGCCTGGTACTTGCCCTGGTGGGTGAGGAGGGCCCGGTGGTTGATGTCGCCCACCGCGTAGAGCCAGTCGAAGCCGTCGACGCGCAGGGTGTCGTCGACGTCCAGCCACGATCCGGGCGTGAGGCCGACGGTCTCCAGGCCGAGGTCGTCGCTGGACGGCGCGCGCCCCGTCGCGAAGAGGATCTCGTCGGCCTCGACGCGTTCGCCGGACTCCAGGACGACCGTGACGGGGCCCTCGCCGCCGTCGCGCTCGATGGCAGCCGCCGCCGAGTTCGTCCTGATGACGGCGCCGGCCTCGGTCAGCGCGTCGGCCACCAGCTCGCCGGCGAAGGGCTCCATGCCGGGCAGCGGCCTGGTGCCCCGGATGAGCAGCGTCACCTGGGAGCCGAGCGCCTGGTAGGCCGTGGCCATCTCGCTGCCGACGACGCCCGCGCCGACGATCACGAGCCGGCCCGGTACGTGCTGCGCGCTGGTCGCCTCGCGGCTCGCCCAGGGCTTGGCCCGCGCGGCTCCCGGCAGGTCCGGCACGAGCGCCCTGGTCCCGGTGCACACGGCGACGGCGTGCCGTGCCGTGAGGACGACCTCCTCGCCCTCCGGGGTGGTCACCGAGACCCGCTTCGGGCCCGCGAGCCTGCCGCGGCCCCTGTACAGGGCCGTGCCGGTGCCCTCCACCCAGGCGACCTGGCCGTCGTCCTTCCAGTGCGAGGTGAAGTCGTCGCGGTTGGCGAACACCGCAGGCACGTCCAGCGGACCCTCCACCGCGGACCGCAGCCCGGGCACCCGGCGCGCGTCGGCACGCGCGATCACCGGCCTCAGCAGCGCCTTGCTCGGCATGCACGCCCAGTACGAGCACTCGCCGCCCACCAGCTCGCTCTCCACGATCGCGGCGCTCAGGCCCGCGGCGCGAGCCCGGTCCGCCACGTTCTCCCCGACCGGTCCCGCACCCACGACGACGACGTCGTATTCCATTGCTTCCGTCATGCGCTCAGTCTGCTGCGGCCGGGTCGGCATGGCCACACGATCACCGGGAAGGGGCCGCAGGAATACGGTCGCGATGCACGCCGTTGTGCGGAGTCGGCTGCACCGGTAACAGGAAGAGGTAATCAGGCCATGGCCACGATGGAACTCACGAAGGAGAACTTCGACCAAACCGTGTCGGAGAACGACTTCCTCCTCATCGACTTCTGGGCTTCCTGGTGCGGTCCCTGCCGCCAGTTCGCGCCGGTCTATGAGAAGGCGTCGGAGCGCCACGAAGACCTGGTCTTCGCGAAGGTCGACACGGAGGCCCAGCAGGAGCTGGCCGCCGCGTTCGACATCAGTTCGATTCCCACTCTCATGATCGTCCGGGACAATGTGGCGGTCTTCGCCCAGCCGGGCGCCCTGCCGGAGGCGGCTCTGGAGGACGTGATCGGCCAGGCCAGGGCGCTGGACATGGACGAGGTCCGCAAGTCCATCGCCGAGGCGGAGGCGAAGGACGGCGCGGGGAGCGCCGAGTAGGCCACTGGCGGCCCGTACCACGCAGCGACGCCACGACCCGGCGGCCACCCGCGCCGGACCCCTTCGGGGGCTCCGGTGAGCACGGGTGACCGGCGGGGCCGCGGCGCGTCGCACCACCCTGGGCGCGTGCGGCGTCCGGCATCCCCGCGGTCACGCCCTCAGCCGTGCGAAGGCGCTTGTAGGGGATGGCGAGCGGCCCGCGTGCGCTCGGCCGTGCCCCGCGGGCGTCCGCCCGCCTACGGTCCGCCCGCGTCGGCGGGCGGACGTGTCACGGAAGCGGGAGGCCCGTGTACTGGGCCGCGAATTCCGCCGCCGCGTCGCGTGAGGCCGCGATGCGGTGCAGCCGGGTCAGCTCCATCCGCCGGTCGAAGTCGCTCTGGCCGGGCGGGACATGGAGCATCGTCGTCATGTCGTACGAGAACCGGGTGGCCTGCCATACGCGGTGCAGCGCGGCGCGCGGGTACGCGTCGAGCAGGGCGGTGGACCCGGTGCGGTGGAGCGCCTCGAAGGCCCGGCCGAGGAGGCGCACGTCGGAGACCGCGAGATTGAGGCCCTTGGCTCCCGTGGGCGGCACGATGTGCGCGGCGTCGCCCGCGAGGAGCAGCCGTCCGTGGCGCAGCGGTTCCCCGACGAAGCTGCGCATGGGGGTGACGGTCTTGGCGGTGACCGGCCCGCGGTTCAGGGTCCAGCCGGGTCCCGCGCCCTCGGAGAGGCGCGCGTCGAGCTCGTCCCAGATCCGCTCGTCGGGCCAGTCGGCCGGGTCGGTGCCGTTCGGCACCTGGAGGTAGAGCCGGGAGACTGTGGGCGAGCGCATGCTCAGCAGCGCGAAGCCGCCCGCGCCCCGCGCGTAGACCAGCTCAGGGCTTGAGGGGGCGACGTCGGCGAGGATGCCGAGCCAGGAGAAGGGGTAGCCGCGCTCGTACGTGGTGCGCTGCGCGGCCGGGACCGCGGCGCGCGCCACGCCGTGGAAGCCGTCGCAGCCGACGGCCCAGTCGCACTCCAGCGTGGCCTCGCGGCCCTGGTGCCGGTAGCGGATCGCGGGCTTCCCGCTCTCGGCCCCCGCCACGGCGAGGGCCTCCGCGCCGAACAGCAGCGGCGGTCCGTCCGCGAGGTGCAGCGCGACGAGGTCCTTGACGATTTCGGTCTGCGCGTAGACCGTGACCGTACGGCCGGTCAGCGCGGGGAAGTCGACACGGTGGGACGTGCCGTCGAAGCGCAGCTCGATGCCGTGGTGTTCGAGGCCCTCGGCGTCCAGCCGGGCGCCGGCGCCCACGGCGCGCAGCGCGTCGACCGTGCCCTGTTCGAGCATGCCGGCCCGCTGGCGCGCCTCGATGTGGGCGCGGTCGCGGCTCTCCAGGACGACACAGTCGATGCCCGCGAGGTGCAGCTGCCGGGCGAGCAGCAGTCCCGCCGGGCCTGCGCCGATGATCCCCACGGTCGTCCGCATGGCGAGGGGCCGCCCTTCCGTCAGCGTTCCAGGACGAGGGCGAGGCCCTGCCCGACGCCGATGCACAGGGCGGCGAGACCGGTGCCGGAGCCCGCCGCCGCGAGCTGGTGGGCGACGGAGCCCGCGATGCGCGCGCCGGACGCGCCGAGCGGGTGCCCGATCGCGATGGCGCCGCCTCTCGGGTTGACGATCGACGGGTCGAGGCCGGGCCACTCGGCGAGGCAGCCGAGCGCCTGCGCCGCGAACGCCTCGTTCAGTTCGAAGGTGGTGAGGTCCGCGAAGGTCTTGCCCGCCTTCTTCAGGGCGCGCTGTACGGCTTCGACGGGGCCGAGCCCGAACAGGTTCGGCTCGATGCCGGTGACGGCGGAGGTCCTGATCCTGGCCAGCGGTTCGCGGCCGGTCTCCCGCAGGCCGTCCTCGTCGACGAGGAGCAGCGCGGCGGCGCCGTCGTTGAGCGGCGAGGAGTTGCCCGCGGTGACGCGGCCGGTGCCGTCGGTGCGGAAGGAAGGCTTCAGTTTGGCGAGCGTCTCCATCGAGCCGCCGTCGCGGATGCATTCGTCCCGGGTGAGGCCGGTGCCGGGGAAGGCGACGACCTCGCCCGCCTCGCCGCTGTAAAGCCCGGCACTCCACGCCGCGGCGGCCTTGCGGTGGCTCTCCAGCGCGAACGCGTCCTGCTGCTCGCGGGTGATGCCGTGCTTGTCGGCGATCTGCTCGGCGCTCTCGCCGAGGGCGACGGTCCACTCGGCGGGCAGCCGGGGGTTGGTCATGCGCCAGCCGAGCGTGGTGGACCACAGCTGCTGGTGCCCGGCGGGGAAGGCGCGCTCCGGCTTCTGCATCACCCAGGGCGCGCGGCTCATCGACTCGACGCCGCCCGCGAGGACCACCGACGCGTCGCCGAGGGCGATGGCGCGGGCGGCCTGGATGACGGCTTCGAGGCCGGAGCCGCAGAGGCGGTTGACGGTCACACCGGGCACGGAGACGGGCAGGCCCGCGAGCAGGGCCGCCATACGGGCCACGTTCCTGTTGTCCTCGCCCGCGCCGTTGGCGTCACCGAGCACGACATCGTCGACGCGGGCGGGGTCGAGCGCGGGCGTGCGGTCCACGAGGGACTTCAGCACGTGCGCGGCCAGGTCGTCGGGGCGTACGGAGGCGAGGGCGCCCCCGAACCTGCCGATGTGGGTGCGGACGGCGTCGACGACATAGACATCGCGCAGGCTCATGGATCTCGTCTCTCTCCCGCGACCGGGGGTTGTGCGGGTGGGCGGGCAGACGGCGTGTGCGCTGTGCGCACACCTGTTCACGCCTGCCCTTGGGCTTTTGAGTCTCTGCCCCGCGCCGTGCGGTGTCAACGTCCCGTGGCGCGGGGCCTGGTGGAGGGATCTGGTGGAGGTCCCGCGCCCCCGGGGCCCTACGGTCGTGCCCATGACGCCCTACTCCGACGTACACGACCAAGCCGAACGCGACGTGGCGGGCCGCGGCGGCCCGGCGGCGCCCCCCCCCGCGGGCCCCCCCGCGGGGGGGCGGGGGCGCCCCGCGTACTACCCCCCGCACCACCGCGACCCCCATCC
>NZ_JAIUKE010000260.1 GCF_020176795.1 Streptomyces sp. 8L
AACTGGGCTCCGGGTCCTCGGAGAAGACCCGGCACCTCCTCGACGCGCTCAGCGCCGCGGCGGCCCGGCGGCGACGACCGAGGCGGACCCCCGCGAGGTGGGACGGGTCCGCACCGAGTACTCCCCCGCGCACGACGGCGACCCCGATCCGGGCGAGATCGTGTGGACCTGGGTGCCGTTCGAGGAGAACGACGGCCGGGGCAAGGACCGCCCCGTGCTGGTCGTGGCGCGCGAGGCGGGCGGCACGCTCCTCGCCGTGCAGCTCTCCAGCAAGCGGCACAGCGGCGATCCCGGCTGGGTGGCGATCGGCCAGGGGCCCTGGGACCGCGAGGGGCGTGACTCGTGGGTGGCCCTGGAGCGAGTGATGCGCCTGCACGAGGAGGGCATGCGGCGCGAGGCGTGCGCGCTGGACCGGGGCCGCTTCAACCTGGTGGTGAACCGGCTGCGGGAGCGGTACGGCTGGACCTGACGGGACAGCGCCGGCCCGGCGTACGGCCGGACCCGGTGACCGACCGCCCGCGCGCGCCGCTGAGCCGACGCGCTCACGCGAACGGCGCCGGCCTCCCGTACCGGTGGAAAGGGGTACGGGGGGCCGGCGCCGCGCGGGACGGGTCAGACGGCGGTGGCGAGGGAGAGCGCGAAGCGGCCCGCCTCGTCGGTCCACCAGCGGGCCGGCTCGAACCCGGCCCCGGCCAGTTCGGCGCCGATGCCCTCCCTGCGGAACTTGGCGGAGATCTCCGTCCGCATCTCCTCGCCGCGCTCGAAGTGCGCGACCAGATCGAGTTCCGGCACCTTGACGGTGAGTGCGCGCCGGGCCCGCAGCCGCATCTCGATCCACTCGTGTTCGCGGTCCCAGAGCGCCACATGGTCGAAGTCGCCCGGATCGAAGTCGGCCCCGAGTTCGCGGTCGACCACGGACAGGACGTTCTTGTTGAACGCGGCTGTCACACCGGACGCGTCGTCGTACGCCCGCACCAGCACGTCCTCGTCCTTCACGAGGTCCGTGCCGAGCAGCAGCGTGTCGCCCGGCGCCAGCAGGGCGCGTACCGAGGCGAGGAACGCCGAGCGCTCGGCGGGCAGCAGGTTGCCGATCGTGCCGCCGAGGAAGGCGACGAGCCGGGGGCCCGGCGTGGGCGGCAGTTCCACGCCCCGGGTGAAGTCGGCGATGAGGGCGTGCACCCGCAGCTCGGGGCGCTCGGCGAGCAGCGTCTCGGCTGCGCCGGTCAGGGCGCTCTCGCTGACGTCGACCGGCACGTAGTCGCGCAGTCCGGTCGCGGCGCTGAGCGCGTCGAGGAGGTGCCGGGTCTTCTCCGAGGACCCGGAGCCCAGTTCGACGAGGGTGCGTGCGCCGGTGGCCGCGGCCATCTCGGGGGCGCGGGTGAGCAGGATCTCGGCTTCGGCCCGGGTCGGGTAGTACTCGGGCAGCCGGGTGATCTCCTCGAACAGCTCGCTCCCGCGCGCGTCGTAGAACCACTTGGGCGGCAGCGACTTGGGATCAGCGGTCAGGCCCTGGCGGACGTCGGCGCGGAGCGCGGCGCCCGTGGCGTCCTCGGGCAGGGTGCGGGTCACGGTGTACGGGCTCACGATGGCGGCTCCTTGAGGGGGGTGAGCGTCACGTCGGCGCGGGTCGCCACGAGCAGCGTGCGGTCGGGGACCTCGCGCCAGCGGGGGTCGTCGTCGTACGGCTCCGAGGCCACCACCGCACGGCGGCCGGGTTCGTGGAGGTGCCAGAGGGTGTCGCCCCAGGCGGTGGCGGCGATGGCCGCGCCGTCGGTGAGCAGCAGGTTGAGCCGGGACTCAGGCGCTGCCGCGGCTCCCGCCACGTCGTGGACGGTGTCGGCGAGGGCCTGGCCGAGCTTGTCGCCGGCCCGCAGCCGGTGCAGGAGCAGGGCCCAGACCAGTGCGGAATCGTTTCTGGCCTCCAGTGCGAGCAGTTCCTCGGCCGGCAGCGCGGCGGCGAGCCGTGCGACGCTGCCCGGCCAGCCGGTGACGGCTCCGTTGTGGCTGAAGAGCCAGGGCCCGGCGGCGAACGGGGCCGCCGCCGCCTCGCCGTCCGCACTGGGTGCTGTGGCGTCCCGTACGGCGGCGAGCAGCGCGCCCGAGCGCACCACGCGGGCCAGGTCGGTGAAACCGGGGTCGGCCCAGATCGGCCCGGCGCGCCGGTCGCGCGCCGGAACGGGGTCGTCCTGCGCGTACCAGCCGATGCCGAAGCCGTCGGCGTTGACCGTGCCGTGGCTCTGCCGCCTGGGCGCCCAGGACTGCTCGTACAGGGCGTGCGGCGGCTCGACGAGTACCTCGGCGAGCGGCGCGGGCGGACCGAGAAAAGCGAGGTGGCGGCACATCAGGCGTCCCGCGCGGTGCGGAATCCGGAGAAGATCTGCCGGCGCACCGGCAGGTCCCAGTTGCGGAAGGTGCCCCGGCAGGCGACCTCGTCGACCGCGAAGGAGCCGCCGCGCAGGATCTTGTAGTCGCCGCCGAAGAACACCTCCGAGTACTCCGGGTACGGGAAGACCGTGAATCCGGGGTACGGCAGGAAGTCGCTCGACGTCCACTCCCACACGTCGCCGATGAGCTGCCGGACCCCGAGCGGGGACGCGCCGGCCGGGTAGCTGCCCACGCGGGCCGGCTTCAGGTGGCGCTGGCCGAGGTTCGCGTGCTCGGGCGTCGGGTCGGCGTCGCCCCACGGGTACCGGCGCGACCGCCCCGTCTCGGGGTCGTGGCGGGCCGCCTTCTCCCACTCCTCCTCGGTGGGCAGGCGCCGGCCGGCCCAGCGGGCGTAGGCGTCGGCCTCGTACCAGCTCACATGCAGCACCGGCTCGTCGTCGCGGACGGGCTCGGTGGTGCCGAAGCCGCGGCGCAGCCACTGGCCGCTGTCCTGGCGCCAGAACAGCGGGGCTCCGATGCGGTGTTCACGGATCTGCGCCCAGCCCTGTGGTGCCCACCACCGCTCGTCGGTGTAGCCGCCGTCCTCGATGAACGCCCGGAAGGCGCCGTTGGTGACGGGCACGGTGTCGATGTGGAAGGCGGGAACCAGCCGCTGGTGGGCGGGGCGCTCGTTGTCCAGGGCCCACGGCTCCGTGGAGGTGCCCATGGTGAAGGGCCCCGCGGGCACGAACACCTCGGTGGGCAGCGCGGCCGCGCCGGTACCGTCCGGCGCCGGCGGTTCGGGCGCGTGCAGCACGGCCGGGCCCTTGCGCAACTGGTGGGTGATCAGCATGGTCTCGTCGTGCTGCTGCTCGTGCTGGGCGATCATCCCGTAGGCGAATCCGGAGCTGAGCAGGGGTGTGCCGTCGTGCAGCGGGGTGCGCTCGATGACGTCGAGCACACGGTCGCGGATGTCGGCGGCGTACGCGCGTGCCTCGGCTGGCGGCAGCAGCGGCAGTGTGGGCCGCTCGGAGCGCGGGTGCTCGAAGGCGTCGTAGATCGAGTCGATGTCGGGGCGTACGGCGTCCCGGCCGCCGACGGTGCGCAGCAGCCACTGCTCCTCCTGGTTGCCGATGTGGGCGAGGTCCCACACGAGCGGCGACATCAGGGGCGAGTGCTGGGCGGTGAGGTCGGGTTCGTCGACGCAGGAGGTCAGCAGGGCCGTACGGGCACGCGCACGGGTGAGCGTGCGGACGGCACGGGAGCGCAGGGCTTCGGTGTCCTGCCCGGTTATCAGCATGGCGGCCGGGCTCTCGTCGCTCCCCCCGGCGGCGGCACCTGAGGTGGCGGGCGCCGCGGCGTTCGCGGGGGCGGCCTTCGAGGTCTCGGCGGGGCGGTCGGTCATGTCCTGAGATCCTTCTCGGTTTCGGGTGCGCGCAGGTCGTCGGCGGGACATCGGCCCCGCAGGACGTAGCGCTCGGCGAAGTCGGCGACGGCGTCCTGGACGGCGCGGCCGGCGCCGACGCGCGGCAGGGCCTCAAGGGCCGTCTCGAAGCAGGTGGCGGCCGTGGCCCGCAGTTCCGGGTCGGCCATGCCGTGGCGTGCCGCGTTGAGCCACAGGATGTTGCCGGGGGCGGGCAGCGGCCCGGCTGTCTCGGCGAGCGGCTTGACCGCGCGGTACACGGTCTCCGCGGCCTCGGGATCGTCGAACAGCGCGGTGGTCACGGCGAGCGGCACGATCCAGCCGTTCTCGCCGGGCTGTGCGTCGATCATCCGCAGTTCCAGGTGACCGCGCGGTCTGACCGGCGGAAAGAGCGTGGTCAGGTGGTATTCGAGGTCGCTGCGGTCCGGCGGGCGGGGCAGGCCGCGTCTGATCCATTCGCGGAAGGTGAGCCCGTCCTGGACGGTCCAGGGGCCCTGGGGGCTCCGCACGCACATCACGGGCGCGTCGAGCGCGTGGGCGGTCCATCCGGCCCGCGGGTCGCCGTGGTCGGCCGGGGCGACGGTGCGGCCGGGGTCGAGTTTCGTCCACACGGCCTGCCGGGTGGAGCGCCAGCCGGTGGCGCGCCCCCGCCGCATGGGCGAGTTCGCGAACGCGGCGACGAGGACGGCGCCCAGCAGGTGCGCCAGCTGCCAGCGGCGGCCGTGGCCGAGCGGCCCGGGCTCCTCGTGGCCCGCGTCGAGGCAGACCTGCACGGACGCGGTGGTGCGCATCATCGTGCGCCCCGTATCGCCGTACTGGTCGAAGTACGCCTCCATCGCGTCGTAGCGCGGGGCGTGCAGCATGCGCTCGGGGTGGTGCCAGGGGTCCTGGCCGTAACCGGTGAGGGTGAGGCCGGCGGCGCCGAGACGGGCGCGGACGGCGTCCAGGTCCGCGGAGACGGTCGTGATGCATTCCGTCAGCGACGCGGCGGGCTGTGAGCTGAGCTCCAGCTGACCGCCGGGTTCGAAGGTGAGTGCCGAGTTCAGCGGCAGGGCCCGCAGGCCGTCGTAGGCGGTCGTACGACGGGGGGCCGACAGGGGTCGTTCGGGGTGGTGCGCGTCGTGGACGAGCCATTCCAGCTCGACGCCTACCGTGCGGGGTGGGCCTGTCTTGAAGCAGATGCCGTCGAGCAGCGCCTCTGCTTCCTCCTCGGTGAGCGCACTGCGCCCACCTGCGATGTTGTCGGGTGGCATGACCGGTTCCTCCTGTCGGGCCCGTGGCAGCGTGCGGGCCCCGGGTCGGGCCGAAGCGCTCCGGTCCAACCTAAAGCCACTCGTTTCCGCTCGCACAAGGGTGCCCGTGCCCCGGTCACGGAAACGTCAGGAAATCGACGGGGGGAGCCGCTCGGCGCCCGTACTCTTCCGGCCGCGCACCCGGCCTCCGCGCGGCCGTGGTACCGGGCCGGCGAGGCGCCCGGGGCCCGCCGTTCCGCCGCGTACGGGCGGGGCAGCGATCCCTTCTTCGGCACCCGCCGCACCGTGTGACCACGCCAGGACGTGCTCTGCCGCCGCGCCGTGCGCGCCCGGCGCGTGCCCGCCGCGCCGTTGAGCACCGGTCTCTCTCGGGGCGGCGTCGGGAGCCGGTACGCGGCCCAGCACGGCCTCCCACGCAGCGGTGGCGAGTTCCCCGCGGTCGGCGAAAGCGCCCGCGGGGATCTGCGGGAGCACCGTGATCTCCGCGCTGAGCCCGCCGGCGAGGACCACCCGCCACAGGGAGGCGGGCAGGGTGTCGTCGCCGACGAAGGCGGCGGCCCCCGAGATCCGCCCGCTCGCGCCCCGGTAGGCGATCCGGACGGGCTGGACGGCGGTTCCCGCGTCCAGGGCTGCTTGGAAGACCGCCGTGGTGAACCGCCCGCCCTCACCGCCGCACCAGGTGCACGCCTCGGGGAAGACCACCACGCGCGACCCCGCACCGAGCGCGTCGGCCAGGGTGCGTACGGCGGCGGGCAGGGCCCGCAACCGCTCGCGCTCCACGAAGAGGGTGCCGCCGCCCGCCGCCACGGGGCCGAGCACCGGCCACCCGCGTATCTCGCTCTTGGCCAGATTTCGCCCGGGAAGGACGGTCGCGATCAGCGGGATGTCGATCCAGGAGATGTGGTTGGCGACGACGAGCACACCGCCGCCCGCGCGCGCTGCGGTGGCCGGCCGCGCGAGACCGCGCACCCGCACGCGTATGCCGAAGGCGCGCAGCAGGGCGCGGGCCCAGCGCCGCGTGATCAGGTCGCGGGCGGCGGCGCCGAGGAGGGCGGCCACCGGCGCGAGGACGACGCCGGCGGTGAGCAGCCCGATCCCGCACAGCAGGCGGCCCGCGGCGGCCGGCGCGGTGACCGCGGGCCCGCCGTGGACGGCGCACTCCTGCGGGGTGCAGGGCGCCGTCGGCAGCCAGGCGCTCATGACGCCGGGACGAGCGAGAGGAAGTGGTGCAGGTAGCGGTCGTTCATCCGGTCCATCGCGAGCAGGACGCACAGGTCGGCGACGCCGAAGTCGGGGTCGTGCGCGGGGGCTCCGCAGACCCAGGCGCCGAGCCGCAGATAGCCGCGGAGCAGAGCGGGCAGCTCCGCGCGGGCCCCCGCGCCCGCGGCGCCTCCCGGCGTCCAGGGGCGGTGGGGGGTGACCCGGTAGGCCTCGGGGGCGAGGTGCCTCTCGCGTACGGTGCGCCAGGCGGACGCGGCGAGGACGCCACCGTCGGCGAGCGGCACCGAGCAGCAGCCGGTGAGGTAGCGGTGGCCGGTGGTGGTCATGTAGCGGGCGAGGCCGGCCCAGATGAGGCTGATGACGGCTCCGGTGCGGTGGTCCGGGTGCACGCAGGAGCGGCCGACCTCGACCAGTCCGGGGCGCAGGGGCGCGAACGCGGTGAGGTCGAACTCGCCGTCGGAGTAGAGCCGTCCCGCGGCCCGTGCCCGCTCGGGCGGCAGCAGCCGGTAGGTCCCGACGACCTCCCCGCTCGCTTCCTCGCGGACGAGCAGGTGGTCGCAGTACGCGTCGAAGCGGTCGGTGTCGAGGCCGGGTTCCGGCCCGTCCAGCCGGGCGCCGAGTTCGCCCGCGAACACCTGGTGGCGCAGCCGCTGGGCGGCGCGGACGTCGGCCTCGTCGCGCGCGAGGCCGACGCGGTAGCGCGCCCCGGGGGCGGGCGCAGTGGGGCGG
>NZ_JAIUKE010000261.1 GCF_020176795.1 Streptomyces sp. 8L
GTGGGAGCCCTTCGGGGCGGGGTAGGCCAGGTCGAGGCCGGAGAGCCAGCCCGACAACTCCCTGGCCGTGTCGCCGCCTTGGGCTATCAGATCGCTGAAGAGGGCTCTCAGGGCTTCGCCCGCGGGCGTGAAGTTGTTCATCAGAGCGCCCTGGGCAAGGGTGTTGGCGGTCAGCCGGGCCGAGATCGGCCGGCGCTCGCGGTCGTAGTCGAATGGTCCGTCGATCAGTGCGGCCGGGGCCCATCCGTGGTACTCGGCGGCCAGTTTCCAAGCCAGGTTGGCGGCGTCCTGGAGGCCCACGTTGAGGCCCTGGCCGCCGGCGGGCAGGTGGACGTGGGCCGCGTCGCCGGCGATCAGCACCCGTCCGGCCCGGTACCGGTCGGCCTGCCGGGTGCCGTCGGTCGCCTTCGAGATCCAGGAGGCGGCACGCACCCCGCAATCGGTGCCGGTGATCCGCCGCAGCTTCGCGCGCAGTTCCTCCACCGGCAGGGCCCGCTCGCGCCGGGCGCGTACGTCGTCGCCGGACAGGCCGGTGTCGGCCGCCTCCGTGCCGAAGATCCGGTACTGACCGTCGGGCAGCGGCACGATGCTCACACTGCCGGTGTCCCGGTACCAGCGGTGCACCGGCGCGCTGGGCGGATCGGCCAGTTCGACGTCGGCGGTGAAGCCGACCACCGTGGGAGCGAAGCCGGGGAAGCCTATCCCCGCGAGGTGGCGGACCGTGCTGCGCGCGCCGTCCGCGCCCACCAGGTAGCGGGCCTCGTAGACCGCGTCGGCGGCACGCACCCGTACGGACTCGGCGTCCTGTTCGACGCCGGTGACGGGCCGACCGTAGTGCACGGGGACGCCGCGTGCGCGCAGGTGGTCGGCGAGTGCCCGTTCGGTGCGCGCCTGCGGGACCATGAGCACGAACGGGAAGGGCGTATCCAGCGCGGTGTAGTCCAGCATCGCGGGCAGGGTGGCGAAATGAGCGTGCGTCGTCGGCCGGCCCTGGTCGACCAGCGCGTCGGACAGACGCCGCCCACCGGTCTCCAGCGTGGTGAGCGCCTCCAGTGTGCGCGGGTGCACGGTGATGGCCTTCGAATGCACACTGGGTCCGGCCTCGCGTTCGAAGACCCGTACCGGCACCCCGGCTGCGTCCAGCAGCGCCGCGGTCAGCAGACCGACTGGGCCGGCCCCGGCCACGGCGACCTCGGCGTTCACCGGTCGTTCCGCTTCGGGCGCAGCAGCAGGACGCCCGCGGCCAGTCCCGCGGTCGATGCGACATGGGTGGCGAGCGCCCGGCGGTTCGGCGCCCAGACACCGGTGACCGGACCGCCGGACCACATGGCGGCCGTGAACCCGCCCCCCGCGGCGGCCATCCCGCGCCACGTCGCACGCTCGCGTCGCGGCCCGGCGACCGCGCCGGCCACGACGGCGCCCATGGCTCCGGCGGTGATCAGCACTTCCCGTGCCATGTGGTACTGGACGTGCCCCGCACCGTGACGCGCCTCTGGGGCCCGATAGGTGTCGTCCGTGATGTGGGTGACGGTCTGCCAGACCGACGGGGCGGCAGCCACGAGGCCCGCTGCCGTCAGCGCGGTGCCGACGTTCTCCCGAACAGTTCCCATGAGCCCTCTCAATACGAGAACATTAAGATAATTACCCTTACGCTAACTCGCTGGACCGGACCACGAAAGGGCGTCAGGTGCCCAAGGAACCCGCCGCGGACTACGTCGACGGCCTGGTCGGCGTCCTCGCGCAGACACACACCCCCGCACAACTTGAGGCCAAGGCGCTCGCGTACCGGCTGCGCCGTATCACGCACCGCCTGGAGACCGAGCTCAAACGCGAACTGGTACCGCACGGAATCGAGTTGTGGGCGCTGGAGCTACTGGCCTGTCTGCTCCGGGCGCCCGGACGCCGGCTGACCGCGAGCCGGCTGGCCACCGAGATGCAGCTCACCTCCGGAGCCGTCAGCAACCGAGTGGCGAAGCTGGAGTCCAAGGGCCTGCTCGTCCGTGACTTCGCGCCGCACGACCGGCGTTCTGTCACGGTCACTCTGACCCTCGAAGGAGCCTCGTGCGCCGAGGCCGTCTTCGCGACCAAGACCGAAACCGAACTACGGCTGTTCTCTCCGCTGTCCGCGGAGGACCGGCGCCGCCTCAACAGCAGTCTCCGCAGCGTGCTGCTCTCCCTGGAGGCCGACATTCCCTGAGCCCGGCACAGGAGCCGCAGGGGCCGCAGGAGGCGCGGGCTCCGCCGCGCGGCTCGCGCGGGACCGCTGCGGCGCGGACCGGCGCTGTCCGGCCGGCGCACGGCCGCCGGGCGGCGACCGGACCTGCGTCAGGTGCGGGCATAGCCGGTCAGGAGCACGCGTAGCCGGTCAGGGGCGGAGTGCGCAGGGCGATGACCGCCATGTCGTCGTGGCCGTCACTGGGGTGGTGGTCGGACACGGCCTTGCACAGTTCCTCCAGCGAGCCGTCGGCGTGCCGGGAGGCGACGGCGGCGAGCGCGGCCAGCCCCTGGTCGAGCGACTGGCCGGGGACTTCGACGAGACCGTCCGTGTACAGGAGGACGGTGCTGCCCACCGGTACGGCCTGACGGTGGTCGGGGCGGGGCAGGTCGGTCAGGACGCCCAGGGGCAGCCCCGGTTCCGCGTCCAGGTACCGCGCCCTCCCGTCGGGCAGGACCAGGAGCGGCGGCGGGTGTCCGGCGCTGGACCAGTGCAGTTCCCAGGCGCTGCCGACCGGTTCGAGGCGGGCCAGGAGGGCGGTGGCGACAGGCGCTTCCTCCAGGGCGTGCATGATGCGGTCGAGGCGGGCGAGACGGGAGCTGGGTGTCGCGTTCGCGTCGTAGCTGAGGGCCCGCAGCATGTTGCGGATCTGGGCCATGTCGGCGGCGGCCCGCAGGTCGTGCCCCACGACGTCGCCGATGACGGCCACACACGATCCGTCGGGCAGCAGCATCGCGTCGTACCAGTCCCCGCCCACGGCCGCCGGGGACGTGGCCGGCCGGTAGGCGGCCCCGGCGCTGAAGGGGGTCAGGTCGGGCAACCGCGGCAGCAGGAGGCGCTGGAACTGTTCGGAGTTGTTGCGGACCCGTTCGTAGAGGCGGGCGTTCTCGATCGCCACGCCTGCCGTGCCGGCCAGGGCGCGGACGACCGCCTCGTGCTGCCGGTCGAAGGGCTGCCCGTCCGCACGCTCGGAGAGGTAGAGGTTGCCGTAGATCCGGCCGCGCACGCTGATGGCGACACCGAGCAGCGTCCGCATGGGTGGGTGCCCGGGTGGGAATCCCGCCGATTCCGGGTGCCGCGCGATGTCGTCGACCCGGAGGGGCTCCGGATGGTGGATCAGATGGCCCAGCAGGCCCCTGCCGCGTGGCAGCTCGACCCCGTGCAGGTCCGCCAGCTCCTCGGCGCTGAGCCCGAGCGGGATGAACTCCGCAAGGAACCTGCCCTCCTCGTCGAGTACGCCCATCGCCCCGTAACGGGCGCCGACCAGGTCCATGGCCGTATGGACGATGCGACGCAGCACCATGGGCAGCTCCAGCTCCCCCGTGATGTCCACCACCGCCTGGAGCAGCTCCTGCAACGTGCGCTGGGCCCGTGCCAGCGCGCGCAGATGTTCGCTGATGCGGTCCAGGTCCGAACTGAGCGGCAGGTCGAGCAGGGACATGACCTCCTGCGGCCCGGAGTCCCGCTCCCGGCTCCCGTCGCCCTGCCGGTCCGGCCTGTCTTCCGCCATGCCCCTGCCTCGCTTCCGCCGTACGGTGCCCGCCGGCTCTCCGCGAGGGGGCGGGCGGCAGGCCGACACCGCCATGAGAACCCCGCCCTCCTGCCGTCGCCCGGTGACCGGCCGCACGCGGTCCGCAGGCATCCGATCGGCGTAACGCCACGGTGGGGCGGGGACCCACGGCGGGGCGGCAGGAGACCGTCCCCCGGAGCGCCGGGCAGCCGCGGGAGACCGTCCCCGGGACGCCGGGCAGTGGCGCGGCCGGACGCCCGGGAACGCGGAGGGGCGCCGCAGCGAGGTGCGGGGTGTGCGCGGCGCAGGACTCGTTCCGGTTGGGGCCGGGTCGGGCCCGGCCGCGGGGCGACCGTCGATGTGGGTGGACGCGCGATCGGTCCCCATCCGTGCCGCACCGGAGCCACATCGCTCCGTGCCGCACCGGAGCCTCATCGCTCGCTCCGGTGCGCCGTGCGGGTGTTATCGGTGCGCCGGGAACTCCACGACCTGCTGGTACGTGGGGCGGTTCTGCCAGGAGATCCGGTCGTCGGTGACACCGCCGAGCGGGCGCTGCACGATGCTGTCCGCGCACCACTGGTCCCCGGCCGCGCAGCCGTCGTCGCCCGGGTAGACCTGGCTCGCCGGTTCGGCCGCCGCCTTTCCGAGCGAGTCCAGCAGGACCGTACGGCAGGCCGACAGGTCGCCGCCGCCGCAGTACTTCTCGCCGAGGCCGCCGCTGACGGGCTTGCCGAGTACGGCCCTGAGGTCCTTGTCCACGTAGGACCACCAGCCGTACTGGAAAGAGCTGCCCGCGTGGCTTCCGGTGGGACCGTGGCCGGCCGAGGGCGCCTCGTCGACGGTGAGGGACGCGGTCAGTGCGGAGTACAGCCCATCGCCGAGACCGGGTTGGAACTCGGCCTCGACCAGCGCCGGCCACCATGCGTCCATGATGCGTACCGCGTCGGCGTCGGCGTAGGTGTGCGATCCCGCGGCGGTCTCGCGCCGCTTGCTCCCGTCCGCCTGCCAGTTCTCCAACGTCTCTATCGTGTCGTTCAGTTGGGGATCGGTGACGGGTGCGCTGCGCAGTACGGCGAGGAGGTCGGGCAGGACGTCCTCGCCCCGCAGGTCGGTCACGGCCGCGTCAGCCATCGCACGGGTGAGCGCGGAACGGGTCACACCGCCCTTGGCCACCAGCGCCTTGACCCGGTCGTCGAGCAGGTTGGCGCGGTGCACTGAGCCGTCGCCGAAGGCCGCCGAGTCGTACCCGGTGGCCTGTTTGTTGTTCCAGGAGACGTAGTAGTCCTGGTCCACCGACTGCGGGTGCTGGGCGGGCGGCGTGTAGTCGGCGGTGTTGTCGTCGGGGTTGAACCCCTTCCATTCATAGGCGGGTTGGGCCAGCACGGGCAGGGAGGCGTCGACGCCCGGGGCGCGCACCGGGTTGGTGCCCGAGTTGTAGTACGCGGTGTGCTGGTCGTCGGCGTAGAACCAGTTGAACGTGTAGTTGATGTGCTGCGCGGCGCTCTGGAAGCTGGCCGGATCGTGCACGTATCCGGGGTCGTTGAGCATCTGGAAGCCGATGATGGAGTCGGCCTCGTGCTGATACGAGCTGCGCAGCGCGGTGTAGGCGACCGGCTTGCCGCCGATGGTGGCCCGGTACTGCACGGGGCCGTACTTCGTGCGGTACACCTGCATCCGGTACGAGCCCTTGGCGGTGGAGTCGGCCAGGGTCGGCGACCAGGAGTCCGTGCGCTCCAGCTTCTCCATCGGCACGCAACTGCCGTGCCACAGGTAGGAGGTGGAGTCCTTGGTGGGTGTCCCCCCGTCCGGGTCGCACAGCTGGACGGCATAGGTGTCGGTGACGTCCTGGCTCGCCGAGGTGGCGCTCCAGGCGTAGTCCTGCCCGCGGCCGAGCTCCACGTACAGGCTCAGCCCGGCGAAGGCGGCGCCGCGGGCGCTGATGCCCGGGCCTTGCAGCTCCTCCAGCATCAGCAGCTGCGGGGCGAAGTAGCCGGTCTGCGGCCCGAATACGGCGACGGGGTGGCCGCTCGCGGTGTGCGCGCCGGAGACGAGGAGGGCGTTGGACATGCCCTTGCGCGGTGTGGAGAGGAGGTCGGAGGGCAGGACCCCGTTGTCGTACATGCCCTGGAGCGGCTTCAGGTTCGCGGGTGCCTTCACCGGGGTCTTCTTCGCGCTCGCGCCCGGCGCGGCCGATCCGGTGCGGTCGTAGACCAGGGGTTCCTCGGTCACGGAGCCCGGGTCCGGCATCGCCGTGCCCTGCGGGTCGGCGGGTTTGACGGCGTAGGGGAAAGTCTGCCCGTCGTGCAGGGTGCGTACGGCCTCGGGGTCGTCGCGCTCGCGGAAGGACTCCCAGACCTTGGTGCCCTGGGTGACGCCGTACTTGGCCTGGGCGGCCTGGAGCGAGAGGGCGTTCTGCACCTCTCCCCCACCGCCGGAGCCGAACAGCGCGCCCACGACGGAGGCGAGGGCGATCAGGTCGGTCAGTTTGAACCGGTCGATCGAGCCCGCGTTGGTGATCGGGTCGATGTGGCCCGTCAGGTCGTACTCGCCGGGGAAGTACCGGCCCGGCTTGGCCTTGGCTATGTACGCGTTGATGCCGTCGACGTAGTTCTGCGCGTCGGAGAGCGCCTGCGCCCCGCGCGTCCCCTGGGCGGCCAGGCGGTCGACCTGCGCCTGGAGGTCGGCCTCGGTGTAGGGCGCCGCGCGCCAGAACTGCTGCTCCAGGCCCTGGTTGGCCGCGGCGCCGCCGGCGAAGGAGGTCAGTTCGCCGCGGCCCACATGGCGGAAGAGGTCCATCAGCCACAGCCGGTCCTGGGCCGCCGCGTAACCGGCGCCGAACTCGGTGCCGGCCCGGGTGGTGCCCTTGATGTGGGGCACTCCCGTGGCCTTGTCCCGGGTGATGGTGACGTCGTCGCGTGGGCTGTCGGTGGAGGCGACCTGGTCCTTGGGCACTCCGAAGGAGGCGTCGTTGTAGAAGGAGCTCAGTGTGGCGTCCGTGAGCTGCGGATAGCCGTTCGCCAGGTCGGAGTAGGGGCCCAGCTGGTCGCTGGTGTGCGCGGGGCGGGTGCCCAGGGTGCGGTTGGCGAGGATGTCGGCCAGCGTCGCGTTGCCGTTCTCGCCGGGCGGCAGGATGTCGCGGCACTGGCTGTTGCAGTAGTCGTCGCTGGTGCCGGCCGCCGTGGCGACCCCTTGCAGCGGGGCCGTGAGCCCTACGGCGAGGGCAAGTACGGCGCCTGCCGCGGCTGTTCTGAGACTGAGGGTGCGTCGTCGCATTCCCGTTCCTCCCGGAAGACAGTGCGAGAGAGGTTACCGGCGGTAGGGGGCGGCGGTGCAGGGGTGCGTCCGCCATTTTTCCCGCCCCGGGGGCGGATGCGAGCGGATCGCGGGTACCGGACCCTCGGCTGTCGGGCTGTCGGACTGTCCGGCTGTCCGGCTGACCGGTTGACCGGCTGTCCCGCTGTCCGGTCCTCGGGCTGGCCGGCTGTCGGGCCCTCGGGCCCTCGGGCTGTCGCGCTGTCGAGCTGTCGAGCTGTCGAGCTGTTGGACTCTCGGGCTGTCGGGCTGTCGGGCTGTCGGGCTGTCGGGCTGTCGGGCTGTCGGGCTGTCGGGCGAACGCGTATGTGCGGCACGGGGCCGGGTAGCCGACCCCCGTCAGGGCAGGCAGGCAGGCGAGCGCACAACGGGAGATGGCATGGACCGGAAGAGCACGGGCCGCCGGACGGCGGTCTTCGCGATCAGTGGCGTCGCGGCCGTCGGCGTACTGGTGGGCTGCGGCCCTCAAGGTGGAGGCAACTCCTCCTCCGCCGCTCCCTCGGGCTCCACGTCCGCGTCCGCGTCGGCATCCGACGGCGGAGGGAGCGGTTCCGGCAGCAGGCAGGACATCGCCGCCGCACAGTCCGCGTACCGGAAGACCGCGGACGCCGGGAGCGCGAAACTGACCATGAGCACAACGGTCGGCGGGGTCGGCGGCAACGCCGCGATGACCTTGCGCGGCTCCGGCGTCATCGACCTCGCGAACGGCGGGAGCGACGTGACGATGCGTGTCGGCGGCCAGCGGGTCCAGGAGCGGACGCTGGACGGCATGCTCTACGAGAAGCTGCCGTCCACCTCGAAGCAGCTGCTGCCCGCGGGCAAGACCTGGTTGAAGCTCGACCTGAAGAAGGTCGCGGGCGCCCTCGGCGGAGGCTCGGGCGCCACGGCCGGCATCACGGACGACCCGGCGGCGCCGTTCTCCTACGTCAAGGGCGTGAGCGGCAAGGACGTCACCAAGGTCGGCACGGAGACGGTGAACGGCACACCGACCACGCACTACCGCCTCTCGGTCGACGCGGGGAAGCTGGCACAGGGCAACGCCGCGGAGTCCAAGCAGCTGCGGCAGCAGCTCGGCGACCGGCTGCCCGTCGACCTCTGGCTGGACGGCCAGGGCCGGGTACGCCAGGAGGAGGTCAAGGCGACCGTGAAGACCGGCGCCGGCGACAGCGCCGGCAAGACCGCGCCTCAGTCGCCGCCCGCGCAGTCGCCCTCCTCGTCACAGTCGCCTTCCGGTGCCGGACAGTCGTCGTCCGATGCCGGCCGGCGGGTCGCGCTCGATACGAAGCTCCAGTTCAGCGACTTCGGTACGAAGGTGAAGGTGACGGCCCCGCCCGCGAGTCAGACGGCGGACATGACGTCGAAGATCACGCAGGGCGCGACGGCCAGCACCTCCTCCGGCACGGCGTCGGGGACCACCTCCGGCACGGCGTCCGGCACCGCGACGGGCACAACAGGCCCGGCGACCTAGACGCGGGACCCGCCGGTGGGGGCGTCGGCCGTCCTACGGAGCGCCGACCGGAGCGCTGGCTGTCCTACGGGGCGCCGACCGGGGCGTCGGCCGTCCTACGGAGCGCCGAAGCGCGCCAGGTAGTGCCAGACCTTCTTGACCGCCTGCGGGTCGTACCGCCCCGACCGTGCCGCCTCCCCTATCAGGCCCGCATCGAGTACGCCGTCCCGCGCGATCCTGGCGCCCAGGTCCACGTACTCCTGGCCCCGGAAATCCGGATGCTCGCGCAGTACGCGCACCGGCAGCCGGTAACCGGGATGCCATTCGAGCGGGCAGGGCAGACGGCACGCCTCGGCCTCGACGGAAGTGCCGCGATAGCACGCGTCGAGGACCAGCGCCTCGATGTCGTCCGCGATCCGCACCGGGCCGTGGACCTGTGCCTCCACGTAGTCGTCGAGCGCGTCGCGGTGGTCCGCCTCGGCTGCCGCCACCAGGGCGTCAGCGCGGTCCACGACGCCGAAGCGCGCGGGGCCGGCCGAACTGTCCGGGTAGCAGAACGTGGTGCGGCCGAGGGTCGCGGACGCGAGCCTGAAGTACGAGGAGCCGAAGCGCGGCGCGCCGCCGACACCCGACCGCCGGAAGTCCAACGCACCGTACACGGGCCGCTCGTGGGGCAGGGCGGTGTCGTATGCGCCCCCGAAGATGCGGCTCTCCCACCGCCATCGGTCGCCGCCAGGCCTGGCGGTGAGGCCGCCGTTGCTCGTACCGGTGACGAACTGCGAGAAGTAGACGCCGTCCCGGCCGAGCGACGAGAGTACGGACAAGCCCTCACGCGTGAGCCGGTCGGGGTGGAAGTTGAGCGTGACCCGCCACGCGGGGTCGAGGGGCCCGCCGGACGCGAAGAGCCCGATGTGGGAGACCGCGCGTGCTTCCGGCTTCTCCCCGGGTGGCGCGATCGGTGCGTGCTCGTCCATGGGGTTCAGTGTGAACGCGGCTGGGACAGCCGCGCACCTCTGATTCGCACTCGGATGTTTCGCACTCGGAACATGCACGTCCGCTGGTCAGACAGCAGCGGCTCGCAGATCCGCGGCCGTCAGCAGAGACAACAGCCCGATGCCCTCAGCGGCGAGGGCACCAGCACCGCCCTGCTCACGGTCGATCACACACAGGGCCTCAGCCACCTGAGCTCCCAGACCGCGCAGGTCCGCGGTCGACAGCACGATCTGTCCTCCGCTGGTGACCACATCCTCAACGACGAGCACACGGCGGCCCTCTACATCGGCGCCCTCGGCCAGCCGGCAGGTGCCGTACGGCTTGGCCTGCTTGCGCACGAACGCGCAGGGCAGACCCGTGTGTCGGCCGAGTGCGGTCACAACCGGGATGCCGCCCATCTCCAAGCCGGCCAGTACCTCCGTCCCGGCCGGCACCAAGGGCGCCATCCGCTGGGCGATCTCGTCCAGCAGGACGGGATCGCCTTCGAACCGGTACTTGTCGAAGTACTCGGTGGCAGTCCGTCCGGACCGGAGCACGAACTGCCCGGTCAGATAAGAAGCAGTATGGATACGGCGGGCAAGATCGGAACGCGTCACAGACATTCAGTCTTGCACGCGCGGGGGCAGCCAGGACAGCGGTTCCCCGCACAGAGTGTGCCCGGCGCCGGGTAGTCACCGATACAGGCGGCATGCAGCGAAACTCCGAGGCTAAGGTCAGGCGCATGACGACGACAGCACCGCATCAAAGTGCCTACACAGATCCGCACTTCGCGAGTTCCGCGCTCCTCGTCATCGACACACAACACGACTTTCTCTCCGAGGCGCCCTACGGCGTCCCGGGCACGACCGAGATCCTTCCCGCGCTACGGCGGACCGTTGCGGCCTTCCGCGCCGCGAAGCAACCAGTGGTGCACATCGTGCGCTTGTACGAGGAGGGCGGAGCCAATGCCGACCTCGTACGGCGGCAACTGCTGGAGTCGGGAGTATGGATCGCCGCGCCGGGCACCCCGGGCAGCGAACCAGCCGAGGGACTGCTTCCTGAAGGCGCACCCGTCCTGGACCCCGCCTTGCTCCTGTCGGGACGATTCCAGCAGATGGGCCCCTATGACTATGCGATCTTCAAGCCGCGCTGGGGCGCCTTCTACCGAACCTGCCTGGAGATCCTGCTGCGTGACCTCGGCGTGGACACCGCGGTCTTCGCGGGATGCAACCTGCCCAACTGCCCACGAGCCAGCATCATTGAGGCCTCCGAGCGGGACTTTCGGGTAGCTCTGGTCCGGGACGCCGTCTCGCGGGTCACCGACGCGGCGCTGAGTGAACTCGCAGGCATCGGCGTCGAGATCATGGAGACGGACAGCCTCCGCAGGGCACTGAACGAACCACCGACACAGGCAGGCTGACGGGCGGCGTCACCACGAGACCGGCGTCGCCGTTCAGCATCCCAGAATGATCACTCGGGGCTTCGCATGGCGTCTTGCAGCAGGACACCAGGACCGTAGACGTGGCAGAAGAGGCGGTCCGGGCTGGTCGGCGCGTCCGGGCGGAGCCAGTTGCTGATCTCGATCGCCAGGACGAGGCGTCCATAAGCGGCCCGTGGCATCGGCAGACCGGCCAGCACCTGCCGCAGCCGGGCAAGTCCACACTCCCGCAGTTCAACGCGACGTGCATCGCGCCGTGCCCACGCCGGTGCTCGGCCACCAGAGTCAGGTCCACCGATGAGGTCACTGGCCCGACCGCGCACGGCAACGCGTCGACCAGCTCGAACGGTTCGTCCCCGCGCGCGGTCAGGCAGTCAAATCAGTCCTCACGGAAGCAGGACGCTTGCGCGAACACTTCCCTGGGACCGGCGTCAGGCAGCAGACCCACCCTCACGCCCTTCGTCCCGGTCACGTGCACCTGGGTCGGAACAAAGGATCAGACGGAGGCCGCCCCAGCGTCCGGTGAACATCCAGGTGAACGTCCAGGATCGAAGCACATTTCGGAACACCCCTCACGCGGCCGACCTGGCGATAACGTGATCGGCATGGCAGCTGAGGGTGAAGCCACAGATGACGAAGCACTGGTCGGCGGCATGGTGAACGCGGGCGCGGTCGTCCGGCGTGGCACCCTGGTGGAACGCCCGGCCCCGCGCACCGCGCGCGCCCTCCACCCCTACCTTCTCGCGCTCAAGGAGCGCGGCTTCGACGCGGCTCCCACCCCGGTCGCTCTCACAGCGGACGGCCGCGAACGGCTGACCTTCATCCCCGGCGACGTCGCCCTGCCGCCGTTTCCACGCTGGGCGATGACGCAGACCGCGCTGAGATCGGTGGGAAGCCTGCTGCGGCGCCTGCACGAGGCCGGCGCGACCATCCCGACGGATACCGATGTCGAGTGGCCCCGGGACCTGGCCGACCCCGAGGGCGGGAGGATGCTGTGCCACAACGACGTGTGCCTGGAGAACGTCGTGTTCTGCGACGGTCGTGCGGCCGGCTTGATCGATTTCGATCTGGCGGCCCCCGGCCGACCGCTGTGGGATGTCGCCATGGCCGCCCGGTACTGGGTTCCCATGCTCGATCCCGAGTCCGCGTCGGCTCTGTATCCCGCAGGGCTGGACGTCCCGACGCGTTTGCGGATTCTCGCCGACGGTTACGGACTCTCCCGGCAGGACCGCGCTGAACTCCCCGACGTCATCGAACAGGCCACCGCCTCCTGTCGGGCCTACGTAGCCGACCGCGTGGCCGACGGGGACCCCGCCTACACCCGGGCTCTGACCGGGCGCGGTGGCTGGCAGCGCTGGGACCGCATGCAGGAATGGCTGGTGACGCACCACACGAGGTTCACGACCGTGCTGCTGGAGTGACGGACAGAAGTTAAGTCAACGGACAGAGGTCGAAAGAACGGACACAGGTTGAAAGACAAGCCGTGGCATGGGGCATGTCGCGCCCGTGCCTCAGCGCCCCTCCCCCGAGGTCAGGGCGTCGTCGGAATGCTCAGCTCCGGGCGATCCCAGGGCACGGCGGGCGGATAGGCCCTGATCACTCCCGTGCGCAGGGCGCCGACACTGGTGTAGAAGCCCTCTGCGGGAGGGTGCGAGACGACGCGCACGTGGTCTTCTCCCGCGGCGCGCGCTGTGGCCTTCATATGGTCCATGAGCAGGCGGCCGATGCCGCGCCCCTGGGCAGCGTCGGCGACGAAGAGTAGGTCGAGTTCAGGCTCCGGCGGCGTGAGCAGCAGTGCGTAGAACCCCAGGATCGTCCCCCGTCCGGGCCCCGGTCGACCGGCACGTGCCGGTCCGCCGCGGGACGCGTCACCGCGAGCGGCCGCCGCCTCGGCGCCCGCCCCCTCTGTGGTCCCCGCGCCCTCGTGGGCATCGGACACCTCTCCCGCTCCTTCCGCCTCAACCGTCTCAGCCGCCGCGCCTACCACCCCAGCCGTCGTCTCAGCCGTCCCAACCGCCCCAGCCGTCGTCCCAGCCGACCCAACCGACCCTGTCGCCTCAACCAACCCCTCAACCGCCTCCACCGCAGCGAAGACCTGGTGGGCGTCGATGTAGTCCGGGCCGACGCGGTACCCGGCGACCATCGACGCGTACGGGCCCTCGTACGCGCGGGAGGACCTGACCAGGGCGGTGAGCTTCTTGGCGTCCCGTGCGGTCGCCCGCCGGATCACCACTTCCGCCCCATGGGTAGCGCGGTATGCCATAGGGCAAGTATCGCCCGGCGATACGGCGCGGGCCCGCGTACCCGAGCGGGTTGTCCACAGGTGGTTATCCACAGGCCGGGCGGTTGTCGATGGCTGCTGGCACGATGACGTCATGAAGATCTACAACTGGCGCCCCTTCCTTGATCGGTGGCGCGCGGACGAGTCCGCCGCGCGGGGCGCTGCGGGGGAAGGACCGGGTGCGGAAGCAGCCGGCGCGGCCGCGTGGGAGCTCGGGTTCCCGCCGGCCGACGAGGCACGCGTCGCCGCGCTGGAGGAGCGGTTGGAGGCGGCGCTGCCACCGAGTTTCCGCTCGTTCCTCGCCGCGAGCGACGGCTGGCGCCCGCTCGGGACAGGGATCGAGTTGCTGGGTACGTCGGATGGCGTCGAATGGCGCGCGGGCGCGGTCCCTGCGGCGCTCCGTGAAGCGGCGGCACAGGACCATGCGCCCGAGGAGCAGAGCCCGCCGACGGGGGCACGGGACAGGGTTCTCCGGCTGACGGCGGAGTCGGATCTGAGCGAGGTGCTGCTCGATCCGGGGGATGTGGACGGGAGCGGCGAGTGGGCGGCCCATCTCTACCGGGGCGGGTCCGGCGAGACGCCGGAGCGGTACGACTCGTTCCTCGATCTGATGCAGGAGCTGTTCCGGACAGCGCAGCGGCGCTGGAGCGACCGGTTCGGCGCCGCGTATGTCTCGGAGACGACACGCGAGCTCGACGCGGAGACCGAGGAAGCCCGGCTGGCACTGCTGGCCGGGGAGGACATCGACACGTGGCTGCCCGCGCTGAGTGATGCGGCCGAGCACGGAAGGCCACGGGCGCGGGTGCTGTACGCGCAGGTGGAGGCCCTGCTCGATCCGGATTCAACCTCCTCCTACGCGGCTGTCGAGTGGGTGGGGGCGGCGGCTCCGGTGCCGGACGGCCCGCTCCTGGTACGGGAGTTCCTGCCGCTGGCGGCCTGGGCAGCGGCGAGAGACACGGAGGACGCGCACGACGACGTCTCGTCCTGCCGCCCGACCGCCGCCGAGACAGCGGCAGACGAGGACGGGAGCCCCATCCGGGAGCAGGCACGGGCTGCGGCGGTACTACGGGCCGTGCGGGAGCGTACGTACCGGTACGAGGCAGGGGGCGGCCGGTTCGGAAAAGCGGTCGAAACGGCCCGAGAGCAGGCTCGATGGGGCGACGCGGAAGGCGCCTGGGACACACTGATCGCCGCCCTGCCTTCGTGGCAGGCGTACGGGACGGAGCAGGTGGCACCGGTCGGCCTGCTCGCGGACCCGGTGCTCGGACCGCTGATCACGGCCGAGCGGGGCCGCCAGATGCTGGAGACACCGAGGCCGGGGCACGGGGGCGATGCGCGCGGTGACGCGGTCGCGGACGTGGACACGGACGCGCGCCTGGAGACGGGCGGCGGCTCGCCGGACGGCCTCGACTGGCTCGCCGACGAGGACCCGCATCACCGCTTCGGCTACCGCTTCCTGTGCGTCGAGGGGGTGGAGCCCGCAGAGCTGGCCGAGCGGTGGGGCGGGGGCCCGCTGCCCGTGCCGTACGGCGCTTCCGATCTGTCCCAAAGCCGGTCCACCGGGGGCCCCAGACCGGTCAGACTGGGCCGTGCGGGCCGGGGTTGGAGCTTCGCCTTCGACGGCGCGCCACACGGGGACTTCGCGTCCGGGCTGCCCGGCGCGGCCTCTGGGGCGGCGGTCGCCTCCGGGTCGGTGGCCTCGATGGCGGGCGAGATCGGCCGGGTGGTCTCCGTATGGGTGGAGCGGAGCCGTGGCACCGCTGAGGCGGGAGATGTCTTCCACTTCTCCTGTTCGCAGGGCGGGGAGGAGCTTTACGGCGGGCAGGAGCCTCACGGCTTCACTTGGCGCGCCGGCGGGATCAGCCAGTGGGGAGAGACGCCGGAGGCACTCGATCCCGGGGTCCTGTTCCAGGGACGGGACCGGACGCTGGAGCCCGACGACGAGTGCGAGGCGCTCCTCGCGATAGGCAGTGCGTTCGGGATATCGCTGCCACGCTTCGCGCTCACGCGCGGACGGCTGGCCGCGACCGTTCCGGCAGCCTGGCCGCTGTCACCCGCGCAGGGCGGGTCACACCTTGAGGCGGTGCGGTGATGCAGGCCTGTGCCAGGGGATGAGTCCGCGTCGCCGCTCGTCGTGGGGGCGTAGCCGCACGGAACGGCTGGCGCCGCTGCCACTGCGGGTCGCCCACGCGGAGGAGATGCCTCAGATGCTGGGAGATCCCGCCCTCCACACGTTCATCGGCGGCGCGCCCGCGTCGGCGGCGGAGCCGCGGGCCCGGTACGGCCGGATGCCGGCAGGGCCGAGTGATCCGTCGGTGTCCCGGTGGGACTGGGGCATCGAGCTCCGGGAGCCATTGACCGGCGGAAGGCCGGGCCGCTCGGCGGGGTGTGAGCGCGCGGTACACCGTCCCGGTCGAGGCGACGTACCGCGGGCTCGTGGGCCCCGCCCGCGGGGGGGGGGGGGGCGCAGCGAAAGGCCGCTGTCGCGGGGAGGGGCCCGCTCCCCCACGGAGCCGGACCACCAGGTCAGAGGCTCACCGGATCACCAGGTCACCGGATCAGTGCGCGGACCATCCCGCAGGTCGTGTCGGACGGCCGGTGCACACCGATGCGGGCCGCCATGGCCCTGATCCGGCGGTTGTCGGCGTTGGCCGGGTGGTAGACACCGGTGTCGAGCAGGGCTATGGCCAGACGCATCGCCTTCAGCCTTCGGTTGTGCGTCTCGTACCACTCGCGGGGCTGGTTCGCGGGCAACGGCAGTCGCTGGAGCGGCAGCAGGGTCTGCTGGGACTGATGGGCCTGATGGGTCGTAGGACGTGTGGCGGCCCTGTTGCGGCGCGGCTTCGCCGGCCCGTCGACGGCCCGGCTCTGGTTGGGGTGGATGGCGTCGGTGGTGTCGTTCGTCGTCTGCGTCATCGCGGCAACGGCCATCGGTGACCTCCTGGCGCTGGCTGGCTTGCAGTGGCTGGCGCATGGTCGTTCAGCTCTTCCGAACTCCCTCCATTTTACTGCCGCCCACTGACAATCCACCCTGGCCAGAGGGGCTTTGCGACCCAACTGGCGGGTGCGCCTGGCGGTCCGCGAAAGGGCGTCCGCGTCCTGCCGGTCCCTGCCCGTCGGGCACGTCGGGCGAGTGCGTCAGGCACCCTCGCGTCAGTCGCTCGGCGCCCGTCGGGTCCGCGTAAGTCGACTCGCGTCAGTCGCTACGTGTCACAGGGTCGGCCCGGTTCGCAACATCACCACACGCATCATCGCCATCAGGTGGTGAGGAACGCGGTCACCAACGTGTCGGTGCCGGGCGGGCGGACAGCCGGAAGGGCGTGGTGGCCGACCCCGGGAAGCGTCTCGACCCGGGCGCCGGGCAGCGTCCGGCGCGCGGCGTCGGCGGCGCGGAGGACGGAGTGTGCCCGGCTGCGTTCCGCGAACAGGACCAGGGAGGGCACCCCGCCGAGCCCGCGCAGCTCCGTGGCGGCGAACCGCCGGGTCGTCACCGGCCGGGAGGAAGGGAAGTCCGCCATGGCCTCAAGAAGCCCGCGCACCTCGGCGTCGGGACGGGGGCCGCCGCCGGCCTCCCAGGCCAGGAACGCCCGGCGCGAACGAGGCGTGGGGTGCACCAGCATGGGAAGGGCACGCAGGAGATAGCTCTTGGCGAAACCGGTGAAACAGCACGTCGGGTCCAGGAGGACCAGGTGACGTACGCGGTCCGGCGCGGCGAGCGCGTACGCGAGGGCGATCCACGCGCCGTACGAGTGGCCGTACAGGGCGGTCGATTGGAGGCCGAGTCCGTCCAGCAGGGCGCTCAGCCAGGTGACGAGGTCGTCGCGGGTTCGGATCGGGCGGCCCTGCGGGTCGGCCGTACTGCGGCCGGGCTCGCCGATGAGGTCGGGGGCGTGGACCCGGAACCCCGCGTCCGCGAGAGCCCCGGCGGACTCGCCCCACGGGGCGGACGAGGCCCCGCCGCCCGGCAGCAGGACCACGGGGTCGCCGTCGTCCGGCCCGCAGACGTGGACGTGTGTGGTGCCGAAGGGCGCCGTCGGGACGGCTCGCGTTCCGGTATCGCGTGGCCAGCGCCTCAGAACGGCGTCGTACGCCGCGAGGAAGGCGGACGCTCCGCGTCGCTTGGTGCGCGTCCCGGGAGCGGCGGGCACGGCGTCGGCGGGCATGGCGGCACCTCCTGCTTCCTCTCGATCATCTTTGCCCAGATCCCCTTACCTCGCTCAACGATATACTCGCCGAGCGAGGTAAATGAAGTGAGCGAGCGGAACAAAGGCAAGCCGAGGTGAGGACGCGGATGACACCGGAATCAGAGAAGCGGGAGAAAGCCCCGGTGGGAGATGGCCCGGTGGCAAAGGGCGGGACGGGAGACGACCTGGTGGGAAACGGCCCGGTGGGGGGCGGGTC
>NZ_JAIUKE010000262.1 GCF_020176795.1 Streptomyces sp. 8L
GGCGACGGCTCCCACGGGGGTGGGGCCGTCGCCGCCGGTGGCGCCGGGGCGCGCGGCGCGCCGCCTTCGGAGAGCCGTTAGGGTGGTCGGTGGTGTGCCGGGAAGCCTGGTCGGCGACGGGACAGCTGTCTGTCCCGCCACTCGCCCGCCACTCGTCGACCAGGGACCGTCCATGGCCAGCGTCACCGTCGTCCTCCTTCTCGTCGTCCTCGCCACCGCCGTGGCGACGGGCGCCCGGCACTGGCGGGTGCCCGCCCCCTCCCTGCTCGTGGTGGCGGGCCTGGTGGCGGGGCTGCTGCCCTTCGTGCCCGAGGTGCGGGTGGCTCCCGACGTGATCAGTGTGGTCGTGCTGCCGCCGCTGCTCTACGCGTCGGCCGAGGAGCTCTCCGCGCGTGAACTGCGCCCGGTGTGGCGGCCGGTGGCCGTTCTCGCGCTCGGGCTCGTGCTCGCGTCCGCCGCGGCGGTGGCGCTGGTGGTGTCCGCGTTCACGCCGCTGTCGCCCGCGATGGCGTTCGTGCTCGGCGCCGTGCTCGCGAGCACGGACCCGGTCGCGGTCACCGCGCTGGGCCGCCGGCTGCCGCTGCCGCCGCGCATCCAGGTGCTCGTACAGGGGGAGAGCCTGTTCAACGACGCGACGAGCCTGGTGCTCTTCAAGGTCGCCGTCACCGGTGCGGTCGCCGCGAGCGCGGTGTCACTGCCCGGTGCGGTCGGGCAGTTCCTGCTGCTGGGCGGCGGCGGTGCGGTGGTCGGCGGCGCGGTCGGCGCGCTGGTGGGCCTGATCCGCCGCCGTACCGGCGACGCGACGCTGGAGACGGTGATCGCGCTGGTCACGCCGTATGCGGCGTATGTGGTCGCGGAGGACCTGCACACGTCGGGGGTGACGGCCGTGGTGGTCGCGGGCGTCGTGCTGGGCAGTACGGGCCACCGGCTGACGGGCCCGCGCGCCAGGCTCCAGCTGCACGCCGTCTACGGCACGGTGGTGTTCCTGCTGGAGAGCGTCGTCTTCGCGATCATCGGCCTGCAACTCCCTCTCATGGTTCGCGAGTTGACCGGGTCGGAGGGCGACTGGCCGCTGTGGATGCTGGCCTGCGCGGGCGCGGTGCTCGCGGTGCGGCTGCTGTGGATCTTCCCGCTCTCGGCGCTGACGCAGGTCAGGCGCCGCAGGCGCGCTCCGGCCGGGGCGCCGCCGGGCGGGTCGGGGGCGCCGCCGGGTCGGGCCGGGGCGCCGCCGGGCGAGTCGGGGGGCCGGCTCTCCTGGCGGGTGCCGGCGGTGCTGTCCTGGGGCGGCCCCCGCGGCGGGGGGGGGGGGGGCCCCGCCCGGGGCGAACCCCGGACCCCCCCCCCAGGGGGCCCCCCGGCGGTACGCCCCCCGGGGGGGGTGGTGAGGCCGGGGGGCGGGGGGGGGCGGGCGGCCGGGGGGGGGGCGGGGGGGGCGGCCCGGGCCCCCCCCCCGCGGCGTGATGCCGCTGGCCGCCGCCCTGTCCATCCCGCTCACCACCCACGCAGGGGCACCGCTGCCGTACCGCCCGCTGGTCCTGGTGCTGACCACCGGGGTGGTCGTCGTGACGCTCGTCGTGCAGGGGTTCACGCTGTCCTCCGTCGTACGCAGGTCAGGGGTGGCCCTCGTGCCCGGGCACACCGAGCGCGAGGAGGCCGGGGTCCGGCGCGCCCTGGCGGCGGCGGCCCTGGCGGAGCTTGACCGGCTGGTGGAGTCGGCGACGGTGGGGCGCGGCGCCGCCGAGCAGGTGCGGCGCGGCCTGAGCACCCGCTACGAGCGGGCCGCGGCGGAGGCCGGCGACGACCCGGGCGGCGGGGCCCCCGACGACGACGTCCGCGCCCTGCGCCGCGCCCTGACCGCGGCGGAGACCGCGGAACTGCACAGGCTCTACGAGAACGGCGAGGTCGCGGGCGCGACGATGCGCCGCCTCCAGCACGCCCTCGACCTGGAACGGGCGAGCCTCGGCGAGACGTGAGGCGTGCGCCCCCGGGGCCGCGCGGCCGTGACGCCGGTGGCCGCGACGCCGTGCGGCCCTGTGGCGGGCCCGGCGCCCGGGGCGGCTCAGAGTGCTTCGGGGCCGAGGCTGAGACCGGCGGGCGGCGCGATCCCGAAGTCGTCGGCGAGCGCGTCGCGCAACGCGGCGTCGGACCGTACGCCGTAGGAGCGCACCACCGCGCCCGCGTGGCTCTCGGTGAACCGGTCCTGGGACAGGGACCGGTGGACCCCGCCCGGCAGGGCGCGCTGGACGGTCAGCCGCCGGGCGAAGGGCGAGCGCGGATTGGTGGCGATGTGCCAGTTCACGACGGAGAAGTCGGAACGCTCGAACGGTTCGCGCGTGAAGCCGTACTGCCGCGCCCAGCCGTCGTTCCCGTACGCCTCGAGGACCCACATCGGGGACGGCCCCTCGTGCGGTACGTGGACGAGGCGGTGGCGGCGGCCCTCGGCGGTGAACTCGGTGTCCGCGACCAGCGGCACCGGCTCGATGAGCGCGCCGGTCGTGCCGAAGCCGACGTCCGCGAGGTACGGGGGCGCCCCGGAGCCGCCGCGCGTTCCTGAGCCGTCGGCCGGTTCCACCAGGAGTGCCATGTGGGTGCGCGGCCGCGAGGCGATGTCCGTGGCGCCGACCAGGACGCGCGCCGCGAGCAGGGTCACACCGAAGCCGAGTGCGACGAGGGCGTTCATGAGCAGTGTGTTGTGTTCGTAGCAGTAGCCGCCGCGCCCGCCGCGCACCAACTTCGCGTCCAGATCGTCCGCTTCGAGGGAGGGCACGATGCCGCGCACCGGGTCGATGTTCTCGAAGGGCAGCGCGTAGGTGTGCGCCCGGTGCAGGGACCGCAGCGTGCCCGCGTCGGCCGTGAGGCCGCTCGCGCCGGGCAGGCCGAGCCGGTGGAGGTAGTGCGCCAGACGGGGGGACGGCGCGGACGGGTCCGAGGGGGCGGACGCGTCTCCGGACCGCGCAGGGCCCGGGGAGGTGCTGTTGCCGGCGTTCATGGTGCAACCGTAGGCACCCGGCCGCCGCCCCCAGGACCCGCCCGGGCGCCGGCCAGGTGCGGCCGGGCACGACGCGGCCGGCGGCACAGGTGCGTGCTGCCGGCCGTCCTGGAACCGTCCCGGGTCATGTCCGCCGTGAGCGGCCCCTGGCTCGCGACCGTCCGGCGCCGAGCGCCGCGGTCACCAGCGAGAGCAGCACCATCACGCCGCCGATGACGCAGTTGCTCCAGATCGTGTGCATGGTGGCGAAGCTTCCTGTGATCACCCAGGGAGCGATGATCGCCCACACACCGATTCCGAGTGCGGCCCAGCTCAGGCCGTGCATGCGCTCGTAGGCGGAGTTGGCGTATCCCATGGCGAGCAGGGCGAACGCGAGACCGGCGATCAGGTTGGTGATGGCAAGGGGGGTGAACGCGGTGAAGCCGATGATCCACGCGGACCCCGCGAGGTACAGACCGGCCAGTATCGCCAGCCCTTCCACCGCCTGTGCCATCGGGGTGGAAGCGGCCCGTTCCGAGTGGTCCCGGCGCAGAGCCATGATGTCCGGGTGCTGGTCAATACTGTCCGACGTGCTGGATGTCGTGCCGGGTGACGTGTGTGCCGCCATCTCGGCCACCTCCTTCGCTGTGGCGTGTGACCGCTTCCGAGTCACCTGCTCACTCGTCCTCAATCAGCGTTTATAGAAATTTTATCTCGCTTAGCCCATTTGTGAACTTGCGCCCGCTTCATCGGGGTCTTCGGGCGATGTCACGGCGGCGCCGGCACGCCCCTCGCGCGTGGCCGGGCGCCCGCGCACGTCCCTCGGGCGTGGCCGGCCGCCCGCGGTTCGAAGATGTCATGCACAGGCAAATTATTCGGCCGAGTGAAGTAAACAGGCCGCCCCGGAGCGCCGGGCTCCTTGTTCCGGTCGTGACCTGACGATCTGATCGTCATACCGATCGCCCGATCGGTCGGCATGATCCACTCGATGCAAGGAGCACCTCCATGCACAGAGTTCTCCCGGCTTCGCACCGGAGAAGAGCTGTGGCCCTGGCCGTAGGGGTCACCGCTCTCACCGCCTGCGCCCTCGCCACCGCGCCCGGCACGGGGCCGGCCCCGGCGCCGGCCGGCCCCGTGTCGGCGGTGTCCGCCGCCTCGGCGTCGTCCGCCGCGCTGCCGCGGCCCGTGCCCGCCGTGGCGGGGCATCAGGCCGTGCGCGGCGCGAGCGCCCCGCTGAGCACCGCGCAGTGCGAGACCCGGTACGGCATCGCGTGCTACACGCCGATCCAGTACCGGCAGGCGTACGACCTGAATCCCCTCTACCGCAAGGGGATCACCGGCAAGGGCCGCACGATCGTCATCGTGGACTCCTTCGGCTCGCCGACCGTGCAGCACGACCTCGACGTGTACAGCAAGCAGTTCGGCATCAAGAGCACCCATGTGTCCGTGGTGAAGTGGGGCAATGTGCCGAAGTTCGACCCCACGGACGAGACACAGACCGGCTGGGCCGGCGAGACCAGCCTCGATGTCCAGATGGCGCACGCGGTCGCGCCCGACGCGCACATCGTGCTCGTCGAGACGGGCGTCGCGGAGACCGAGGGCGTCACCGGCCTGCCCGAGATGATGGACGCCGAGAAGAGCCTGATCGACCAGGGCGTGGGCGATGTCATCACGCAGAGCTTCGGAGCGACGGAGAACACCTTCCCCGGCTTCGGCAAGGGCGACTTCTCCAGCATCAAGGACCTGCGGTACGCCTTCAAGGACGCCGAGCGGCACGACGTCACCGTGCTGGCGTCCTCCGGCGACGGCGGTGCCACCGACTCGACCGAGGACGGCGTCGGCCACTACGACCAGCGGGTCAACTCCTGGCCGTCCGCCGACCCCCTCGTGACCTCGATCGGCGGCACCCAGCTGCACCTGGACGCGCAGGGCGGCCGTACCGCGCCGGACAGCGTCTACAACGACAACGGCGCGGGAGGCGGCGGCCAGTCGCACGTCTTCGCGCGGCCCTCCTACCAGGACACGGTCGAGCCGGTCGTCGGCGCCCGGCGCGGCACCCCGGACGTCTCCATGTCCGCCGCGGTCGACGGCGGGGCCTGGACGTACATGAGCTACGACCCGAAGGAGACGGGCTGGGGCATCTCCGGCGGTACGAGCGAGGCCAGCCCCCTCTTCTCGGGCATCGTGGCGCTCGCCGACCAGCAGGCGGGACACCGGCTCGGCGACATCCACCAGGCGCTGTACAGCCTGTCGGCGCAGTCGCCGTGGAACCCGTTCACGGGCCTCGTGGACGTGAAGGACGGCACGAACAACTCGTACCAGGGCGTCACCGGTTACGACGCGGTCCGCGGCTACGACATGGCGACCGGCGTCGGCACGGTCGACGCGGCCAAGTTCGTCCCGGCGCTGGCCCTCACGCGCTGACGCGCGGCTCTCCCGTGCTCCGGACGGCGCCCGCGCCACGGGCGCCGTCCGTCACATCTCGTCGGTGTCGTCCGCGTGGTGCCTGCCGGGATGGCGTACGCGCAGCCACACGTCCCGTGCCTGGCGGCCGGCCTCCGTACGGCTGCGGGCGACCAGGCTGCGGGCCTGCTCCTCCGACTCCACCATCGGCCCGGACCCGCGCAGCGGCTTCCCGGCGGTCTCGTGCAGGAAGAACGTCGAGATCAGCCCGATCAGCCCGGCGATCATGAGGTAGTACGCGGGAACCATCTTGTCGTTCGTCTTCTCCACCAGCGCCGACGCGATCAGCGGCGTCGTCCCGCCGAAGAGCGAGACGGAGACGTTGAAGGAGATGGACAGCGCGCCGTAGCGGATACGGGTCGGGAACAGCGCGGGCAGGGTCGAGGCCGACGTGCCCGCGAAGCACACCAGCAGCAGACCGAGGATCGCGCAGCCGAACGCGGGCAGCAGGATGCCGCCCTGCCGGATCAGCAGGATCGCGGGCGCGGCCAGCACCACCATCGCGATGCTGCCCGCCAGGAACATCGGCCGCCGCCCCCACCGGTCCGAGGAGCGGCCCACGACGGTGATCGTCAGGGCGACCATGATCATGGTGCCGAGGATCAGCAGCTGCGCGGTGACCTCGCCCTGCCCGAGGGTCTCCGTCATGAAGGTGGGCAGGTAGGACGTCACCATGTAGTTGGTGACGTTGTAGAGCAGCACGAGGCCCATGCAGATCAGCACGGCCTGCCAGTGCCTGGTGAAGATCTCCTTCAGCCGCCCCTTGCCGGACTGCCGGGCGCCGGCCGCGAGTTCGTCGTCGGCGCGCGCCGCCTCGGCCGCGCCGCCCTCCTCGGCCTCGGCCGCCTCCTGCTCCCGCAGGAACGCCGGGGTCTCCTCGAGGCGCAGCCGCATGTACAGGCCGACGAGGCCGAGCGGGCCCGCGACGAAGAACGGAACCCGCCAGCCCCAGTCGACCATGCCCTTGCTGCCGAGGACCGCGGTGAGCAGCGTGACGATGCCGGAGCCGAAGGCGTAGCCGATGAAGGTGCCGAAGTCGAGCCAGCTGCCGAGGAAGCCACGCCGTTTGTCGGGGGCGTACTCGGCGATGTACGTGGTGGCGCCCGCGTACTCGCCACCGGTGGAGAACCCCTGCACCAGCCGGCAGATCAGCAGCAGGATCGGCGCGGCGAAGCCGATGGCCGAGTAGCCGGGCAGGAAGCCCACGGCGAAGGTGCTGCACGCCATCAGCAGCATGGTGACCGCGAGCACGCGCTTGCGGCCGATGCGGTCGCCGAGCGGCCCGAAGACGAGACCGCCGAGCGGGCGGACGAGGAACGCGGCGGCGAACGTCGCGAAGGTGGAGACGACCTGGGCGCCCGGCGAACTCGACGGGAAGAAGACCTTCCCCAGCGTGGTCGCCAGATAGGCGTACACGCCGAAGTCGAACCACTCCATCATGTTGCCGAGCGCCGCCGCAGACACCGCCCGGTGGACCTCTGCCTTGTCCGTGACGGTGACGTCGGACGCGGACAGCGACTGCTTCCGCCTCCTCAGGAGAGAACGGAGCAGGCGGTCGTTGGCAGAGCGGTCCGGGCCCTTCGTCACGCGGCCCTGTCGGGTGCTGATCGATCGACGGGGGCGGCCGATATTCATTTCATCCTGTCCGTAGTCATCCGATTCCGCCCATTATTACCAGCGGAATCCCAGCCGCCGGGAAGACGGGCAGGGCAGACCGCGTGGCGCCGATGAGCTGTACGCGCGTACCCGCGGGGAGCGGAGTCGATTCGTGGCCTTCCTCACGGCGGGGGGTGTCGGCAGGTGCACCCCGGGTCCGGTCCCCAGGCCCATCGACGCCGCGTGCCGCGCCCGGCAGGATTTCCGGTGCAGGCGGGGCACGCGCCACCGCGGTACGGGACATCCGCATGGCACCTGAGTGCGGGACACGGCACCGCAACGTCACCTCACATCACCGCACGAGCACCACATGGCGCCGCACGAAACGACACACAACGGGGGGACCCATGAACGAGAGTCACGAGAGCAGCGCGCGTCACGAGAGCGGTTCGCGTCGCGAGAGGGATTCGCATCGCGAGAGCACCGCGCGGCGCCTGACCGGGATCGCGGGGATCTCCACGGCCGCGGCCCTCATCGTCGAAGTACCGCTCTACTTCGTCTACTCGGGCCCGCCGCCTGCCTCCAACGTCCTCGCGAGGCTGCTGATCGGAATCCTCGCGCTCGCGCTCCTCGTCGTCTTCGTGACGGCCTTTCGCGAGCTGGTCAAGCGGGTGAACCCGGAGTACGAGTGGGCCGGCACCCTGGCCTTCGCCTCCGGCCTGGTCTACGCGACGGTCACCCTGGTCTCCAGCGGCCTGGAGGCCGGCGCGGTCATCGCGGCCGACCACCCCGTCGACCCGACGATCACGGTCAACGGCACGTACATCCTGTACGGCTCGATCTCCCGCCTGATGCTGGCGGTCTTCCTGGGCGCGCTCGGCTTCGCGGTCTCCCGTACCCGCCTGCTCCCGCGCTGGACGTGCTGGTCGGCGTACGCCCTCGCGGTGGCCAACCTGGCCTTCGTGCCGTCGCTGTTCTTCGGCAACGTCCCGGAACACTTCTACGCGGCCAACGGCTGGGGCACCACCGCGCTGATGGGCGCGCTGCTCAGCTACTGGCTGATGGCGCTCGGCGTCTCCACCGCGCGCAGCGCCTCCCGCGTCCCCAGGGCCGCGGGCGCGGCGCCGGCCCCGGCGCCGTCGCACTGACGGCACAGCACCCCCGGGCGCCCGGCGGTTCTCCGTCCCGTCGCTCCGTCGAGCGGTCGTTCCCATGTCACGAGCGGTCAACAGCGGCGTTCTGGAAGCACCACAGGCAATCCCCCGTGATCGTCGATGGGTGACACTGATCCGAGAGAGGACGCGACGACGCCTCCTCGCCGCTCTCGCAGCCCCGGGAACGCACCATGCTCGTCTTCCCGGGGTGCCGGAGCCGCTCCGATCCCGCCGGAACGAAGTTCCGGGACTCCTTGAGTGAGGCACCTGTGATGCGACGTCAGCACGCTCTCCCCCTGCTTCTCGCCACCGTGGCAGGCGGTCTGCTGCTCACCGGTTGCGGTGGTTCGTCGGACTCGGACAGCGGTTCGTCCGGCGCCTCTGCCGCGCCCCTGTCGTCCCCGTTGTCGTCCGACACGGGCGGCTCCTCGACGGGATCGTCCGACGCCTCGACCGCTACCGGAACCTCCGGCTCGTCCGCCTCCGGCTCGAATGCCTCGGGCTCGGACTCCTCCGGCTCGTCCTCGGACTCCTCGTCCGGTTCCGCGAGCGGCTCCGGGAAGTCCGGCGCGTCGGGTGGCGGGCGCTGCCACACCTCCGGCCTCTCCTTCGCGGTCGCACCCGGCAGCGGCGCCCAGTCCGTCGGCTCGCAGGGCGCGGTCGTCATCAAGATGACCAACACGAGTTCCTCGGCCTGCACGATGAACGGCTACCCGGGGCTGGACCTGCTGGCCGGGGGCGAGACGTGGTCGCTCGGGCGCCAGGCCGCCACGCCCAGGACCGTCACGGTGCAGCCCGGCGGCAGCACCAGCTTCACCATCACGTACCTCCCCTTCGAAAAGGGGGACGGCCAGGAGTTCGACGTGAAGACGATCGTCATCACGCCGCCGAACGAGACGACCTCGGCCAAGCTGGCGTGGGACTTCCAGCCCGTGCTCCGGCAGGACGGTGCCACGCACCCGGGCACGTACGTCGGCCCGGTCGGCGGCAAGTGACGGGGCCGACGCGTCCCCGCAGGTGAGGGCGGCGCCTGTGCGCGACAATGGCCATGGCTGTGGGGGTCATGGCCATGGTCATGACCGAGGAGCGACGGAGAGGTGACGGTGAGGCCCCATGGAGACACGCCGCCCCATGGAGACAGGCCGCCCCGCGGAGACAGGCCGCCTCACGGAGACAGGCCGGACGGGGACCCGTCGGCCGCCCCGGGGCAGGTACCGCGCGGCGGCCCGCCGGACGCCCCCGGGCCCCTCCCGCCGATGACGTCCGCGCCCAGCGGCCCGCCCGTGCCGGGCGGCGAGGCGGCCGACCCCTTCGTACGGATCAGGGGCGCGCGCGAGCACAACCTCCGCGACGTCGACACCGACATCCCCCGCGACGCGCTCACCGTCTTCACCGGTGTCTCCGGCTCCGGCAAGTCCTCCCTGGCCTTCGGCACCCTCTACGCGGAGGCCCAGCGCCGCTACTTCGAGTCCGTGGCCCCGTACGCCCGCCGGCTGATCCACCAGGTCGGTGCGCCGAAGGTCCGGGAGATCACCGGGCTGCCGCCCGCCGTCGCGCTCCAGCAGCGCCGGGGCGCCCCCGGTTCGCGCTCCTCCGTCGGCACCGTCACCACGCTCTCGAACCTGCTGCGGATGCTGTTCTCGCGCGCGGGCTCGTACCCGGAGGGGGCCGAGCCGCTGGACTCCGACGCGTTCTCGCCGAACACCGTGACCGGTGCCTGCCCCGAGTGCCACGGCCTGGGCCGGGTGCACCGGGTCACCGAGTCCTCGCTCGTGCCCGACCCCGCGCTGAGCATCCGCGACCACGCCATCGCCGCCTGGCCCGGCGCGTGGCAGGGCAAGAACCTGCGCGACGTGGTGCAGGCACTCGGCCACGACATCGACCGCCCCTGGCGCGAACTCCCGCAAGAGGAGCGGGACTTCATTCTCTTCAGCGACGAGCAGCCGGTGGTGACCGTCGACCCGGTGCGCGAGGCGGGGCGCGTCCAGCGGCCGTACCAGGGCAAGTTCATGAGCGCCGAGCGGTATGTCATGCGCGCCTTCTCCGAGTCCAAGAGCGCGGCGACCCGCCGGCGTGTGGCCCGCTACCTCCAGAGCGCCGTGTGCCCGTTGTGCGGGGGCAGGCGGCTGCGCCCCGAGGCCCTCGCCGTCACCTTCGCGGGACACGACATCGCCACCCTCACGGGCATGCCCCTGGAAGCGCTCGCGGACGTCCTCCGGCACACCGCCCGGATCACCGACCCGTCCGCCACCGTGCCGTCCTCGGCCACCGTGCCGTCCTCCGGCTCGGGCGAGACGACCGAGGCGGCCGTGGCGCTCTCGCGCGACCTCCGCGCCCGGATCGGCGTACTGGCCGGGCTCGGCCTCGGCTACCTCAGCATGGACCGCACCGCCCCCACCCTCTCGCCTGGCGAGTTGCAGCGGCTGCGCCTCGCGACCCAGCTGCGCTCGGGACTCTTCGGTGTGGTGTACGTGCTCGACGAGCCCTCGGCCGGCCTGCATCCGGCGGATACGGAACCCCTGCTCGACGTGCTGGAGAAGCTGCGGGCCGAGGGAAACTCGCTGTTCGTCGTGGAGCACGACATGGATGTGGTGCGCCGGGCCGACTGGGTGGTCGACGTGGGTCCTGGCGCGGGCAGGTACGGCGGCCGGGTGCTCTACAGCGGCCCCGTGCCCGGCCTCGCGGAGGTGGCGGAGTCGGCGACCCGCCCGTACCTCTTCGGAGACGGCGGCGAGACGGCTTCCGGCGGTTCCACCGCACCCACCGCGCCTGCCGCCCCGCGGGACCCCCGCGCTCCCGCGGGCCTGCTGCGGCTTCGCGGTGTGACCCGGCACAATCTGCGGGATCTCGATGTCGACGTACCGCTCGGTGTGCTCACCGCCGTCACGGGTGTGTCGGGCTCCGGCAAGTCGACACTGGTCGGCCAGGTCCTGGCGGACGCGGTCGCGGCACATCTGGGCACCGGCAGCCGGAACTCCGAACCGGGCGCGGAGCAGGGGGAGTTCGAGGACGACGGCACGGACGACGACACGAACGACGGCACGGCGACCGGGACGGACGACGGCACGGCGGCGGAGGCGGACGACGGGGGTACGGTCGGCGGTCCTCCCGGCACGGGGGCGCGCGCGGTGGAGGGCCTTGAGGCCGTGGACCGCCTGGTACGCGTCGACCAGCGGCCCATCGGCCGCACACCGCGCTCCAACCTGGCCACGTACACCGGTCTGTTCGACACCGTACGGTCGGTCTTCGCGGCCACGGACGAGGCACGCAGGCGCGGTTACCCGCCGGGCCGCTTCTCGTTCAATGTGGCGTCCGGGCGCTGCGAGACCTGTCAGGGCGAGGGATTCGTGGCGGTGGAACTCCTCTTCCTGCCTGGTACGTACGCGCCCTGCCCGACCTGCCACGGTGCCCGGTACAACACCGAGACGCTCCAGATCACCTACCGGGACCGCACCGTCGCCGACGTACTCGACATGTCCGTCGACGAGGCCGAGGCGTTCTTCGCGGACGTCCCGGCGGTCGCCCGCGGCCTTCGGACGCTGCGCGACGTGGGGCTCGGCTATCTGCACCTCGGGCAGCCCGCCACCGAGTTGTCGGGCGGCGAGGCACAACGCATCAAGCTGGCAACCGAGTTGCAGCGCCTGCGCCGCGGCCACACCCTCTACCTGCTGGACGAGCCGACCACCGGCCTCCACCCGGCCGACACCGACCTGTTGATGCGGCAGTTGCACGGGCTGGTGGACGCGGGCAACACGGTGGTTCTCGTCGAACACGACATGGGCGTGGTGGCGGGCGCCGACTGGGTCCTCGACCTGGGCCCCGGGGCCGGGGACGCGGGCGGCCGCGTGGTGGCGTCGGGCCCGCCCGCGCGGGTGGCCCGCGCGCCGGAGAGCCGGACGGCCCCGTACCTCGCCCGTCGCCTGCCCTCCTGACCAGGGCGGACGGCTCGTCGCGGTCGACGCACACCCCGGACGAGGTCCCCGGACGAGGCCCTCGGACGAGGCCCTCGGACAGGGTGCCGGACCAGGCCCGGTGCGGGGCCGTCAGAACGAGCCCGCCGTCGGGTCAACCGGACTGTTTCCGCTGCTCCTTCCGCACGCGTCCACTCGCTCCGCCGTGTTGCTCCTCGGCCGGCCCGGTGATCCGCGACGGGCCGGCCGCCGGCGCGCCGCGCGTACGGGCTCCGGGGACCTGGGACCCCGCCCAGGCCAGGAGTTCCGGGGCCCGGAGGGAGGGGAGCCACAGGTCCGCGCGTTCCACGGTCCCGCCCTCGGGCCTGGGTCCGACCCCGAGGACGCGCAGTCCTGCCCGGTGGGCGGACTCCACGCCGGTCAGGGAGTCCTCGACCGCCAGGGCCCGCGAGGGCGACACACCGCACAGCCGGGCCGCCACGAGGTAGACGTCGGGCCAGGGCTTGGGCCGCACCGTCCCGGTGTCGCCGGCGTCCTCCCGTACCGCTGGTCCCGGTTCCTCGTCCGGAACGACGATGTGCTGGAGGTGCCTGCGCAGGCCGGCCCGTTGCAGGCACTCCTCCACCACATGCAGGGGGCAGTTGCTGGCGACGGCCAGCGGGAGGCGGCCGGAGAGCGAGCGGACGAGTTCGGCGGCCCCCGGCATCGTCACCGGGTCGTCGGCGACGAGCGACAGGAAGTGGTCGAGGAGCGAGCCCGCGAGATCGGCCGCGAGTTCCGGCTTGTTCGCGGAGGCCGCCATCAGCCGTCCGCACTCGGTGTAGTGCACGCCCGCGGCCTGCTCCGCGAATCCCGGCGGAGCGTGCAGCCCGAAGTCCCGGAAGGCCCGGTGGCGGGCTTCCTGCCAGTGACGTTCGCTGTCCATCAACGTGCCGTCGCAGTCGAAGACGACGGCTTCGGGGAACCAGTCGAGCAGTGGGGGGCGCGAAACGGTCACAGCGATCTCCTCCGGTACGGGCGGTCACGCACGGCGTGACGGTGGTCTCTGTGTCGCGACGTCCCGTGCGGGTGCGCGGCGGGGTGTGTACGCCGGACGGGGCCAGCCATCCAGATGCGCATTCCCGGCTATCCGCGCCAAACGGAAACATCGTGGCGGCTACGTTATTCTCGCCACGGAAAACCACACAATGACCGTCTGGGGCTATCGACCGATATTGCGGGCAGGGTGTACAGGGGCAGGGGAACGCCAGTTCGCCGGCGCGGGCGGCATCCACTCAACGTGACTGCCGTGAGGGCCAGTTCAGGCATATTCATCGGGCAATCCGCGGCTGCGGTCCAGGGCGCGGGGAAACCCCGGCGGACACCCGAAGACGACGGACTCGCACCATTACCACTCGTGGGCGGTCATCCTCGAAAGAAATACGGAATTTCGCTCAAGCGAGATCGTCAATTGCTCCGGGCGTGCGCGGGCGCATTACATTCATCGGCATCGGGAAGATTGAGCGAAGGCGGACAGGACGTTGCAGAAACGGGCGATGACAACCCGCAGGGCACTCCTGGAAGCAGCGGCCTGCCTCTTCGCCGAACGCGGATACGCGGGCACCAGCGTCAACGACATAAGCACGCGGACGGGCCGGACCAGCGGCTCCGTCTACTTCCACTACGCCAGCAAGGAGGGCATCGCCCTCGCCGTGGTGCGGGACCGCTTCGCCACCTGGCCGGACCTCACCGCCCGGTACGCGGACGAGGCGGTCCCGCCCCTGGAACGGCTCGTCTTCCTCAGCTACGAGGTCGCCCAGGCCCTCGCGGGGGACCCGGTCACGCGCGCCGGCGCACGCCTGTGGGCGGAGCGCGACACCATCAACGCCACCGTTCCCGCCCCCTTCGCCCTGTGGACCGCCGCCGCGACACGGCTCCTCGCCGAGGCACGCGCCACCGGCCACCTGGCACGCCACCTGCGCCCCGCGCCCACCGCCCGCACCCTGGTCCGCGCGTTCTTCGGCCTCTGCTCCCTGACGGAGGCGCTCGAAGGGGCGGGCACCATCAGCGACCGCCTCGCGGAGTGGTGGTACCTGACGCTGCCCTCGCTCCAGCAGGGCCCGCCCCCCGAAGGCGCGACCGTCCCACGAAGCCGCGGCCGGGACGTGGCGTCCCGCGGCTGACGGCGACCGGCGGCCCGACACCGCGCCGGACATGAGGGAGGCGGGCCTCCGCGCGCGCCGCGTACGCACACGAGAAGCCCGCCCCGCAGTGACCTTTCCCGACCGCCCGGTACCGGCCTTTCCCGGCAGCCCCGCAGCGGCCTTTCCCGACCGCCCGGTACCGGCCTCTCCCGGCCGCCCCCGCAGCGGCCTTCAGCGGCCCTTCCCGGCAGTCCGACAGCGACCCTTCCCGGCCTCCTCAGTCGGCGAGGGCGCCCATGGGGTCCCAGGCGGGGAGGACGACCGGCGGCTGGTCGAGCGCGGCGGACAGCTCGGGCGGGAGGGCCGAGCGCCGGACCGCGATCTCGAAGACGTGCTCTCCGAACCACGAGTCGTTCATGGTCCAGAAACCGTTGTCGGCCTTCTCGCCGCCCCAGCTGTTCTCCACCCGCCAGCGGCGCGGGCTCCCGTCCAGCACGTCCACGCCGGTGAACAGCATCGCGTGGGTCATCTCCGTGTCGTGGTGCAGCAGCCGGGCGGCCTTGTCCATGGTGAACGGGGTGTCGTAGACGGCCGCGTAGTCGAAGAGCGCGGCGTCCCACACGCCGGCGTCCCGGTGCATCATCTTGGCCACGTCGCAGCCGAACCACACCGGCTCGCCGCCGACGATCGCGTCCATGGCCAGCCGCTTCAGCAGTTCCATGCGCACGTTCAGGTACACGACCGGCGGGGCGTCCACCACATTGCCCAGGTACTCGACGGTGAAGGTGCGGCCGACCGGGCTCGACTCCCTCGGGTCGTGCACCAGGCAGACGTACTCGTCCAGCGGCAGGTCCACGTACGAGTCGGCGAACTCCGCGGGCGTGAGCCAGCCGTCGCGGTGGAACTGCTTGTCCTTGTCCTCCCACTGCCACAGGAACCGCTGCGGCGGCGTGCCGAGGTGGATGCTGAGCACCCGGTGGACCGCGGCGAGCACCTCGCGTTTGTGCTCCCGCTGCACCTCCGCCCCCTCGGCCGCCCGCGCGCGCACGTCACGGGCGCCCTGGCGCAGCAGGGTCTTCAGGGCCCGGTTCATCGCCCGGGTCGCGGAGGAGCTGTCGGTCTCCGGCATGGCCGACTTGGGCACCAGGCCGTGCTTGGCGACGAGCGCCACGAACATGTTCCACTGCCCGCCGTCCCCGATCGGGTCCGCCAGCAGGTGTGCCACCGTGCGGTCGTCCACGTCGCGGTCCGAGGTCTCGATGACCGCTTCGAGGAGGTGGTTCGCGCGCTCGAACTTGTCCCACCAGAGCAGGTAGTTCTGCGAGAACTCGAAGTCCTTCACGCCCAGTTTCCGCGCGGCGCCGACCCGCAGCAGGTTGAGGCCCGCGAACATCCAGCAGCGGCCGCTCTGCTTCTGGTTGGTGGCCTTCCAGTCGTCCAGGTGGTGGGAGACCGAGTGGTCGATACCGGTGAGGACCCGCCGGTCCAGGGCGACATCGTCCACGGGTGTCCGGGTGACGGCGTTCTGCATCAGCCGGTTCTCCGGCCGGGCGGCGAAGCCCTTCTCGAAGAGATCGAGCTGGTCCGGTGTCAAACTCCGTGTCATGGCCGAGCGGGAGTCGTTGTTTCCCAAGGTCACAGCGGTCTGCCTCCAGTTCCGATGCTCCCGGACGGAGCGCTTGTTCACCGTCGCACGGCGGTTTGCCCCCGTCAACGCTGTACTGCCGTACTCGGAGCGGGCCACCGCCCGCCGTGCCCGGCCGCGCCCCGTACCACCGCTCACGGCGGTCGTGTTCAGGCCGCGGCCGGTACCGGGTCCTCCGTGGTGGTGGGCTCCGGCTGTCGGCGGGCGATGCCGAGGCCGGTGTAGCCGCAGATCACGGCGATGATCACGCCGAAGTAGTTGAGGAACGCGTAGGGCGCGTACGCCATGGTCGCGACGCCCAGGGTCGTGGACATGTACGTGGCGGCCTCGGTCCACGGCACCAGCGGTACGAAGACCGTCCCCGAGTCCTCCAGGGTGCGCGAGAGGTTCTTCGGGGCCAGCCCGCGCCGCGGGTAGACCTCGCGGAACGCCTGGCCCGGGACGATGATCGTCAGGTACGAGACCCCCATCGCGAACGCGGTGGCCACCGAGCTGAGCGAGGTGGCCAGGATGATTCCGCCGGTCCTGCGGACCCTGGTCAGCAGCTTGCGCATCAGGACGTCCAGGCAGCCGGTCTCGGTCAGGATGCCCGCGAAGGCGAAGCCCGCGAGCCCGATGAGCATGGTGGACGCCATCGACGCCATGCCGCCCCGGTTGAGGAGTGTGCCCGCCGCCGCGGACAGGTGCCCGGGGTCGATGCCGCCGTGGCCGCTGAGCATCGACGCCGTGAAGCCGGTCGACGCGGAGGCGCCGATCTGCTGGAGGGAGAAGCCCTGGAGGACCGCGCCCAGGATTCCCGCGACCGCCGAGGAGACGATGATCGTCGGCAGCGGCGGCTTCTTCATGAGGGCGCCCACCAGAATCACCGCGGGCGGCAGCAGGAGCAGGAGGCTGGAGTGGAACCCGTGCTCCAGCACGGTGCGCAGGGCCTGCGTGCGCGCGGCGGCGTGGCCGTCGGCGTGCTGGGTGCGGCCGAGGACCAGGTACAGGACGCAGGAGAGCACCGCGGCCGGTCCCGTCGTCCACAGGAGGTGGCGTATGTGCTCGAAGAGGGATGAACCGGCCACGGCGGGCGCCAGGTTGGTGGTGTCCGACATCGGGGACATCTTGTCGCCGAAGTAGGCGCCCGAGACGATGGCTCCGGCCGTCAGGGGCAGCGACACACCGAGCCCGCCGGCCACACCGATCAGGGCGACGCCGACGGTGCCCACGGAGCCCCAGGACGTGCCGGTCACGGTCGATACGACCATGGTGATCAGGAACGACAGCACCACGATCCACGAGGGCTGGATGGCCCTGAGGCCCCAGTCGACGATCATGGGGATCGTCCCGCTCAGCGTCCAGGTGCCGATGAGCATGCCGATGGAGATGAGGATCAGCAGCGCCGGCATCGCCGCGTCGATCTTCGACCGTATGCCGGTGAGCATCTCGTTCCAGGTGACGCCGAGCCACCGGGCGATGACACCGGTGACGGCGCACGAGGCGACGAGGAGCACCACCGGGTCGAGGTCGAAGCAGAGAGTGCCCACGATCATGAGGGCCAGCATCAGCACCACGGGCAGCGCGGCGACGAGCAGTCCTGGGGTGCGGCGCTCGCGTGGGGGCGTCACCACCGGGGAGGGGTCGGTCATTTCGGGTACTCCAGTGGCCCCCGGCGGGCCGAAGGGTCCAACCGGGGCGAGGGG
>NZ_JAIUKE010000263.1 GCF_020176795.1 Streptomyces sp. 8L
TCGCGGTCCACGGCAGACGCGGCGCGGTGACCTGGGCGACGCAGCTCACCCTGTTCACGGTCGACGGCCTGATCCGCGCCCCCAACCCCCGCGCCCCCGGCCCCTGGCCTGCCGCTCCTCACCGCCTGCCGCTCCTCACTGCCCGGCGTTCCGGGCCGCGCCCGGTCCCGCGTCTGCGGCCTCATCGCTGTGCTCTGCCTCGCAGATGGCGGCCCAAGTCCCCGATTTGGCTGGCTTTTGAGGTTCCGTGGCCGCGCCGCCGGGCATCACCCGCCGTAGGACCGAGGGGGCGGAGCCGCCTCCGCCGCGCACGTGCCGGCCTCCCGAGGGGGAATCCCATGAGCCGACTCCGTACCGGGGCCTTCGTGCTGCGCGGCGAGGTGGCGCGTCCCGCCCTGCTGACCGTGGGCGACCTGGCGAAACGCTGGCGGCAGCGGCGCGAGGAGGTCGTCTTCAACTGCCTCAAGGACGGCCCGCGGCGGCACTCCTTCGCCGGGCCGCTGCTCCGGGACGTCGTCGCCGACGCCGGTCCCGAGTTCGGCGGCCCGGGGCGCAAGGCCCGCACCCGCTTCCTGCTGGCCGTCAGCGGGGACGACGGACATCACACCGTGCTGTCCTGGGCGGAGATCGATCCCGACTTCGGCGACGTGCCGGTGCTGCTGGCGACGGAGCTGGACGGGCGTGGCCTGGGGGACGAGGGCCCGCAGCTCGTGGTGCCCTCGGACTACTGCGGAGCGCGGTACGTCAGCGCCGTCACGTCCGTACGCGTGGCGCGGTGGCCGGACGCCCCGCCGGCGGCGGCAGCTCCGGCGGAGTGGCCGCAGGCGGCGGCGCCCGGGCTCGCGGCCGGAGCCCCTTCCCTCCGGCGGGCCGCCGGAGCGCTGCCGGTGGCGGCCGGTTCAGGCGACGGCGAGTGAGACCTCCGTCGATTTGATCAGCGCGACCACGTCACTGGCCGGCGCCGAGCCCCGCCGTCGAGACGGACCCGCACGGTGGCCATCACCTCGCCGGGCGTGACGGACAGGACCGTGCCCGGAAGCTGATTGCGGATGCTCAGGCGCATGCTGCGCCTCACAGAACACAGGGGACGGGGGACGGGGCGTGCGCCCGGACGGTACAAGGCAGGCGATATAACTGAATCGTCCCTTCGGTCCGCGCCGTGGGCACTCCAGCCCCCGGGGCCCCTCCATTCCCCTCCACCCCGGGGAGCGCGAGGCCCTCCGTGCCAGAATCGCGGGCGAACGGGGCGGGACGGACATGGCGGGAGCGACGATGAGCGGTACGGGCACGGCGGGTGGAGCAGACGGGCAGGGCAAGGAGCCCTGGCAGTGGGACGAGTCGACCTGGCGTGGACACGTCGGCGCCGTGCGGGCGGGCCGCCCGCTGCGCCCGGCGCGCTGGCCGGGGGGCGCGCGCGTCGCGGTGGCGCTCTCCTTCGACTCCGACCACGAGACAATCCCGCTCAGGAACGACGAGACACAGCCGGGCAAGCTCTCGCAGGGCGAGTACGGCGCACGCACGGGGGTGCCCCGCATCCTGCGCCTGCTGAGCGACCGGTCCGTCCCTGCCACGTTCTTCATGCCCGCCGTCTCCGCGCTGCTGCACCCCGAGGAGGTACGGGCCTACGGGGACGCCGGCCACGAAGTGGCGCTGCACGGCTGGATACACGAGCGCAACATGCAGCTGGCCGCCGCCGACGAACGCGACCTGGCCTTCCGGGCCGCCGACACCCTGGAGTCCCTGACCGGCAGGCGCCCGGTCGGCATCAGGACGCCGTCCTGGGACTTCTCCGACAACACCCTGGCCATCTCCCGCGAGTTGGGGCTGCTGTACGACTCGTCGCTGATGGCCGACGACGATCCGTACGAACTCGTCGACCGCGGCGAACCCACCGGCATGGTGGAGATCCCGGTCGAGTGGATACGCGACGACGCCCCCTACTTCATGATGGACCGCTACGCGGGCCTGCGCCCCTACACCCCGCCGCGCGGCGTCCTGTCCCTGTGGCGCGACGAGTTCGACCTGGCGATCGAGGAGGGCGGCCTCTTCCAGCTGACGATGCACCCGCACGTCATCGGCCACCGCTCCCGCTTCGTGATCCTGCGCGAACTCCTGGACCACATCGGCACACACGACGTCTGGTACGCCACCCACGAACAACTCGCCGCATACGTCAAGGCGGAGTGCACCCCGCAGGGGTGAGAGCCCACCGCTCGGCCGGGTCGCCGCCGGGTGCCCGCAACTCCGGTCCACCGGTAGACGGCAAGAATGCTCCCATGTCCGTACCCGAGTTGGCCCCCGAGATCACCGAGTTCTATACGCGCACCATCGACGAGGCCGACCGGTTGGCCGGGTCGGCGGACGGGCGGTTGGAGTTGGTGCGTACGCAGGAGCTGCTGCGGCGCCACCTGCCCGAAGCGCCCGCGCGCGTGCTCGATGTCGGGGGCGGGCCCGGGGCGCACGCGCGGTGGCTGGTCGAGGACGGGTACGACGTCCACCTGGTGGACCCGATCGTCCGGCACGTGGAAGCGGCGCGCCGCCACGGCTGCACCGTCGAGCTGGGCGACGCGCGGGAGTTGACGGCGCCGGAGGCGTCGTACGACGTGGTGCTCGTGCTCGGGCCGCTCTACCACCTGCTCGACGCCGGCGACCGGCACCGCGCGCTCACCGAGGCGTACCGCGTCGTGCGGCCCGGCGGGGTCGTGGCCGCCGCGGGGATCAACCGGTACGCCTCGCTCTTCGAGCACACCGCCTTCGCGCACCTCCACCAGGAGCGGCTGCGGGACTCGGTCGGCGGCATCCTGGCCACCGCCCGGCACGACGGGAAGCGCGGCTTCACCGCCGCCTACTTCCACCGCGGCGAGGAACTCGCCGACGAGGTGCGCGCGGCCGGGTTCGACGGGACGCGGGTCTTCGGGGTCGAGGGCCCCGCCTGGTCGCAGTTGAAGGCCGTCGAGCAGTACACGGGCCGGTCGGTGTACGGCACCGGGCTGTTCGACTCCGCGCTCGCCGCCGCGCGGATGGCGGAGCCGTATCCGGAACTGCTCGCCGCCAGTTCCCACTTGCTGGCCGTCGGACGGCGGCCCGGGTCCGTCTGAAGGGGCGCGGCCCGGCAGGGCAGGTGCCGTCGGCTTGGTCGGCGTTCCGCGTGACCGGCATCGGCACCGGCGTCGCACTCGTCCGTCTGCCCGTACCAAGGAGTATCGGCCGGGACGGTCCACGGCGGTAGTCGGTCGGTTACGCTCGGCCAGGGGCGGGCGACCCCGCGGGGTTTCCCGTTCCTCCGCCTGGCCGAGAGAGCCCGGCGGACGGTGCCTGGCAGCGGCGGTGTCCGTGGGACGGCGGCGCCGGTTGCCACCGGAGAACAGGACGATGCCTGTGGAACCGGACAACATGTCGGGGGCAGCCGTACGGTCGGGGCGGGCGGCTCTCACGTTCGACGTCTCCCACGCCGCCGCGCGCAAGCCGCTGCTGCACGAGATGCGGGACGAATTCTCCCTGCTGGAGGGGGAGATCGGGCTGTACGGGGCCATCGCAGCGCTGCCGGAGCGGCAGTACGACGTGATGGTGCTGCGCTATGTGCTCGGGGCGGCCGACGAGGACGTCGCCGCCTACCTCGGCATCGAACTGGCCACCGTGCGCTCGCACGTGCGGCACGCCAGGCGGCGCCTCGCCCGCATGCTCGACATCCCCGAGACGACCGAGGGGCCGGCGTGACGCGGGCCGGGGACGCCGGCCCGCCGGTGCCGCGGCCCCGCCCGGGGAGGACGAGGGCACCGGGGCGCGTACGGCGGGCGTCGCGCGGGCCCTGCCTCCTCAGCCCGCCGTCACCGTGAACAGCGCGCCGTACGGGTCCCGCAACGTCGCCACCAGCGCCTCGCCGTGCGCCGGGTCCGGCGCCGGGGGCGTGGCCACCGAGCCGCCCGCCGCCCCCGCTGCCCGGGCCACCGCCTCGACGTCCCGCACCCGGAAGTGCACCTCCCAGCGGGGCCGTACCCGAGGGTCCGGCGGCGTCTCCAGCGCCCCGCCGTACAGTTCCGCCACCGTGTGCCCGCCCGACGTCACCCGTACGTGGTCCCCCTCGTACTGGACGTCGCAGCCGGCGCCGGGGGTGGCGGCCCAGCCCAGCACCTCCGCGTAGAAGATCGCGGCGGCGAACGCGTCCCTGGTCCGCAGCCTGAGGGTGGCCGGCGCGGCGCCGCGCCCGACGGACCAGTCATCCACCGTCATCCCGGCCCAGAAGCCGAAGGTGGCGCCCTGCGGGTCGGCGGCCAGCGCCGCCCGGCCCGTCGTCATCGTCAGCGGCCCCACCGCGACGGTGGCGCCGCGCTCCGAGATCCGTGCCGCCGTGGCGTCCGCGTCGGAGACCCCGAAGTACGGCAGCCACGCGACACCGGCCCGCAGACTGGTCGCGACCGCGCCGATGCCCGCGACGGGCGAGCCGTCGAGGAGCGCGACGGTGAACTCCCCGCCGAGCGGGGACGTACGGAAGTCCCAGCCGAGCACCGCGCCGTAGAAGTCCTGCGCGGCACCGAGATCGTGGGTCATCAGGCTCACCCAGGAGGGCGCCCCCGACAGAGCGCTCGACGGTACGGGAGTGTGGGGTGACCGCTTCATGTCGACGTTCCTCAAGACCTTCCTCCGGGGGAGCCGCGCCGGGTTCCGGCGGGGTGAGGAGGGCCAGCCTTCCCCTTCCCCGGCGCGCTGTCCGGGTGGCTCGCCGGTGCGGCCGGCGTCGAACAGGGTGTCCATGGCGCGGGCACGCCGTGCGCGGGGCCGCCGGGCCCGTCACGTCGGGTGCCGCCCGGCGGCCCGGTGCCCGGAGCGGATCGCGATCACCGGGCGTAGGTTGGCCGCGCAACCATCGACTCATCGACGGAGTGAGCGCACGATGACGGAGTACCGCCCCTTCGGACGCACCGGGGTGCAGGTCAGCCCGCTGTGCCTGGGCGCCATGATGTTCGGTTCCCAGTTCAACCCGGACCACGACGACAGCATTCGGATCATCCACCGCGCCCTCGACTCGGGCATCAATTTCGTGGACACCGCCGACGTCTACTCGCAGGGCGAGTCCGAGACGATCGTCGGCAAGGCCCTCGCCGGCGGGCGCCGCGACGATGTCGTCCTCGCCACCAAGTTCCACGGCGGGATGGGCGAGGGGGTCAACCACCGAGGCAACAGCCGCCGGTGGATCGTCCAGGAGGTGGAGAACAGCCTCCGCCGCCTGGGCACCGACTGGATCGACCTCTACCAGGTGCACAGGCCGGAGCCGGGGACCGACATCGACGAGACGCTCGGTGCCCTGTCCGACCTGGTGCACCAGGGCAAGATCCGCTACTTCGGGACGTCCACGTACCAGCCCTCCGAGATCGTCGAGGCGCAGTGGACCGCACAGCGGCGCGGACGCGAACGCCCGGTGTCCGAGCAGCCGCCGTACTCGATGCTCGTACGCGGCATCGAGCGTGAGATGCTGCCGGTCGCGCAGAGCTACGGCCTCGCCGTCATCCCGTGGAGCCCGCTGGCGGGCGGCTGGCTCTCCGGGCGCTACCGCAAGGGCGCCGAGCAGCCGGCGTCGAGCCGCGCCGCCCTCCAGGGGAACCGCTTCGACATCGGTGCCGAGGAGAACGCGGCCAAGCTGGCCGCCGCCGACGCCCTCGCGGAACTCGCGGACGAGGCCGGCCTCTCCCTGGTCAGGCTGGCCCTCGCGTTCGTGCTCGAACACCCCGCCATCACATCCGCGATCATCGGGCCGCGCACGATGGAGCAGTTGGAGACCCAGCTCGGCGCGGACGAGATCAAGTTGAGCCAGGACGTCCTGGACCGCATCGACGAGATCGTGCCCCCCGGCACCAACCTGACCCAGCGGGACAACGGGTACGTCCCGCCGTCGCTGTCCGACGCCGCGCTGCGCCGCCGCACCCGCTGACCCGGCACCGGGAACGCCGCCCCGGCGGGGAGCCGGGCGGCGGGAAGCGTCCCGGAGGGGGCCCGGAACGGCCCCGCGCGCGGTGGTGAACCAGGCCGCGTGCGAGGGGAGTTGGCGTGGGGGGGGGGGGGGGGGGGCGCCCCCCCCCCCCGCCCCCCCCCCCCGCCCGCGCGCCCCCCCCCCCCCCCCCCCCCGCCGCGGCGGGGGGCGGGGCCCGCCGCGGGGGGGGGGGGCGGCGCCGGGGGCGCGCCCCCCGCCGCCGGGCCGGGCGCCCCCCCCGGGCCGGCGGCCCCCCCCCCCCCCGCCCCCCCCCCCGCCGGCGCCCCCCCCCCCCCCGCGGCGGAAACCGGCAAAGCCCGGACGCCGGAGCGCGGTCCGTCCTACCCTCTAGTTGTGTCAGGCGAGTCCGGTCGGGTGCTCGTTGTCGACGACAACCGAGTCATCCGGCAGCTGATCAGGGTCAACCTCGAACTGGAGGGTTTCGAGGTCGTGACCGCGGCCGACGGTGTCGAGTGCCTGGAGGTCGTCCACGAGGTCGCGCCCGACGTCGTCACACTCGATGTCATGATGCCCCGCCTCGACGGCCTGCGGACCGCCGCCGTCCTGCGCGCCGACCCCCGCACCCGGGACCTGCCGCTCGCGATCATCAGCGCGGGGCCCCAGGCCGAGAGCGGCGCGAGACACACCTCCGTGGCCGACGCGTACCTCGCGAAGCCCTTCGAACCCGCCGAACTGGTCCGCCTCGTACGGCGGCTGGCCCGCGTGGACCGGCGTACGGGCATAGGCGGCGCGGCGCGGTACGCCCCGGGCGCCCGCGGCTGATTCCGGCCGGGCGCACCCCGCCGGCGCCCGGCCATGAGCGACGGGGCGGGACCGTCGTGCGGGCCGCACGGACCCGGATTCGGGCGAGGGCCCGGCCGGAGCAGCGGCGTCGCGCCCGGGCGACGGGGGAGCGGGCGGAAACCGGCTGGCGGGCACCACCCGGTCCTCCCATACGCTTGCCCTGTGACTCCGGCAGAGCTCTCCCGCACCGTACGGCACGCCGTGTGCCGCGCGGTGCACGACGGTGAGCTCAGCGTGACCGTCCCGGACACGGTCCGCGTCGACCGGCCGCGCCCCGGCGGCAGGGGCGACTGGACGACGAACGCGGCGCTGCGCCTCGCCGCCGAGGCCCGCCTCGCGCCCCGCGAGGTCGCCGAGGTGCTCAGGGGCCGTCTCGCGGGCGCGCCCGCTCTCGCCCGCGTCGACATCACAGGGCCCGGCTTCCTCAACTTCACGCTCGCCGCCCCGGCCGGCGCCGCGACCCTCGCACGCGTCCTGGCCGAGGGCGCGCGCTACGGGCACGGCGACGCCCTCGCCGGCCGCACCCTCGTCTTCGCCCCAGCGGCCGAGCCGCGCGCCGCCGCCTGGACCGCCGCGGTGGTGCGCCTGCTGCGCGCCCAGGGCGCGGACGCGTCCGTCGCGCCCGGCGGCACGGAGACCGTACAGGTCACGCCCGCACCGGTGGCGTACGACCCCGGCGCGCTCGGCCCCGACGCCGCCCGGTGGGCGCTGCTGCGGCCGGCGGCGCACGACAGGCCGCGCACCGACCCGGCGTGGCTGCTGGCGCAGCGGGAGACGAACCCGCTGTTCACCGTCCGCTACGCGCACGCACGGGCCCGTGCGGCCCTGCGCGAGGCCCCGGCCTTCGGCCTGCGGCCCGAAGTCCCGGTGGCCCCCGGGGCGTCCGCGCCGGTCGCGGCACCCGTGGCGCCCGGGGCCCCGGCCTGGACCGGCCGCCACGTCACCCCGGACGGCCTCGCCCCCGGCGCGGCCCGTACGCTGCTGGACGTTCTCGCGGACCACCCCCGCGTGCTCGCGGCCTCAGGCCACCACCGCGCGCCCGACCGGCTCGCGCGCCACCTCGAAGCGGTGGCCGACCACACCCTGCGCTTCCTGACCCAGTGCCCGCCGCTGCCCGCCGGCGACGAGAAACCCTCGGCCGCCCACCGCGCCCGGCTCGCGCTCGCCGAAGCCGCCGGGACGGTGCTGGCCGGCGGCCTGTCCCTGCTCGGCATCGACGCTCCCGCACATCTCTGAAAGAGCACACCAGCCATGACCTCTTCCGCGCAGTCCTCCACACCGGCGCAGGCGGGCACCGCCGCGCCCGACGACCTCAACGCGCTCGACGAGAAGGTATGGGCGCAGAGCGTGCGCCGCGGCCCCGACGGAGTCGTCACCGTCCAGGACCTCCCGGTCACCCGCCTCGCCGAGGAGTTCGGCACCCCCGCCTACATCATGGACGAGGCCGACTTCCGGGCCCGCTGCCGCGCCTGGAAGGAGGCGTTCGGGCCGGGCGCCGACGTCTACTACGCGGGCAAGGCGTTCCTGTCCCGCGCCATCGTGCGCTGGCTCGCCGAGGAGGGCCTGCACCTCGACGTGTGCTCCGCGGGCGAGCTGTCGACCGCGCTGGGCACGGGCATGCCGGCCGAGCGGATCGGCTACCACGGCAACAACAAGACGCCCGCCGAGATCGAGCGGGCCGTCGAGCAGGGCGTCGGCCGGATCGTCGTGGACTCCTTCCAGGAGATCGCACGCGTCGCGCACACCGCACGCCGCCTCGGCGTCCGGCAGAAGGTGCAGGTCAGGATCACCGTCGGGGTGGAGGCGCACACCCACGAGTTCATCGCGACCGCCCACGAGGACCAGAAGTTCGGCCTCGCGCTGGCCGGCGGACAGGCCGAGGAGGCGGTCCGGCGCATCCTCGGCCACGACAGCCTGGAGCTGACCGGGCTGCACTCGCACATCGGCTCGCAGATCTTCGACATGGCCGGGTTCGAGGTCTCCGCGCGCCGCGTCGTGGAACTCCTCGCCCGCATCCGCGACGAGCACGGCGTCGAACTCCCCGAGATCGACCTCGGCGGGGGCCTCGGCATCGCCTACACCCCCGCCCCCGCCCCCCCCCCCCCCCCGGGGGGGCCCCCCCCCCCCCCGGCGGGCGGGGGGGGCGGCGGGGGGGGGCGCGCGGGCCCCCCCCCCCTCCGCCCCCCCGCCGCCCCGGGGGGGCCCCCCCCCCCCCCCCCCCCCCGCCCCCCCCCCCCCCCCCCCCCCGCGGGGGGCGCGGGGGGGGGGCCGCGCCCCCCCCCCCCCCCCCCCCCACGACCCGCGCGAGCCGCAGGAGGTCGCCAAGCGCCTCGCCGAGATCGTCGGCCACGAGTGCGAGTCCGCCGGGCTCACCACGCCCCGCATCTCCGTCGAGCCGGGCCGCGCCATCGTCGGCCCGACCGCGTTCACGCTCTACGAGGTCGGCACCGTCAAGCCGCTCGAAGGCCTGCGTACGTACGTCAGCGTCGACGGCGGCATGTCGGACAACATCCGCACCGCGCTGTACGACGCCGAGTACAGCGTCGCCCTCGTCTCCCGCCGCTCCGACGCCCCCGCGATGCTCGTCCGCGTCGTCGGCAAGCACTGCGAGAGCGGCGACATCCTGGTGCGCGACGCCTACCTGCCGGCCGACCTGGCCGCAGGTGACCTCGTCGCGATCCCGGCGACCGGCGCGTACTGCCGCTCGCTCGCCAGCAACTACAACCACGCGCTGAAGCCACCGGTCGTCGCCGTCCGCGACGGGAGCGCGCGGGTGATCGTCCGGCGGGAGACGGAAGAAGATCTTCTCCGTCTGGACGTGGGCTGACGAGACAAACATCTCGGATTCTGGACGGCGGCCGGAAACTTCCGTTCCGTGCACGAGACTGGTGAACATCCCCGCTCCATGACCCGCGGGGCTCGACGAAAGGCGTAGGTCGGATGATGCGTACGCGTCCGCTGAAGGTGGCGCTGCTGGGCTGTGGCGTGGTCGGCACAGAGGTGGCCCGCATCATGACGACGCACGCGGACGACCTCGCCGCCCGCATCGGCGCGCCCCTCGAACTCGCCGGGATCGCCGTCAGGCGGCCCGGCAAGGTGCGCGACGGCATCGACCAGGACCTCGTCACCACCGACGCGACCGCCCTGGTCAAGCGCGGCGACATCGACGTGGTCGTCGAGGTCATCGGCGGCATCGAGCCCGCGCGAACCCTCATCACCACGGCCTTCGAGCACGGCGCGTCCGTCGTGTCCGCCAACAAGGCGCTCCTCGCCGAGGACGGCACCACGCTGTACGACGCGGCGGAGCGCAACGGCCGCGACCTCTACTTCGAGGCGGCCGTGGCCGGCGCGATCCCGCTGATCCGCCCGCTGCGCGAGTCCCTCGCGGGCGACCACGTGAGCCGCGTCCTCGGCATCGTCAACGGGACCACGAACTTCATCCTCGACCGGATGGACACCGCGGGCTCCGGCTACTCGGAGGCGCTCGACGAGGCCACCGCGCTCGGCTACGCGGAGGCCGACCCGACCGCCGACGTCGAGGGGTTCGACGCGGCGGCGAAGGCGGCCATCCTCGCGGGCATCGCCTTCCACACCCGCGTACGCCTCGACGACGTGCACCGCGAGGGCATCACCGAGGTCACCTCGGCCGACCTGGCCTCCGCGCAGCGCATGGGCTGTACGGTCAAGCTCCTCGCCATCTGCGAGCGCGCCGCCGACGGCAGGTCCGTCACCGCCCGCGTCCACCCGGCGATGATCCCGCTCAGCCACCCCCTCGCGTCCGTGCGCGAGGCGTACAACGCGGTCTTCGTGGAGGCCGAGGCCGCGGGCCGGCTGATGTTCTACGGTCCCGGCGCGGGCGGCGCGCCCACCGCGTCCGCCGTCCTCGGAGACCTCGTGGCCGTGTGCCGCAACCGGCTCGCCGGCGGGAAGGGCCCGGGAGAGTCGGCGTACACCCGGCTGCCCGTCAGCCCCATGGGCGACGTCGTCACGCGCTACCACATCAGCCTCGACGTCGCCGACAAACCCGGCGTACTCGCCCAGGTGGCCACGGTCTTCGCCGAGCACGGCGTTTCCATCGATACCGTCCGTCAGAAGGGCAAGGACGGCGAGGCATCGCTCGTCGTGGTCACGCACCGCGCCCCCGACGCGGCCCTCTCGGGCACCGTCGAGGCGCTGCGCGGACTCGACACCGTGCGCGGTGTCGCCAGCATCATGCGTGTTGAAGGGGAGTAGGGACCCATGACCATCGCAGTCGACCGCGGCCCCGCACAGGGCACCCACCAGTGGCGCGGCATCATCGAGGAGTACCGCGACCGGCTTCCGCTCGACCGTGCGACCGAGGTCGTCACGCTCAGGGAGGGCGGCACGCCGCTCGTCCCCGCGCAGGTGCTCTCCGAGCGCACGGGCTGCGAGGTGCACCTCAAGGTCGAGGGCGCCAACCCCACGGGGTCCTTCAAGGACCGCGGCATGACCATGGCCATCACCCGCGCGAAGGCCGAGGGCGCCAAGGCGGTCATCTGCGCCTCCACCGGCAACACCTCAGCGTCGGCCGCCGCCTACGCCGTACGGGCCGGGATGGTCTGCGCCGTCCTCGTACCGCAGGGCAAGATCGCCCTCGGCAAGATGGGCCAGGCGCTCGTGCACGGCGCGCGCATCCTCCAGGTCGACGGCAACTTCGACGACTGCCTCACGCTGGCCCGCTCGCTCGCGGACAACTACCCGGTCTCCCTGGTCAATTCGGTCAATCCGGCCAGAATCGAGGGCCAGAAGACCGCCGCCTTCGAAATCGTGGACGCGCTCGGCGACGCCCCCGACATCCATGTGCTGCCCGTCGGCAACGCCGGCAACATCACGGCCTACTGGAAGGGCTACCGCGAGTACGCCGCCGAGGGCCCCGCGGCCCGCACCCCCCGCATGTGGGGGTTCCAGGCGTCGGGCTCGGCCCCGATCGTACGGGGCGAGGTCGTCAAGGAGCCGCACACCGTCGCCACCGCGATCCGCATCGGCAACCCGGCGTCCTGGCAGCTCGCGCTGAACGCGCGCGACGAGTCCGGCGGATTCATCGACGAGGTGACCGACCGGCAGATCCTGCGCGCGTACCGGCTGCTGGCCGCGCAGGAGGGCGTCTTCGTGGAGCCCGCGTCCGCCGCCTCCGTCGCCGGCCTGCTGAAGGCCGCGGAGGAGGGCAAGGTCGAGCGCGGCCAGCGCATCGTGTGCACGGTCACGGGCAACGGCCTCAAGGACCCCGACTGGGCCGTCCAGGGGGCCCCGCAGCCCGTCACCGTCCCCGTCGACGCCGCCGCGGCCGCGCAGCAACTCGGCCTGGCCTGAGGGCAGGGCCCGTACGGGCGGCGCCGCGCGGCCGTCCGTACGGGCAAGGCGCACGGTCCCCGGCGCGACACGCATCGTGCGCCTCTCGTGCGCCCTGTGTCGCGGCGCATCCTTCCTTGGATAAGGTGGAGGAACCCACCCCGCCGCACCTGCCGCGGTGTTGCCGCGCGTCGCGTCGACCGTCCCGTGTGGGCAGGCTCCCGTGAACACCGCACGAGAGCACCAAGCCGAACCCCCGCAGGCACAAGGAGAGTCGTCCAACCGATGGCCGGTCCCGCCTTCCGCGCCGCCGCCGTACGGGTGCGCACCCCCGCCACCAGCGCCAACCTGGGCCCTGGCTTCGATGCCTTCGGCCTGTCGCTGGGGCTCTACGACGACGTCGTCGTCCGCGTCGCCGACGCGGGACTGCACATCGACATCGCGGGCGAGGGCGCGCACTCCCTGCCCCGCGACGAGAACCATCTGCTGGTGCGCGCCCTGCGCACCGCGTTCGACCTGCTGGGCGGCCAGCCCAGGGGACTTGAGGTGGTGTGCGCCAACCGCATCCCGCACGGCCGCGGCCTCGGCTCCTCGTCCGCCGCCATCTGCGCCGGCATCGTCGCCGCCCGCGCGGTGACCATAGGCGGGGACGCCCGTCTCGACGACACGGCGCTGCTCGAACTCGCCACCGAGATCGAGGGGCACCCCGACAACGTGGCGGCCTGCCTGCTCGGCGGGTTCACCCTGGCCTGGACCGAGAACGGCGCGGCACGCGCCATCCGGATGGACCCCGCCCGTTCCGTCGTGCCGGTGGTCTTCGTACCCGACACGGAGGTACTCACCCGGACCGCCCGCGGCCTGCTGCCGCGCACGGTCCCGCACGTCGACGCGGCGGTCAACGCGGGCCGTGCGGCGCTGCTGGTCGAGGCGTTGACCCGGCGCCCCGAACTGCTGCTGCCCGCCACGGAGGACCGCATCCACCAGGAGTACAGGCAGCCGGCCATGCCGGGGAGCGTGGCCCTCGTGGGCAGGCTGCGCGCGGACGGCGTACCGGCGATGATCTCCGGCGCGGGACCCACGGTCATCGCGCTGGTCGAGGACGGCGCGGCCGACAAGGTCGCCCGGCTGGCTGGTGAGGGATGGGCCGCGAACCGGCTCTCCCTCGACGCGGCGGGGGCGAGCGTCCTGCCGCTGGGTTCATAAAGAGGCGCCGGGCGATCGCCGAAATCTTCAATCGCGATTGCCGGTGTGCGAGAGGGGGAATGTTTGTTGGTGCCGGTAGTGTTAACCTCAAGAACGCACCCGGAGTCTTTGTGGCCCGGTGCTCTGTGTCCCCCCTCGGGACCACCCTTCTTCCGGGAGCCTCCTCAACTGCCTGAGCAGCCCGCCTGAGCAGTTTTGAGCACGCACCGGAACCGGCACGGCCTCCCGCGCTCCTCCCCGATGTGGGTCGAGCAGGGGGTCTCGGGTCGGGACCCATCGCACGTACGCATGTTTCTCCGCCGTATCCGGCGGGACCACCGCCCCGGCACGGTCCACAAGCAAGGGCCGAAGTCGGACAGCACAACCGGTCGCCGAGCCAGAAGGCCGACGTCCGCTCCAGGGAAGGACCCTTCGTGAGCGACACCACCGATCTGATGGGCGTGACTGCCGACGACAGCGTCGACACGACCGCGCCCGCCGCAGGTGCTGCCTCCGGCACCACCTCACGGCGCCGCCGCTCCGGCACCGGCCTCGACGGCATGGTCCTGGCCGAGCTGCAGCAGGTCGCGTCCGGCCTCGGCATCAGGGGCACCGCGCGGATGCGCAAGAGCCAGCTGATCGAGGTCATCAAGGAGGCGCAGGCCGGCGGCGGTGCGCCGGCGGCCAAGGCCAACGACGCCGACGCGGAGGCCAAGCCGAAGCGTCGCAGCACGTCCCGCGCGCGCACGGGTGAGGCGAAAACCGAGGGCGCCGACGCGGCCCAGCAGCAGATTGACATTCCGGGCCAGCCCGCGAGCGAGGAGCCGGCCGCCGCGGGCGAGCGCCGCAGGCGCCGCGCCACGGCCCCCGCGGGCGCCCCCGAGCAGGGCGGCGACACCAGGGCCGAGACGCAGGCGGAGGCCGCGACGGCCGCGCCCGAGACGGACGGCAAGCGGGAGCGGGACGGCGGCGGCCAGGGCCGCGGCGACCGCCAGGACCGCGGCCAGCAGGGCGGCAGGGACGGCCAGGGCCGCGGCGACCGCCAGGAGCGCGGCCAGCGCGGCGACGGCCAGGGCGGCCAGCGCGGCGACGGCCAGCGCGGTGACAGTCAGGGCGGTCAGCGCGGCGACGGCCAGCAGGAGCGCGGCGAGGGCCGCAGGGACCGCCAGCGCGACCGCCGCGGCAAGGGCGGCGACGGCGACCAGCAGGGCGGCGGCGGCCAGCAGGGCCGCAGGGACCGCGGCCCCCAGCAGGGCGGCTCCCAGGACGACTTCGACGACGACGGCACGGGCCGCCGCGGCCGGCGCGGGCGCTACCGCGACCGCCGCGGGCGCCGCGGGCGCGAGGACTTCGGCGCCGAGCCGCAGGTCGCGGACGACGATGTGCTGATCCCGGTCGCGGGCATCCTCGACATCCTCGACAATTACGCCTTCATCCGGACCTCCGGCTACCTGCCGGGGCCGAACGACGTGTACGTGTCGCTCGCCCAGGTCCGCAAGAACGGCCTGCGCAAGGGCGACCACGTCACCGGCGCCGTGCGGCAGCCCAAGGAGGGCGAGCGCCGCGAGAAGTTCAACGCGCTGGTCCGCCTCGACTCGGTCAACGGCATGGCGCCCGAGTCCGGCCGCGGCCGCGCCGAGTTCCAGAAGCTGACGCCGCTCTACCCGCAGGACAGGCTCCGCCTGGAGACCGACCCCGGCGTGCTGACGACGCGGATCATCGACCTCGTCGCCCCGATCGGCAAGGGCCAGCGAGGCCTGATCGTCGCCCCGCCGAAGACCGGCAAGACGATGATCCTCCAGTCCATCGCCAACGCCATCACGGTCAACAGCCCCGAGTGCCACCTGATGGTCGTCCTCGTCGACGAGCGGCCCGAAGAGGTCACCGACATGCAGCGGTCGGTCAAGGGCGAGGTCATCTCCTCGACCTTCGACCGCCCCGCCGAGGACCACACCACGGTCGCCGAGCTCGCCATCGAGCGTGCCAAGCGCCTCGTGGAGCTCGGCCACGACGTCGTCGTGCTGCTGGACTCCATCACCCGTCTGGGCCGCGCCTACAACCTCGCGGCGCCCGCCTCCGGCCGCATCCTGTCCGGTGGTGTCGACTCGACGGCGCTCTACCCGCCGAAGCGCTTCTTCGGCGCGGCGCGCAACATCGAGGACGGCGGCTCGCTGACGATCCTCGCGACCGCGCTGGTGGAGACCGGGTCCCGGATGGACGAGGTCATCTTCGAGGAGTTCAAGGGCACCGGCAACATGGAGCTCCGCCTCGACCGGAAGCTCTCCGACAAGCGCATCTTCCCCGCGGTGGACGTCGACGCGTCCAGCACCCGCAAGGAGGAGATCCTGCTCAGCCCGGACGAGCTGGGCATCGTCTGGAAGCTCCGCAGGGTCCTGCACGCGCTGGACCAGCAGCAGGCCATCGAGCTCCTGCTGGACAAGATGAAGCAGACGAAGTCCAACGCGGAGTTCCTGCTCCAGATCCAGAAGACCACCCCGATGCCGGGCAACGGCAACGACTGACGGGTCCGGTCGGACGGCAAGCGGTGACAGTGCCCCTCGCGCTCGGGAAGCGCGGGGGGCGCTGTCGTGCGACGCTTGTGTACTCCATCGTCACCGGCGCCGGAGCCCGTACAGCGGCCCGGCACAAGAGCGGGAAGGCGTGCGATGCCCGAGCACCACGGCAAGGGGTAGCAGGACCGGCCCCAGGGCCGAGAGCCGAGGGAGACCATGACCGCCGACCGGAGCAGCCGTCGCCGCAGACTCAAGGGCGTCATCTGGACTCTCGTCGTGCTGGTCGCCGTCGTCCTGGGCGGTCTGGGGTACGTGTACGCCCGGCTGAACGGCAACATCAGCGGCGTCGACATCAACGCCCAGCTCGGCTCCCACCGCCCGCAGAACGTCGACAACGGCTCCGAGGACATCCTCGTGCTGGGCTCGGACTCCCGCGCCGGCACCCACGGGGAGTACGGCAGGAGCTCGGGGGCCCGCTCCGACACCGCGATGGTCGTGCACGTCTACAAGGGCCACAAGAGGGCCAGCGTCGTCTCGATACCGCGCGACACCCTCGTCTCCCGCCCCGCCTGCAAGAACAGGAAGGGCCGCACCACACCCGGGGACTCCACGGCGATGTTCAACAGCGCCTACGAGGTCGGCGGCCCGGCCTGCGCCGTCAAGACCGTCGAGCAGATGACCGACATCCGCATGGACCACTACGTCGAGGTCGACTTCACCGGCTTCAAGAAGCTCATCGACCAGCTCGGCGGCGTGAAGGTGACCACCACCAAGGCCATCCACGACAAGGACAGCCACCTCAGCCTGGCGCCCGGCACGCACACCCTCCACGGCGAGCAGGCACTCGGCCTGGTCCGCACCCGGCACGCCGTCGGCGACGGCAGCGACCTCGGCCGCATCGAGCTCCAGCAGGCGTTCATCAAGGCGCTCATCCACCGGGTCAGGGGGATCGGCGTGTTCAGCGACCCGAAGAAGCTGTTCGACCTGGCCGACACCGCCACGAAGTCCATCACGCCGGACTCCCAGCTCGGCAGCGTCGACGACCTGCTCGGCTTCGTCGGGAGCCTGCACGACCTGTCCGCGCGCAACGTGACAATGATCACCCTCCCCGTGAAGTACGACCCCGCCAACCCGAACCGGGTCGTGACACTCCAGCCGGGGGCCCGTACGGTGTGGAACGCGCTGCGCCAGGACCGGCCGATCCCGCGGTCCGCGACGAAGGGCTCCGCCGGCGAGACGGGCGACGCCAACGGCGTCGTCAAGAGCGCCCACTGAGTCGAGAGCGCCCGCCGGCCCGGCGCGCACCGCGGCCCCCGGCAGCGGCGGGAACAAGAACCCCATGGCTCCGGTTTGGGCAGATGCGGCCAGTGCTGGCAGACTGGTCCGCCGGTCCCGGTTCACGCGAGGGCAAATCCGCCCCCGCGACCCGGCACCCTCCGCGAACTAGGAGACACCCGTGAAGAACGAGATCCACCCGAAGTACGTCGAGACGCAGGTCAGCTGCACCTGTGGCGCGTCGTTCACGACCCGGAGCACCATCGACTCCGGCACGATCCGTGCCGACCTGTGCTCCGAGTGCCACCCGTTCTACACGGGCAAGCAGAAGATCCTCGACACCGGTGGCCGTGTGGCCCGCTTCGAGGCCCGCTTCGGCAAGGGCGCCGCGTCCGGCAAGGCCGGCTCCGCCAAGAAGTAGCGAGCCCCCCGCCCCCGCCCCCGGCGCCCCGGTTCCGGGGCGTCGAGGC
>NZ_JAIUKE010000264.1 GCF_020176795.1 Streptomyces sp. 8L
GGGGGGCCCCCCCCCCCGCCCCCCCGCCCCGCCCCCCCCCCCCCCCGCCGGCCCCCCCCCCCCCCCGCCGGCCCCCCCCCGCGGGGGGGCCGGGGGGGCGGGGGGGGGCCCCGGGGCCCCCCCCCCGGGCCGCCAACGTGCCATTGTGGAAGGAGAGTTGGCGCACGCCGGTCAGGCGCCGCCCTCGCCCTCCCGCTCCGCGAGGAACTTCTCGAATTCCAGGCCGATCTCCTCCGCCGAGGGGATCTCCGCGGGCTCCGCCACCAGGCTGCCCCTGGTCTCGGCGCCGATGACCGCGTCGTACTGGTGCTCAAGGCCCTGGACCATGGTGACCAGGTCCTCGTCCCCCTCGCCGAGCTGCCGCTCGATCTCGGTCTGCGTACGCTGCGCCTCCGTGCGCAGGGCGTGCGCCACGGCCGGCAGGACCAGTCCCGTCGCCGCGGTGATCGTCTCCAGCGCGGTCAGGGCCGCGTCCGGGTACGAGGAACGGGCGACGTAGTGCGGCACATGCGCGGCCACGCCGAGCACGTCGTGTCCCGCCTCCATCAGCCGCAGCTCCACCAACGACTCGGCGCTGCCCGGGATCTGGGCCTCGTCGAACGGACTGCGGTGGCCGGGCGTGAGGTCCGTACGGTTGCCGTGGGGCGTGATGCCGACGGGGCGCGTGTGCGGAACGCCCATGGGAATGCCGTGGAAATTGACCACCAGACGCACCCCGAGGCGCTCGACCACCTGCTCGACCGCGGCGGCGAACCGCTCCCACTCAACGTCGGGCTCGGGACCGGACAGCAGCAGGAACGGCGCTCCTGTCGCGTCCTGCACCATGCGCACGTCCAGCGTCGGCGTCTCGTACTCCGTGAACCGGTCGCGCCGGAACGTGAGCAGCGGACGGCGGGCGCGGTAGTCGACCAGCCTGTCGTGGTCGAAGCGGGCGACCACCTGATGCGGGAGGGCCTCAAGCAGGTTCTCCACGATCTGGTCGCCGGTCTCGCCCGCGTCGATGTATCCGTCGAAGTGGTACAGCATGACCAGGCCCGCGGTCTCCTGCGCCAGCGCCAGGTCCACGGCCGCCAGGCCCTTCGTGTCCCACTCGTACAAATCCTGCGGATCAAGCACGATTACCGCTCCTCCTCCTGCTGTTCCCCCGCAAGAACGCACCGGGAGGCGCCGACATTCCCCGTCCGCGCCTCCCGCCCCGTACTCGCCGGAGACGCTCGGGCCCCGGTCGGGCGGGGACGCGCTGGTGCAGTGTAGCCACCACGCCGCGTGCCGGGGGAAGGAGAACACTCCGTACGCTCCGCGCTGCCGGGCGTCCGCGCAGCCGCCGGTCACGCGTGGCCGCCCGTCTCGTCCGGGCATGCGGAAGGCCCGCTCCCCGAAGGGAACGGGCCTTCCGTACGACATCAGCGCATGAGCGCCGGCGTCAGCCGCCCGAGCGTCAGCTCTGGCCGCCGGCCAGCTTCTCGCGCAGCGCCGCCAGGGCCTCGTCCGACGCCAGGGCGCCGGAGTTGTCCGTGGACTCCGAGGAGTACGAGCCGCCGGACGCCGCCGGGGCGCCGCCCTGGCCGGCCGCCGGAGCAGCCGCGCCCTCGGCCGCCGCCGCCTCGTCCGCCTCGCGGGACTTGATGACCTGGGCCTGGTGCTGCTCGAAGCGCTGCTGCGCCTCGGCGTACTGCGTCTCCCACGCCTCGCGCTGGGTCTCGTAACCCTCGAGCCAGTCGTTGGTCTCGGGGTCGAAGCCCTCGGGGTAGATGTAGTTGCCCTGGTCGTCGTAGGACGCGGCCATGCCGTAGAGCGTCGGGTCGAACTCGACCGAGGCCGGGTCGGCGCCGAAGGACTCGTTGGCCTGCTTCAGCGAGAGGCTGATGCGGCGGCGCTCCAGGTCGATGTCGATGACCTTGACGAAGATCTCGTCGTTGACCTGGACGACCTGCTCCGGGATCTCCACGTGGCGCTCGGCCAGCTCGGAGATGTGGACCAGGCCCTCGATGCCCTCGTCCACCCGGACGAACGCGCCGAACGGAACCAGCTTCGTGACCTTGCCGGGGACGACCTGGCCGATCTGGTGCGTGCGGGCGAACTGCTGCCACGGGTCTTCCTGCGTCGCCTTCAGCGACAGGGAGACGCGCTCGCGGTCCATGTCGACGTCCAGGACCTCGACCGTGACCTCCTGGCCGACCTCGACGACCTCGGACGGGTGGTCGATGTGCTTCCAGGACAGCTCCGAGACGTGCACCAGACCGTCGACACCGCCGAGGTCCACGAACGCACCGAAGTTGACGATGGAGGAGACGACGCCGGAGCGCACCTGGCCCTTCTGGAGGGTGGTGAGGAAGGTCTGGCGGACCTCGCTCTGCGTCTGCTCCAGCCAGGCACGGCGGGACAGGACCACGTTGTTGCGGTTCTTGTCCAGCTCGATGATCTTGGCTTCGAGCTCCTTGCCCACGTAGGGCTGGAGGTCGCGCACGCGGCGCATCTCGACCAGGGAGGCCGGCAGGAAGCCACGGAGGCCGATGTCGAGGATGAGACCACCCTTGACGACCTCGATGACCGTACCGGTGACGATGCCGTCTTCTTCCTTGATCTTCTCGATCGTGCCCCAGGCACGCTCGTACTGAGCGCGCTTCTTGGACAGGATGAGACGGCCTTCCTTGTCCTCCTTCTGGAGGACCAGGGCCTCGATCTCATCGCCGACGGCGACGACCTCGTTGGGGTCGACGTCGTGCTTGATCGAAAGCTCGCGGGAGGGGATGACACCCTCGGTCTTGTAACCGATGTCGAGCAGGACCTCGTCCCGGTCGACCTTCACGATGACGCCGTCGACGATGTCGCCGTCGTTGAAGTACTTGATCGTCTCGTCGATCGCGGCGAGGAAGGCGTCCTCGTTACCGATGTCGTTGACCGCAACCTGCGGGGTGGTGGCGGTGGTCTCGGTGCTGCTCGTCATGTGGGAAAGGGCTCCGGTACGGACATTGGATCGTAGGTACTGCTACGCCGAGAGCCCGATATCGCGTCCACCGGAACCCGGACAGCTCTCGCAGCACCGATCCCCGTCGATATCACCGACCGGAAGGCGCCTCGACAACCGAGGGACTCCGAACAGATGCGAGCGCGGCTGCTACGTCTGAGGCGCGCAAGCCCGCAGCGCAACCTTTAGCATACGGGGGCAGCCAGGCATGGTCAATGCGCGAAGGCGCACACCCGGGGCGGAACGCCGCATACCGGAAACCGGCACGTCGCGCGGGCCCTGTCGCGCCCCGGCCGCGCGCCCCGTCCCCGCCGGCTGGCGGGAGCGGGACACTGCCGCACTCCGGGCGGCGACCGGGGCTGCGTCCACCTCAAGACTGCACGTACCTTACGACGAACCGCAGGTACTGACGACAACACGACGGACACGATGATCCAAGAGCACGGCGCACACGAGCCCGGCAGCAGCACCGAGGAACAGCCCGCGCGCGAAGGGGCAGTACTGGAACAACAGGGCCAACAGCAGCAACAGGAACAGCAAGGGGACGGGGACGGGGACGCCGGCTACGAGCCGGAGGCCGCCCGCCGCCCCGCCGGTGACACGGAGAGCTCGCGCGCGAACCGCGGGTGGTGGGACAGGAACGCCGACGAGTACCAGACCGAGCACGGCACCTTCCTCGGCGACGACCGCTTCGTCTGGTGCCCCGAGGGGCTGGACGAGATGGAGGCCGGGCTGCTCGGCCCGCTGGAGTCGCTGCGCGGGCTCGACGTCCTGGAGATCGGCGCCGGCGCCGCGCAGTGCTCGCGCTGGCTGGCCGCACAGGGCGCGCGGCCCGTGGCGCTCGACCTCTCGCACCGCCAGCTCCAGCACGGCCGCCGTATCGACGACGAGCGGGCCGGCTCCGTCGCGCTCGTGCAGGCGGACGCCGGGGTACTGCCCTTTCGCGACGGCGCCTTCGACCTGGCGTGCTCGGCGTACGGCGCGATCCCCTTCGTGGCCGACCCGGTGGCGGTCTTCCGCGAGGTGTGCCGGGTGCTGCGGCCCGGCGGCCGGTGGGTGTTCTCGGCGACGCACCCGGTGCGCTGGGCGTTCCCGGACGAGCCGGGCCCCGAGGGCCTGACCGCGACGATGTCCTACTTCGACCGCACGCCCTACGTCGAGCAGGACGAGCAGGGCGACGCCGTGTACGTGGAGCACCACAGGACGCTCGGCGACCGGGTGCGGGACCTGACGGCCGCCGGGTTCCGGCTGCTCGACCTGGTGGAGCCGGAGTGGCCGGCGTGGAACACGCAAGAGTGGGGCGGCTGGTCACCGCTGCGCGGCGCTCTGCTGCCGGGCACGGCGATCTTCGTCTGCGTACGGGACTGACGCGCGTGGCGCCGGTGCGCGAGGACGCGCTCGCCGCGCTGCCCGTAGGGGCGGTGCTGCCGGAGCTGGCCGGGGCGCTCGACGCCGCCGGGTGCGCGGTGCGACGCGCGCCGCCCGGCACCGGCAAGACCACCCTGGTACCGCTGGCGCTCGCCGGGCTGCTTCCCGGGCCGGGGGGGGGGCCGGCGCGGCGGGTGCTGGTGGCCGAGCCGCGGCGGACCGCGGCGCGGGCCGCGGCCCGGCGCATGGCGTGGCTGCTGGGCGAGCGGGCCGGGCAGCGGGTGGGGTTCACGGTGCGCGGGGAGCGCGCGGTGGGGCCAGGGACGGTCGTGGAGGTGGTGACCACCGGCGTGCTGCTCCAGCGGCTCCAGCGCGACCAGGAGCTGGCGGGCGTCGACGTGGTGATCCTGGACGAGTGCCACGAGCGGCACCTGGACGCCGACACGGCCGCCGCGTTCCTGCTGGACGTGCGGGCGGCGCTGCGGCCGGAGCTGCGGCTGGTGGCCGCGGCCCCCCCCCCGGGGGCCGCCCGGGGGGGGGGCGCCCCCCCCCCCCACCCCCCCCCGCCCCCCGGGCCCCGCCCCCGGGGGGGCGGGGGGGAAACACCCCCGGGGGGGGG
>NZ_JAIUKE010000265.1 GCF_020176795.1 Streptomyces sp. 8L
GCCGCGGCGTTCGTGGGGGCGGGGGGGGGGGGGGGGGGGGGGGGGGGGGGGGGGGGGGCCGCGCCCGCGACGACGTCCGGGGCCGGCTGGTCGGCGCTGCTCGGGGACGCGCCGGTGGTCGAGGCGAGCGGGGTCTCGTACCCGGTGGACGTCCTGTGGGCGCCGCCCGCCCGGCCCGTACGCCCTCCGCACGGCATGCGCGTCGATCCGGCGCTGCTCGCGCATGTGGCGTCGGTGGTGCGCAGGGCGCTCGCCGAGCAGCCGGGCGACGTGCTGGTGTTCCTGCCGGGGGTCGGCGAGATCGGCCGGGTCGCGGGGCAGTTGGGCGATGCGCGGGAGCTGGGCGCGGAGGTCCTCCAGGTGCACGGCAGAGCGCCGGCCGCCGTACAGGAGGCGGTGCTCGCGGGCTCGGCGGGCACGCGGCGGGTGGTGCTGGCGACGGCGGTCGCCGAGTCCAGCCTGACGGTCCCCGGCGTGCGGGTGGTGGTGGACGCGGGCCTCGCCCGTGAACCGCGCACGGACCACGCGCGCGGTCTGAGCGCGCTGACGACGGTGCGGGTGTCGCAGGCGGGCGCGGCGCAGCGCGCGGGCCGGGCCGGGCGGGAGGCACCGGGCGCCGTGTACCGCTGCTGGTCCGAGGCCGAGCACGGCAGGCTCGCCCGCTTCCCCGCTCCGGAGATCAAGGTCGCGGATCTGACGGCGTTCGCCCTCCAGGCCGCGTGCTGGGGCGATCCGGACGCCTCGGGCCTCGCGCTGCTCGACCCGCCGCCGGCGGGCGCGCTCGCGGCGGCGCGGGAGGTGCTCGCGGCGATCGGCGCGACGGAGCGGGACGGCGGCGGGGCGACGCGGCGCGGCACCCGGCTCGCCGGGCTCGGCGTGCACCCGCGGCTGGCGCGCGCGCTGCTCGACGGCGCCGGCGGGGGGGGGGCGCGGGGCGCGGCCGAGGTCGTGGCGCTGCTGAGCGAGGAACCGCCGCGCTCGTACGGCGACGACCTGGCGGCGGCGCTGCGGGCGGCGCGGGCGGGCGGCGACGCGTACGGCGCGCGGTGGCGCCAGGAGGTGCGGCGGCTGGAGGGTGCGCTGCCCGAGAGGACGCGGGGCCGGCGCGGCCGGACGGGCGAGCGCGGTTCCGACGACTCGGACGCGGGCCTGGTCGCGGCGCTGGCCTTCCCCGAACGTGTGGCCGGGGCGCGCGGCGGCGCGTTCCTGATGGTGTCGGGGACGGGCGCGGAGCGGGGCGACGGGTCGCGGCTGCGGGGGCAGCGGTGGCTTGCGGTGGCCGTGGCGGACCGGCCCGCGGGGGCGCCGGCGGCACGGCTGCGGCTGGCGGCCGTGATCGACGAGGGCACGGCGCTCGCGGCGGCCGAGGAGCTGCGTGCGGTGGCCGAGGAGGTCCACTGGGAGGACGGCGACGTGGTGGCCCGGCGCGTGGAGCGCCTGGGCGCCGTCGAGTTGTCCGTACGGCCGCTGCGGAATCCGGCGGCCGGGCTCGTGCGGGACGCTCTGCTGGAGGGGTTGCGGCGGGAGGGGCTCGGGTTGCTGCGCTGGACGCGCGAGGCGCGGCAGTTGCGGGACCGGCTGGCGTTCCTGCGGCGTGTGGTGGGCGGCGGCTGGCCCGAGGTGTCGGACGCGGCGCTGCTGGAGCGGCCGGACGACTGGCTGGAGCCCGAACTGTCGCGGGCGCGCCGCCGCTCGGACCTGGCCGGGATCGACGCGGGGCAGGCGCTGCGGCGGCTGCTGCCCTGGGCGGGCGGCGAGGCGGGGCGGCTGGACGAGCTGGCGCCCGAGCGGATCGAGGTGCCGAGCGGTTCGCGGGTGCGGGTGGAGTACGGCGGGGAGCAGCCGGTGCTCGCGGTGAAGGTGCAGGAGTTGTTCGGGCTGCGGCAGACACCGGAGGTGGCGGGTGTGCCGGTGGTGGTGCACCTGCTGTCGCCCGCGGGCCGTCCGGCCGCGGTCACGGCGGACCTGGCGTCGTTCTGGAGGGACGGCTACCGGGCGGTGCGGGCGGAGTTGCGCGGCCGCTATCCGCGCCACCCGTGGCCCGAGGACCCGTCGACGGCGCAGCCGACGCGCCGCGTGGGGCCCCGCAAGCGCTGACCGGCACGGCGCCGCCCGACTACGGCGGCGCCCCGCTACTGCGGCGCCCGGGGGGGGGGGGGGGGGGGGGGGGGGGGGGGGGGGGGGGGGGGCGGGGGTCGGCGAGAAGCTCGCCGGATACGGCCAGACCGCTCCGTCGGCCGGCGGCGGCGCGCCCCCCCCCCGGGGGGCCCCCCGCCGGGGGGCCCGGGGGGGGGCGCGGGCGCGGGCCCTGTGCGGGCTACTTCGCCGAGGCGGAGGGCGAGGCCGACGGGGACGGCGAGGGCGAGGGCGACGACGAGGGTGAACCCGACGGGTCGCCCGACGGCGGGTCGGCCGGGTCGGTGACGGTCACCGTGACGGTCACGCTGCCGCCGCCCTCGGCGGTGAGCTTGATCTGGTACGTGCCGGGGTCGTCGCCCGCGACGAGCGTGGGCAGGGTGAGCGTCCCGTCGGCGGCCGTGGTCAGCCCGGACAGGGTCGTGACGGGCGGCTTGCCGTCCGCGGACTTGAAGGACGGTGCGCCGTCGGGGGCGGGGGCGCCCTTGTCGGTGAGGACCGACGCGGAGACGGCGACCTTGCCGGCGGCGGCGCCGCCCAGGGTCGCCTTGACGGCGATGGGCTTGTCGAACTCGGCGCCGGGCGCGGCGCTCTGCGGGTCGCCGAGGTAGACCAGCTTGTCGGCGCTGTGCGGGGTGACGGTGGCCTTGAAGTCGGCGGCGGGAACGCCGTCGGCCGTGGCCCGTACGGTGAACGAGCCGACGTCCTCGCCCGCTTGGACCGCGGGGGCGTCCGCCGTGCCGTCCTTGCCCGTGGTGACGGTGACCTTGGCGCCGCCGCCGTCGAAGTGGGCGTCGGTGTCGCCGGTGATCTGGAAGGTCACGGCGATCTTGGCCATCGGCTTGCCCTTGCCGTCGACCGCGCGGACCTCGGCGTGGCCCCCGAACAGCGTGCCGGCCATGGCGGACAGCGCGTCACCCGAGGCCTTCACCAGGCTCTTCAGCACCGGCTTGGAGGTGGAGGGCGGCGAGCTGGTGCCGCCGCCTGAGGGCGGTGTCGGCTTGCTCGGCTTCGTCGGGGTGGAGCCCCCGGAGGGCGCGGCGGTGTGGCCGGGGTTCGGCGTGTGCGTCGGTGTGGCCGAAGGGGTCGGCGCCGGCGAGCCGGTGACGGGGTCGGACGGTGAGGTCGTCGGCCCGCTGGGCAGGGTGTTCGCACCGTCCGGGATCTCGTAGGTGCCCTTGCGGTAGTACTCGTACCAGGACAGAACGGTGTTGAGGTACTCCTGCGACTGGTTGTAGCCCAGGATCGCGGCGTTCATGTCGGCCTGGACCGTCATGTCGTGGTCGTTCGCGCAGAGTTTGGCGCCCGCGGCGAGGGCGGCGTCATAGATGTTGTTGGGGTCCTTGACGCCGTCGCCGTTGGCGTCGCGGCCCCAGGTCCGCCAGGTGGAGGGGATGAACTGCAGGGGGCCGACGGCGCGGTCGTGGACCGTGTCCTGGTCGTACACGCCGTGGTCGGTGTCGGGGATGTTCGCGAACCCGTTCCCGTCCAGGACGGGCCCGAGTATGGGGTGCAGCGTGGTGCCGCCGGTGTCGACCTCGCCGCCGCGTGCCTGGTTCGACTCGACCTTGCCGATCGCGGCGAGCAGTTGCCACGGCAGCCGGCACTGGGGGTTGGTCTTCCGCAGGTCCTGCTCGGCCTTCCGGTAGGCCGCGAGGACGGTGGCCGGGATGCCTGACGCGGAGGAGCCGCCGACCGCCGTGCCCGGGTCCGGCAGGCCGCTGCTTCCGGTGGTGGGCGTCGGCGAGTCGAGCGGCGGAAGCTCCGTGTAGTAACGCGAGTTGCCGCTCGCGGTGTCGGGCGTGGAGTCCTGCGCGTCACCCGTGTTCTGCCCGTTGCCGGTGCCGCCGAGCCCCGGGGTGAGGCCGGGAGCCTGCGAGGCGGAGAGAGCGGCGATGGCGACAGCAGCGACGGCCGTCGTCGTCGCCCCTCTGCGCAGCCTGCGACCGAATAGTGGTGCCATGACGAATGCCCCTCCCCCACAACGACACTTCGCGCTCCCGCGCTCCGACTCAGGCGACCCTACGACACCACCCTGAGCGGGCACAGCGCGCCCTGACCGCTTTTCACCGGTTCGCCACCTCTGCGTTGCGCCCCGCTTCCCCGATACACAGGAACGGCCGCGGAGGCGGAAGCGAAAGGGTGCGCGGCGAAGGCCCTTCGAGGCCCGGGAGCCTCCCGGAGCCATGCGACTTCGAGGCTCCGGGAGGCTCCTGGGAGACCTTCGCCGCCCACCGTTTCCGGGAGGGCTCGCCCGCGAGCGCGACGGCGGGGCGCCCGCCGCGTTCACGGTGGTGGGGCCGCCCGCCGCTTTCACGGTGGTGGGCCGCCCGCCGCCACTCGGGCCCGGGTCGTGTCAGTGGGCCGCGGACTCCCAGTCGGCGCCGGAGCCGACGGATACGTCGAGCGGGGCGCGCAGTTGGGCCGCGGCCGGCATCTCCCGGCGCAGCAGCGCCTCCACCGCGTCGTGCTCGCCCGGCGCGACCTCCAGGACGATTTCGTCGTGGACCTGGAGCAGCATGCGGGAGGTGAGGCCCTCCTCGGTCAGGGCCCGGGCCACATTGAGCATCGCGATCTTGACGATGTCGGCGGCGGTGCCCTGGATCGGCGCGTTGAGCGCCATGCGCTCCGCGGTCTCGCGGCGCTGCCGGTTGTCGCTGTTGAGGTCGGGGAGGTAGCGGCGGCGGCCGAGCATGGTCTCGGTGTAGCCGGTGGCCCTGGCCTCGTCGACGACGCGGCGCAGGTAGTCCCGTACGCCGCCGAACCGCTCGAAGTAGTTCTCCATCAGGACGCGGGCCTCGGCGGCCTCGATGCCGAGCTGCCCGGAGAGGCCGAACGCGGAGAGGCCGTAGGCCAGTCCGTACGACATGGCCTTGATCTTGCGGCGCATCTCCGGGTCCACGGAGTCCTTGCCGACGCCGAACACCTGGGAGGCGACCGTGGTGTGCAGGTCCTCGCCGGAGGTGAACGCCTCGATGAGGCCGTCGTCCTCCGACAGATGGGCCATGACGCGCAGTTCGATCTGGCTGTAGTCGGCCGTCATCAGCGACTCGTAGCCCTCGCCGACGACGAAGCCGCGGCGGATGGCGCGGCCCTCGTCCGTACGGACGGGGATGTTCTGGAGGTTGGGGTCGGTGGAGGAGAGACGGCCGGTCGCCGCGACGGTCTGGTTGAACGTCGTGTGGATGCGGCCGTCGGCGGCGATGGTCTTGATCAGGCCCTCGACGGTGACCCGCAGCTTGGCCTGCTCGCGGTGGCGCAGCATGATCACGGGCAGCTCGTGCTCGGTCTGCGCGGCGAGCCAGGCGAGGGCGTCGGCGTCGGTGGTGTAGCCCGTCTTGGTCTTCTTCGTCTTCGGCAGGCCGAGTTCGCCGAAGAGGACTTCCTGGAGCTGTTTGGGCGAGCCGAGGTTGAACTCGTGGCCGACGGTGGCGTGCGCCTCCTTGACGGCCTGCTGCACGGCGCCGGCGAACTGCTGCTCCATGGCTTCGAGATGGGCGCGGTCGGCGGCGATGCCGTGCCGCTCGAGGCGGGCGAGCATCGCGGAGGTGGGCAGCTCGATCTCGTCGAGGAGGCGGGCGGCGCCCACCTCGGCGAGCCGCTCGGTGAAGGCGGTACCGAGGTCGAGGACGGCGCGGGCCTTCGACATCAGCGCCTCGGCCTCGGCCTGCTCGTCGGTGCCGAACGCGAGCTGCCCGTCGGCTGCGGCGGGCGGGGTCAGCTCGCGGCCGAGGTACTCGATGGCGAGCGAGTCGAGCGCGAAGGAGCGACGGCCCGGCTTGACGAGATAGGCGGCGAGCGCGGTGTCCATGCCGACGCCCTCGATGCTCCAGCCGTGCTCGGGCAGCACGCGCATCAGGTTCTTCGCGTTGTGCAGGACCTTGGGGCGGCCCGCGTCGGTGAGCCAGGCGGTGAGCGCGCGCTCGTCCGCCTCGTCGAGCTGGGTGGTGTCGAACCAGGCGGCGGGCCCGTCGGCGGCGGCGAGGGCGATCTCGCTGATGCTGCCCGTGCCGAGCGCCCAGCTGTCCACCGTGGCGACGCCGAGCGGCTGGGCGCCGTGCGTGTCGAGCCAGGGGGCCAGGCCGCCGGTGGCCAGGACGGAGCCGTCGAGCGTGAGGCCCTCGGCGGGCGCGGGCGGCTCGGCCTCGGCGGCGCCGGGGTCGACGGCGAGCAGCCGCTCGCGCAGGCTCGGGTTGCGGATCTCCAGGACTTCGAGGAAGCCCGTGAGCGCGCTGCGGTCGTAGGGCGGGCGCACCAGGTCGCCCACCGCCTTCGGCAGCGGCACGTCCTTGACCATCTCGGTCAGGCGGCGGTTGAGCTGGACCGACGGGAGGTGGTCGCGGAAATTCTGGCCGGCCTTGCCCTTGACCTCCTCGGCGCGCTCCACGAGTTCGGCGAACGAGCCGAACTGGTTGATCCACTTCGCGGCGGTCTTCTCGCCGACGCCGGGGATGCCGGGGAGGTTGTCGGACGGGTCGCCGCGCAGCGCCGCGAAGTCCGGGTACTGCGCGGGGGTCAGCCCGTACTTCTCCTGGACCTTCGCGGGGGTGTAGCGCGTGAGCTCCGAGACGCCCTTGGTGGGGTAGAGCACGGTGGTGTGGTCGCTGACCAGCTGGAAGGAGTCGCGGTCTCCGGTGACGATGAGCACCTCGAAGCCCTCGGCCTCGGCCTGGGTGACGAGGGTCGCGATGATGTCGTCGGCCTCGAAGCCCTCGACGGCGAAGCGCTCCGCGTGCATCGCGTCCAGCAGCTCCCCGATGAGCTCGACCTGTCCCTTAAACTCGTCAGGGGTCGTGGAACGGTTCGCCTTGTACTCCGGGAACTCGCCGGAGCGCCAGGTCTTCCGGGACACGTCGAACGCGACGGCGAAGTGCGTGGGCGCCTCGTCACGCAGCGTGTTCGCCAGCATCGACGCGAAGCCGTAGATGGCGTTGGTCGGCTGGCCCGACGCGGTCGTGAAGTTCTCCGCGGGCAGCGCGAAGAACGCCCGGTACGCCAGGGAGTGCCCGTCCATGAGGAGCAGGCGCGGACGGTCTTGTGCGGTCTTCTTCGATGCTGTCTCAGCCACGGGACCGATCCTGCCACGCCCCACTGACATTCCCGACCGCCGACCACCCTCGGGCCCCGTCCGCGCCCCCGCCGCCACGGTGCGCCGCGGGCGTGCCCCGGCCGCGGTGGGCCACGTCACAGCGGGGCGGCGATCACAACGGACCGCCGCCGTGGGAGCATTGAATATTGTAGACAGTTCATGATCCGGCCCTGTCCGGTGCGGGTCCGCCCACCCGGAGCCCGGCAGAGAGTGAGAGCCCCATGGCCAGCAAGCCACCCGCGGAGGACCCCGCACAGGACGCGCCGCGGATCTCCCCGCCCCAGCACGCCGCCGCCGGCATCCCCGCCGTGCGCCACAGCCTCCAGATCGCCCAGCGGCAGATGGGCGCGGCCCGCACCGCCCGTACACTCCTCAAGGTCAACCAGAAGAACGGCTTCGACTGCCCCGGCTGCGCCTGGCCCGAGGGCGACCACCGGCACATCGCCGAGTTCTGCGAGAACGGCGCCAAGGCCGTCGCAGAAGAGGCCACCACGCGCCGCGTGACGCCCGCCTTCTTCGCCGCGCACCCACTCTCCGACCTCGCCACCCGCAGCGGCTACTGGCTCGGCCAGCAGGGCCGCATCACCGAGCCGATGCTGTTCGAGCGGGACGGCTCCCCCGGCTCCCGCGACGGCTCTCCCGACGCCGACGGCCACTACCGCCCCGTGTCCTGGGAGCGGGCCTTCGAGATCATCGCCGAAGAGCTGCGCGCTCTCGCCTCCCCCGACGAGGCCCTCTTCTACACCTCGGGCCGCACCTCCAACGAGACCGCGTTCCTGCTCCAGCTGTTCGCCCGCGAGTTCGGCACCAACAACCTGCCGGACTGCTCCAACATGTGCCACGAGTCCTCAGGTTCCGCGCTCACCGAGACCATCGGCATCGGCAAGGGCAGCGTCTCCCTTGAGGACATCCACCACGCCGACCTGATCGTCGTGGCCGGCCAGAACCCGGGCACGAACCACCCCCGTATGCTCTCCGCGCTGGAGAAGGCCAAGGCCGCCGGGGCGAAAATCATCTCCGTCAACCCGCTGCCGGAAGCGGGACTCGAACGGTTCAAGAACCCGCAGACCGCCAAGGGCTCCCTGAAGGGCGCCGCGCTCACCGACCTGTTCCTCCAGATCAGGATCGGCGGCGACCAGGCACTCTTCCGGCTGCTGAACAAGCTGATCCTGGAGACCCCCGGCGCGGTCGACCAGGCGTTCGTGGACGAGCACACCCACGGGTTCGAGGACTTCGCCAAGGTCGCCCGCGACGCCGACTGGGACGAGACCCTCGCCGCCACCGGCCTCAGCCGCGCGTCCATCGAAGAGGCGCTGGAACTGGTCCTCGCCTCGAAGCGCACCATCGTCTGCTGGGCGATGGGCCTGACCCAGCACAAGCACTCCGTGCCGACCATCAGGGAAGTCGTCAACTTCCTGCTGCTGCGCGGCAACATCGGCCGCCCCGGCGCGGGCGTGTGCCCGGTGCGCGGCCACTCGAACGTGCAGGGCGACCGGACCATGGGCATCTTCGAGCGGCCCGCCGAGTCCTTCCTCGACGCGCTGGACCGCGAGTTCGGCATCACCTCGCCGCGCCACCACGGCTACGACGTCGTACGGTCCATCGAGGCGATGCGCGACGGCGACGCGAAGGTCTTCTTCGCCATGGGCGGCAACTTCGTCGCCGCCACTCCCGACACCGACGTCACCGAGGCCGCGATCCGCACCACCCGCCTCACCGTGCACGTCTCCACGAAGCTCAACCGCTCCCACGCCGTCACCGGTGCCCGCGCCCTGATCCTGCCGACCCTCGGCCGCACCGACAAGGACGTCCAGGCGGGCGGCAAGCAGGTCGTCACCGTCGAGGACTCCATGGGCATGGTGCACGCCTCCCGCGGCAACCTGCCGCCGGCCTCCCCGCACCTGCTGTCCGAGCCCGCCATCGTCGCCCGGATGGCGCGCGCCGTCCTCGGCGCGGACTCCCGCACACCGTGGGAGGAGTTCGAGAAGGACTACGCCACGATCCGCGACCGCATCGCACGCGTCGTGCCCGGCTTCGAGGACTTCAACACGCGCGTCGCCGATCCGAACGGCTTCGCCCTGCCGCACGGGCCCCGCGACGAACGCAGGTTCCCCACCGCCACCGGCAAGGCCAACTTCACCGCGGCGCCCGTCGAGCACCCCGAACTGCCGGCCGGCCGCCTGCTGCTCCAGACCCTGCGCTCCCACGACCAGTACAACACCACGATCTACGGCCTCGACGACCGCTACCGCGGCATCAAGGACGGCCGCCGCATCGTCATGGTCAACCCCGAGGACGCGCGCGAACTCGGTCTCGTGGACGGGGCGTACACCGACATCGTCGGCGAGTGGAAGGACGGCGTCGAGCGCCGCGCGCCGCACTTCCGGATCGTGCACTACCCCACCGCGCGCGGCTGCGCCGCCGCCTACTACCCCGAGACCAATGTGCTGATCCCGCTCGGCGCCACGGCCGACACCAGCAACACCCCCGCCAGCAAGTCCGTCGTCGTACGGTTCGAGCCCGCGGCCGGGGCCCCCGCGGAGCACGCGGCCCAGGGCGCGGGCAGCACGTCTGATAAGTAAGACAGGCGAACACCACACAGAGGATCGGAGCGGGGCCCATGGCCGACACGTACGAGGCGGGCGAGAGGGACGGGACGGGGGAAGGGTCCGGGCCGAAGCTGCCGCAGGACATCATCGACGAGTACGCGGCGCTCGGCACCGACCTGCCCGCACTCTTCTCCGCCGGCCACCTCGGCACCCGCATGGGGGTCGAGATCACCGAGGCGTCCGCGGACCGGGTCGTGGGCACCATGCCCATCGAGGGCAACACCCAGCCGTACGGTCTGCTGCACGGCGGCGCGTCCGCGGTGCTCGCCGAGACACTCGGCTCGATCGGTGCCATGCTGCACGGCCGCAGTGCCAAGATCGCCGTCGGCGTCGACCTCAACTGCACGCACCACAGGGGGCTTTCGTCCGGCACGGTGACCGGCGTCGCGACTCCGGTGCACCGCGGCCGCTCGACCACCACGCACGAGATCGTGATCAGTGACGAGCAGGGCCGCCGCGTCTGCACCGCCCGCCTCACCTGCCTGCTGCGGGACGCCCCGAAGCCGGCCTGACCCCGGCCCGTTGTGTCACCGGTGGCGACACCGACACCAGCGTCCCCACCGACACCACTGACCCGGCCTGCACCGCCGACGGCGCGAACAGCACCAACAACACCACCGGCACCATCGGCACCAACGCCCCTACGCGCTACGCGCGTTCAGCTCCGCATCCGGCGCCGGGGACCGCTGGCATCCGTAAGGTCACCTACCGCGCACCGTCCCCGCACAGCCGGCGGATCACACCTTCACCGTGTACGTACACATCAGCACCACCACCGGCCCGCCCGCCACCATGCGGGGCACATGCCACCCATTCACCGCGCCCACCACCGGGGCCCCGCTCGGCCCGCCCTTCGCGGTGACCGAACACCGCCCGCTCGACGTCGCGTTGACGATCACCGCGGAGGACTGCGACGCCCTACGGCGCGATGTCCGATTGCCTTTCCTGGATGTAACACTGCGTAAGAAGAACGCAATACGGCAGCACATCGAAGTGCCCGACCACGCCTACGCCACCGATGTCACCGACGCCCTCACGGCCCTCTGCGCGCGACAGCAGCATGATCCGCCCAAGCCCCTTAGCGGAACTGGGCGTTCTCATCATGTGAACGCCGGCCCCCCGTACGGAAACAACCGATCTGCCCCCACAACGCACCCCGGCGCCCCCACCACGGCATAACAAGAAAGTCACAGCATGTGCGCGCAATGCCCCGGAGATGTCCCACCTCGCCTAGAGTCACGCCCAGTTACCGCGCCGCCGGGCGCGTCACCGCATCACCGTTAGTACCCCGAACGGCCCGGCGAAACACATGGCTCCTCAGCCGAGGACGCCTGCGCCAGGGAGAGGATTCACCGTGCGACAGCGCTCGTTGCTCATACTCACCACAGTGCTCACCACCGGGGCACTGACCCTCACCGCCTGCGGATCACGCGACGACAAGGACTCCGGCGGCAGCTCGGGGAGTGGCAACACCACTGTCACCATCGGCGTCGACGCCCCCCTCACCGGGCAGAACTCCGCCACCGGACTCGGCATCAAGTACGGCGTCCAGATAGCCATCGACGAGGCCAACGCCAAGAAGACCGTGCCCGGCGTGACCTTCAAGCTCAAGGCCCTCGACGACAAGGCCCAGCCCGCCACCGGCCAGCAGAACGCCACGCAGCTCGTCGCCGACAAGACCGTCGTCGCCGCCGTCGGCCCGCTCAACTCCGGTGTCGCCACGTCGATGCAGCAGGTCTTCTCCAGCGCGAACATGGTCGAGATCTCGCCCGCCAACACGGCGCCCGAGCTGACCCAGGGCAAGAACTGGCAGAGCGGGAGCAAGACCCGCCCCTTCAAGACCTACTTCCGCACCGCCACCACCGACGCCCTCCAGGGCGGGTTCGCGGCCCAGTACGCCCACGACAGCCTCAAGAAGAAGAAGGCCTACGTCGTCGACGACAAGCAGACCTACGGCGCCGGCCTCGCCAAGCTGTTCAAGCAGAACTTCGTCAAGGACGGCGGAAAGGTCATCGGTGAAGACCACGTCAACACCGGCGACAAGGACTTCTCCACCCTCGTCACCAAGATCAAGAACTCCGGCGCCGACATGCTCTACTACGGCGGCCAGTACGACGAGGCCCAGCTGATCACCAAGCAGCTCAAGGACGTTGGCGCCAACATCCCGCTCATGGGCGGCGACGGCATGTTCTCCGACACCTACATCAAGACCGCGGGCAAGGAGTCCGAGGGCGACCTCGCCACCTCCGTCGGCGTGCCGCTCGACACCGTCGCCGCGGCCAAGGACTTCATCAGCACCTACAAGTCCAAGGGCTACCCCGGCGACTACAGCACCTACGGCGGCTACTCCTACGACGCCGCCACCGCCATCATCAAGGGCCTCGGCACCATCGTGAAGGACGGCAAGCTGCCCAGCGACGCCCGCTCCCAGCTCGTCGGCGCCGTCCAGAACACCGACTTCCAGGGCATCGCCGGCCCCGTGAAGTTCGACCAGTACGGCGACACCACCAACAAGCAGCTCACCGTCTACAAGGTCAGCGGCGGCAAGTGGATCGCCGCCAAGAGCGGCACGTTCAACGCCAGCTGATCCGGCGTCAGCACCCCAGCACCACCGAGCACAGCGCAGCACACCGGACGCCCGGCCCCCCCCCCCCCCCCGGGCCCCCCCCCGGGCCCCCCCGGGG
>NZ_JAIUKE010000266.1 GCF_020176795.1 Streptomyces sp. 8L
CGAAGACCTGCGGCTGCTGTGGATGGAGGACCCGACGCCCGCCGAACTCCAGGAGAACCTCCGGCAGGTGCGGGCGGCCCCCCGCCCCCCCCCCCCCCGCGGCGGGGGGGGGGGGGCCCCCCCCCCCCCACCTCCGGCGGCGAACGCCCCCGGCGCAGCGCCGTCCTGGCGGGCCGGGCCGAGCGCGCCCTGCCGGCCGGCACCGAACTCTCGATGGGCGGACACCACCACGACGTCACCGGCGTACGGGCCGTACTCCTGCGCGACGAGGACGCCCCGGCCGACACGGCGCCGCTCTACCTGGCGGCGGGCGCCCGGCTGGCCCGCCCGGTGGCCGAGGGCGACCTGCTGAGGATCGGCGACCTCACGGACCACGACCCGGACCTGGCCCGGGCGTGGACCGAGGGCGCCGACACCGAGGATGCCGACACCGAGGGCAACGGCCGGGAAGCGCTCACCGGAGCCGGCCGACGCGAAGGCATACGCTCATGAGCCCCGACGTACAGCACGTGGTCCTGGCGGCGGCGGCCATCGTCGTCCTGGTCGTGCTCATCACCAAGGCGAAGCTGCACCCGTTCCTGGCCCTGTCCGTCGCCGCGCTGGGGCTCGGCCTCGCGAACGGCATCGGCCCCGGCGGGGTCGTCGACCACTACGAGAGCGGCTTCGGCGGCTCGCTCGGCGACGTCGGCCCCATCATCGGCCTCGGCACCATTCTCGGCGGCATCCTGCTCGGCTCCGGCGGCGCCGACCGGATCGCCACCTCGTTCCTCGGCGCACGGCCGATCGCGTGGGTTCCCGCCGCCATGACCGCGGCGGCCCTGCTCATCGGCATGCCCCACATCTTCGACGTCAGTTTCGTGATGCTGGTGCCGCTGGTGTACGCGACGGCCCGGCGCACGGGCTCCCATCTGCTGTACGTGGGCCTGCCCATGGCGGCCGGCCTCTACATCTCGCACGGCCTGCTGCCCCCGCACCCCTCGCCCACGGCGGCGATCGGGACGTACCACGCCAACACCGGCCTGACCCTGCTCTACGGCCTGTGCATCGGCATTCCGATCGCGGTCATCAACGGCCCGCTGCTGACCCGGGTGGCGAGCCGCTGGTTCGGCCCCGCGCCCGACCTCTCCAAGGGGCCCGCGCCCGAGGGGACGGTCGAACCGCGCCGCGAGGGGCGGCCCGTCTCCCTGGGCCTCGCGATGGCCACCGTTCTGCTGCCCGCCGTCCTGATGCTGATCGGCACCCTGGGCAAGAGCCGGGCGGCGGGCGGTTCCTGGGAACACACCGCCTTCGAGTGCTTCGACAACCCGGTGCTCTCCCTGCTGGCCGCCGTCGTGTTCGCGTACTTCGCCCTCGGGCTGCGGTCCGGCTTCGACGTGGGCCAGGTACAGAAGATGGCGGCCCGGGGGCTGGGCCCCGCGGGCAACATCATCCTCATCCTCGGCGCGGGCGGCGCGCTCAGCGAGATGCTCACCGCGACCGGCGTGGGGCGCGTGATCTCCTCCAACGCCGTGCACTGGTCGATCTCTCCGCTGATCCTGGCCTGGGGCATCGCGGCACTGCTGCGCGTCTGCCTGGGCTCGGCCACCGTCGCGACGGTCACGGCGGCCGGCATCGTGGCCCCTCTCATGGGGGCGTACCACGGGCTCTCCCCGGAACTCCTGGTACTGGCGACGGCGTCCGGCTCCGTACTGCTCTCGCACGTCAACGACTCCGGATTCTGGCTCTTCAAGGAGTACTTCCAGCTCAGCATCGGGCAGACCTTCAGGACCTGGACCCTCATGCTGTCCTTGCAGTCGGTTCTGAGTCTGGGTGGCATCCTGCTGCTCAGTACGCTGGTGCACTGATGCGTGGCACGTCGCGGGGCCCGGCGCCACACCGCGCCGGCCCCGCCGCCGACCGGGGATCAACCGCACACCAGGTGGCCGCCGGGCCATCACGACGGGATGGAGAACGCGAGCGATGTCCGCACCGGAAAGGCCTCCGCTGATCCCGGATCAGCGGCGCGAAATGCTGCTGAAGCACCTCCGCCACGAGGGTGTCCTGAGCGTCCAGCAGATCACGCAGCTGTTCGGTGTCTCGCACATGACGGTTCGCCGCGACATCGCGGAACTCGAAGAGCAGGGGCTCGTCTACTCCGTCCCCGGCGGTGTGCGCATCGCCAGCGGGATACGGTCGGAACCCAGCTTCACCGACAAGGCGCTGACCGAGCAGCCGCAGAAGCAGGCGATGGCGCGCGAGGCGGCCACCCTGGTGCGCGAGGGCATGACCGTCTACCTCGACGCGGGCACCACGGTGCTCGCCATGGTGCCCGTACTCGCCGAGTACGGCGGTCTGACGGCGGTGACCAACGACTTCACCACCGTCGAACACCTCGCGCGCTTCCGGCACATCGACGTCGTCCACGTCGGCGGGTCGGTCGAGCCGGACAACCGCTCCACCGTCGGTCCGCTCGCCGCGGCCACCGTGCGCAGCCTGGCCTTCGACATCGCGTTCGTCAGCACCAGTTCGTGGGACCTGCTGCGCGGCGTGACGACACCCTCGGAGCGCAAGATCGACGTCAAGCGCGAGGCGATGGCCGCCGCCGCCCAGTCGGTCCTGGTCGCCGGGTCGTCGAAGTACGGCACCTTCGGGATGTACAAGGTGGCGCCGCTGGGCTCGTTCGACGTCGTCGTCACCGACTCCGCCCTCGCCCAGGCCGCCGCCGACGGCATCCGCGCCGAGGGCACGGACCTGCGCCTGGCCAGCCCCGCCGAGTAGCCCGTCCTTCTTACGCGACGCGCCCGGCCGGGTACGGGGTGAGGCCGGCGCTGAAGTCCTCCAGGGCCTCGGCCACCGCGCCCGGGGCCTCCAGCGGAAGCAGGTGCCCGCTCCCGGGCACGATGTCGAGCCGGGCGTGGGGGAGGTGGGGCAGCAGGTTCTCCCGCAGAACACCCTCGGGCTCGACCCGGTCGTGCTCACCGGCCAGGACGAGAACGGGCACGAC
>NZ_JAIUKE010000267.1 GCF_020176795.1 Streptomyces sp. 8L
GCCCCGGCGTCCGTACAGCAGGCGCGGACGTCCGCGCCGTCCGCGGGCCCGGGGCGTCAGGCCGGCGGCCCCCCCCCCCCCCCCCCACCCCCCCACCCCGGGCCCGGCGGGGTCCGGGACGGCGGGAACGGAAGGGACGGCGGGAACGGAAGGGACGGAAGCAGCGGCGGGAACGGAAGGGACGGAAGCAGCGGACGGAAGGGGAGGGGCGGCAGAGGGGGCGGCGCCGGCGGTGGGAACGGCCGGGACGCCGATGGCCCGGACCGCGTCCGTGATGTCCGTCGCGATGCCCCGCAGGGGCCACTCCTCCCGCGCCGCGACGCCGCTCGCCAGGCTGTCCCGCACGACGGCGTCCCGGACGGAGTCCGTGAGCCGCGTGGCCGTCAGCGCGTGGTCGAGCGCCTGCGAGACGGTTTCCGGCGAGTCGTAGGAGTGCGCGAGGAACCGCCGGTACTCCGGGGTGACGGCAGCGGGCGGGCGCGGCGGAGCGGGCGCAACCAGCACCATGCCCGCCAGACCGCGCGGCTGCCGCGCGGCGGCGAGCTGGCACACCTTCCCGCCCATCGAGTGCCCGACGAGGACGAACCTGTCGAGGGCGAGGCCCGCCACGACGGCGAGCAGGTCCGCGGCGAGCTGGTCGAGGCCGTACGGACCGGGCAGCGCCCGCGAGGAACCCCACCCGCGCTGGTCGAAGCGGACCGTCGCACGGCCGGGCGGCAGCTTCGCCACGACCGCGTCCCAGGTGCCGGCCGAGCCGCCCCAGTAGTGCGCGAACACCAGGGCCGGGCCCCGGTGGCCCTGCCTGTACACGTCGATCGCACCCCCGCTCACGGGAACGCTGGTGATTGTCGATTCCATCGTCATGGTTGATCCTCCCGAGGAAGCACACCCGCACGAGGAGCGGACCGCGCGGGCGGAAACCGGCTCCCGGACAGCGGGGATTGCGTTCTCCACGCTACGGTTGCGACCCCGGGGGCGCATGGTCGAAAGGGGCGCGGTTCTTGTGGAAAACGGTCATCTGCCCGGTGTTCGGCAGGTCCGCTACCTGCCGCCGCCGAGCGCGGGCTTCGGCGTCGAGGTGCTCGGCTTCGACCGGCTGCGGGCCATGGACCCCGGGCACGGGCGCGGTGCGCTCCAGCGGCCGGACTTCCACGTCCTCGCCCTGGTGCGCTCCGGCGCCGGGCGGCACACGGCGGACTTCGTCGACCACGCGCTGCGCGAGCGGAGCGTCGTATGGGTACGGCCCGGTGTCGTACACCGCTGGACCGATGCCGAAGGAGTGGACGGGCCCCTCATCCTGTTCGAACAGGACTTCCTGGCCGGGACGGGCATCGCGGTGGAAGCCGCCCAGGACCCGTTCGCACCCACCACCTGGCGGCTGGACGAGGCGCGCTGGGAACTCGGCCTGCGCGCCGCCGACCATCTGGGCCACGAGCACGCCATGTCGGTGGCGCGTCCGGCCCTGGCGTCACCGCCCGTCCTCGCGCACCTGCTTGCTGCCCTGGTGCTGCGGACACTGCCGCCAGAACCCGCCCCGCGGGCCGGGACGGCCGCCGGCGACCGTACGGTGTTCCGCCGCTACCGTGCCGCCGTCGAGGAGCAGTTCGCCCACCGGCACCGCGTCGCCGACTACGCGCGCGGGCTCGGCTACAGCCCCCGCACCCTGGCCCGCGCGGTCCGCGCCGCGACCGGCATCGGCGCGAAGCAGTTCCTCGACCAGCGGCTCCTGCTGGAAGCGCGGCGTCTGCTCGCGTACACCGACCTGCCCGTCGCCCGCTGCGCCGAGCGGCTCGGGTTCGAGGACGCCGCCAACTTCACCACGTTCTTCCAGCGCCAGTCCGGCTCGCCGCCCAGCCGGTGGCGCGCCGGACACGGCGACCGGTGAGCGCGTACCCGGTCCCGGGCCGCCCGCGAAGACCGGGGGGCCCGGCGCCCCGGGGTTGACCTCAAGTGCGGTTGAGTCTCCATGCTGGGGGACGTCGATGTCGGTACCGGAGAGGAACGGCCATGAGGACGCTTGTACTGGGAAGGATGCCCGCCAGGGTGGCGGAGGTGCTGGCCACGCTGCGCGCGGACGGCTTCGACGCGGAGGGGACGAGTACCGACGAGGAGGCCGGGAAACTGCTGGCGACCGGGGAGTTCGGCGTGCTGATCATCGGCGGGGGAGTGGAGGGGGACTCCCGTAAGGCGGTCAAGGCGCTCGCGGCGGAGCACGGGGTGCGGCGGGTGCTCGACGGCGCGCTGACGGTGCCCGTCGACGACTGCGTACGGCGGGAGTTCGAGCCGCTGATCCGCGAGGTCGCAGCGGAGGGGTGACGGTTCAGCCGCCGAGCGCCGACCCGGTCCGCGGGGTGGCGCGGCTGCCCGGCGGGCTGACGGCTCGGCCCGCCAACTCCTCGGCCGCCCGGCGGGCCGACGGCTCGGCGGACCGGCTGCCCCTTCGGTCCGGCTGTCCCGACGGGCCTGGCCGCCTGGCCGCCCGGCCGCCGGGCGAGCGCGGCTCCCAGCTCCCCCGGCCGCCCGGCCGTCACACGGCCGCCGGTTCAGTGCGCGGCGGCTTCCCGGGCCGCCGCCGCGGTGGCCCGCGGTGCCGTGCGGATCATGGACCAGGAGACCGGGGGGAGTTCGGCGGACAGGCCGGCGGGCTCGACGCGGTGACGGGCGGAGCCGCGTGGTTCGACGCGGTGCGGTGCTGACCCGGAGTTCGTCGCGAGGAGGTCCCGCCCGCCGAGGACGACATGCTCGACCACCTCGTGTTCCTCGCCCGCCATCCGCACTGCCAGGGCGGCCGTTCGCCGCTCGTCGCGGTTGACCGCGAAGACCGTGGTCTCGCCCGTCCCGGGGACCCGGGTGGCGGTCACGTCGACCGCGGCCACGTCGCCGAGCGTGGGTGAGTGCAGCACCGGTGAGACCGGCTCGACCCGCAGGACCTCGCCGCGGGCGTGCCGGGCGGTCAGCGCGAAGGGGTGGAAGATGCTCTGGCGCCAGGCCCTGGTGCCCGGCTCGGCCCTGATCGGCGCGATGACGTTGACGAGTTGGGCGAGGCAGGCGATGGCGACCCGGTCGCTGTGCCGCAGCAGGCTCATCAGGAGGCTGCCCAGCACGACCGCGTCCTCGGCGGTGTACTCCTCCTCGACCAGCCGCGGCGCGCGCGCCCACTCCGGGTGGTCCTCGCCGGCGGAGCGGCCCTCGTGCCAGAGGTTCCACTCGTCGAAGGCCAGGCGCAGCCTGCGCCGGGAGCGCCGCTTGGCGGCGACGTGGTCGCAGGTCGCGACGACACCCTCGATGAAGGAGTCCATCACCTGGGCGGAGGCGAGGAAGCCCACCCGGTCGTCGCCCTGCTGCCCGAAGTAGGCGTGCAGGGATATGTAGTCGACCACGTCGTACGCCTCGTCCAGTACCTCGGCCTCCCAGGTGCCGAAGGTCGGCATGCGTTCGTTCGAACTGCCGCAGGCGACGAGCTCGATCGCCGGGTCGACGCGCCGCATCGCCTTGGCGGTCTCCGCGGCCAGCCGCCCGTACGCGGTGCCGGTCTTCCGGCCGATCTGCCAGGGGCCGTCCATCTCGTTGCCCAGGCACCAGGTCCTGATGCGGTGCGGCTCGCGTACGCCGTGGGCGATCCGGAGGTCCGAGTAGCGTGTTCCGCCGGGGAAGTTGGTGTACTCCAGGAGATCGCAGGCTTCCTGGACGCCTCGCGTACCGAGGTTGACGGCCATGATCGGCTCGACGCCGGTCTCGCGCGCCCAGGCCATGAACTCGTTGAGGCCGAACGTGTTCGGCTCCACGGAGCGCCACGCCAGGTCGAGGGTCGCCCGGCGGTCCTCGCGAGGGCCGACGCCGTCCTCCCACCGGTAGCCGGAGACGAAGTTGCCGCCGGGGTAGCGCACGGTGCTGACACCCAGCTCCCGGGTCAGTGCGGCGACGTCGAGCCGCAGGCCGTCCGTGCCGGCCTCGGGATGGCCGGGCTCGTAGAGCCCGCCGTAGACGCAGCGGCCCATGTGCTCGACGAACGACCCGAATAGGCGCGGCGGCACCGGCGCGATGGTGAAGGCGGGATCGATGGTGGCGGTGCAGGTGAACACACCTGTCTCCGGATTCTCTCAGAGCAGACGGGCGGACGGGCGGCGGGCAGAGGGACAGGCCAGGAGGCAGAGGGACGGGCGGACGGGCATGGGGACGGACGGTCGGACCGTCGGCCGGGGAGGCGGACGGGCGTACTCGGTCAGACGGAGTCGCCCGTCCCGCGTTCCGGAGCGGGAGGGACGGTGGGGGACTCCGCGCTGCCGCCCGGCACGGGGTGGCTTCCGCAGGACTCGCGGAGCACGAGGTCGAACGGCAGCACGGTGTGCAGGGGTTCGGGCGGCGCCCCGTCGAGCAGGCCGAACAGGACGGCCGCGGCCCTGCGCCCGAGGTCCCGCGCCGGTACGCGGACGGTGGTGATGCCGGGGGTGGTCAGCCGGGAGACGCCGAAGTCGTCGTATCCGGCCAGCGCGACGTCCTCGGGAACGCGCAGCCCGCGGGACCGGATCTCCAGCATCGCGCCGTACGCCATCTCGTCGTTGGCGGCGAAGACCGCCTGGAGGTCGGCCATGCTGTCCAGCACCTGCCGGGCCCCCGCCCGCCCCGACTCCTCGCTGAAGTCGCCCACCGCGAGGGTGTGGGTGCAGGGCCGCCCCGACGCGGCCAGCGCGCCGCGGAAGCCCTCGTAGCGGTCCACCGCCGTCTGGTGGTCGAGCGGTCCGCTGATGTGCGCGATACGGGTCAGGCCGTGGTCCCGTACGAGGTGCCGGGTGACGGCGGCGGCTCCGGCGACCTCGTCGACACCGACGCTCGCCGCGTGCGGCAGGTGCGGGAACCGCCCGATGAGCACCACCGGCAGGGCCGCGTCGACCATGCGGTTCACGTTCGGGTCGCTGACCGAGGCCGAGGCGACGATGGCCCCGGAGGCGGCCTGCGAGCGCAGTACCCGTTCGTAGGCGGCCACACCGTGGGTCTCGTCGTGGTTGGTCGACACCATCAGCGCGGCGTCCCGCGCGTTGGCCTCGGCGGTGACCCCGACCAGCAGGTGCATGAAGTAGGGGTGGCCGAAGACGTGCCGGCCGGTCTGGGGCACGACCATGGCGATGGACTCCGCACGGCCCGCGCGCAGCGCCCGCCCCGCGGAGTTCGGTACGTAGCCGAGCCGGGCCGCGGCGGCCCGCACGGCCCGCTTCCTCGGTTCGCTGATGCGGGGATGGTCGGACAGGGCCATGGACACCGCGCTCTGCGAGATGCCGACGGCCGTCGCCACGTCCTTGAGTGTGACGCCGGCCCGCCTGCCCGCTGTCATCGCCGACCCCTTCCAGATGACCGGTTCCCGCCCGTGCCCGTCCCGCCCCGTCCCTCTCCGGCCGACGGTCGGCCTGCGGCCGGCCAGGAGCCGCCCAGGAGAGCCGCCCGGGGTCCAACTGGAGCCGGTCAGGAGGCGATCGGTTGCTTCAACGTTTCAGCGACTTGGACGCTAGGTGCCGACTGGCACCGCGTCAAGCCCGTGAACCACCCCTATTTCAGGGTGGTTTCACTCTCATGAGGGGTTGACGGCAGGACCGGTCGTCCCTAGCTTCGGAGCGCTGAATCGTATGAGCAGAAGGCTCGGCGCCGGAACGCCGCCCGGCGTCCGCTCAACGTGACCGCTGACCGCTGACCGCTGACCGCGCACCTGCTCGCCCGCTCATCGCTCGTCGTACGTCGCTCCTCGCAGATCGCCCGCTTCTCACCGCCCCGTGTGCGTGGTGCCTCATCGCCGCGCACCCGTAGGTCCGCGGCACCGCCGCGGGCGTACGCACCGCCTGACTCCCCACGGAGAAAGGGTCGACGATGACCGAACATCCACCAGCCCGATGGCGCGCGGCACTACGGCGCTGTCGCAGTGTCCTGCTCGCCCTCGGCGGGGTCCTGGCCCTGACGACGGGCCTGCTCCTCGCCACCACAGGGCCCGCGAGCGCCGCCGCCTCCCTGCCCTGCGACATCTACAGCGCGGGGGGCACGCCCTGCGTGGGCGCCTACAGCACCGTCCGCGCCCTCTACACCTCGTACGACGGGAGCCTCTACCAGGTCTCCCGTGTGCAGGACGGCGCCACGCTCGACATCGGGCTCCTCGCGCCCGGGGGTTACGCCGACGCGGCGGCCCAGGACGCCTTCTGCAACGGTTCCACCTGCCTCATCAGCAAGATCTACGACCAGTCGCCGCGCCACAACGACCTGCCCGTCGCGGGCGCGGGCACCGCGGGGGCCGCGGACGTCGGTGCCCTGGCCAACGCGCTGCCGGTCACCGTCAACGGCCACGCGGCGTACGGCGTCTACGTCCCGCCGGGGGTGGGATACCGCCATCCCGTCGGCTCGGGCGTCGCGACCAACGGGCAGGCCGAAGGCATGTACATGGTCGCCAGCGGTACGCACGCCAACCGTGACTGCTGCTTCGACTTCGGCAACGTAGAGGCGGCGGAGAACGACACCGGCGCCGGCCACATGGACGCGCTCAACATGTCCCTGGCCCACGCGTGCGACCCCTGCCGGGGCGACGGGCCATGGGTCCAGGCCGACCTGGAGAACGGCATCTTCCAGGCGGACACCAACCCCCACAGCGTCAACGGCGGGAACTCCAGCCCCTTCGTCACCGCGGTGCTCAAGAACAACGGCCAGACGTCCTTCGCGCTCAAGGGCGGCGACTCGCAGTCCGGCGGCCTCACGACCTGGTGGAACGGCGCCCTGCCGCCGGGTTACGCGCCCATGCACCAGGAGGGCTCGATCGTGCTGGGCACCGGGGGCGACAACAGCAACAGGGGGATGGGCTCGTTCTTCGAGGGCGCGATCACCTCGGGTTACCCCTCCGACGCCGCCGACAACTCCATCCAGACGAGCATCCTGGCCGCCGGCTACTCGGGCGACACCGCCGGGGTCGCACCGTCGACGATCAGCGCCCCGGGCGGCAAGTGCGTCGATGTGACCGGAGACGACGTGGCCGGCAAGACCGCGGCCGTACAGATGTGGGACTGCCAGAGCGGCTCCACCGACCAGCGCTGGACCCACGACTCCGACGGCTCGCTGCGCACACTGGGCCGCTGCCTGGACATCAACGGCAACGGCACCGCCCAGAACACGCAGGTCGAGCTCTACGACTGCAACGGGGTCGGCGGGCAGAAGTGGGTGCAGCGGGACGACGGCTCGCTGTTCAACCCGCAGTCGGGGCGCTGCCTCGACACACCGAACGGCGCGACCGCCAACGGCACCCGGCTCCAGATCCACGACTGCAACGGGACCGCCGCCCAGGCCTTCACCGTCAACGGCGGCTCCACGGTGACGGGACCGGCCAAGAAGTGCCTGGACATCGACGGCGACGACGTCGGCGGCAACGGCAGCGCCGCACAGCTGTGGGACTGCCAGTCCTACGCGCACGACCAGCACTGGACCCACACGTCCACCAACAGGCTGACGACGCTGGGACGTTGCCTGGACATCGTCGGCAACGGCACCGCACAGCACTCCCAGGTGCAGCTCTGGGACTGCGACAGCGCGGGCGGCCAGGTCTGGGTGCAGCAGGCCGACGGCTCCCTGCTCAACCCGCAGTCGGGACGCTGCCTCGACGCCCCGAACAGCGCGACCGCCAACGGCACCAGGCTCCAGATCTACGACTGCAACGGCACCGGCGCGCAGAAGTTCGCGCTGGGCTGACCGGAGCGGCCACGTACCGGGCGCGGCCCAGAGGCGCGCCCGGTACGCCCGTCGCATCCGTCGCGCCCGTCGGACCCCTCGCGACCGACGTCCTGTCTCCTCCTACAGCGGCACGCGCAGAGGGCTCTCTCCGGCGCGCCACGCCGCCAACAGGCGTGCGGAGAAGCGGTCTTCCAGGAGGAGTGTGGCGCCGATCCCGAAGAGCACGTCCTTCTCCAGGTCCGGCTCGTCCGCGAGCAGCCCGCCGACCACCTCGTGCCGCATCAGCTGTTCGTGCACCGCGTCCGCCTCCACGTGTTCGTCGTGGAAGCGGACGGCCGCCGGGCCGGCCCCCGTGCGGCGCATCGCGTCGGCGAGCCGCCGCGAGCCGGGCGACGACGTGACTTCGATCGTCGCGTAGTGACCCACCAGCGCACCGCGCAGCGAACGGTGCAGGCCCAGCAAGGACATGAGGTTCGCCACGGCGAGCATCTCCGCCGGGCAGGCCGGCACGTAGTGGGCGTACGAAGCGTCGAGGCCGAGGTCGCTCATCAGCTCGGCGAACAGGCACTGGTGCATCCGGCCGGCCCGCGCCGCGCCGTACTCCTCGTACTCCACGGCCACCATCGCGGCTTTGGCGCGCCCGCGCAGCCGGGGGACCACCCACAGGTGCGGGTCGGCTTCCTTGAGGTGGTAGACCGAGCGCAGCGCCGCGTGTTCCCGCAACTGGCCGAGTGTGCCCTCGCGCGCCAGGTGGTGGCTCACGCTCGTGCCGTCGTCGCCGACGGGTTCCACCAGGAGCCCGGCCAGCGCCTCGTCGACCGACGCGGCGGGAAGCCGCTGGGCCGCGTCGTCCCGCAGGGCGCCGAGGAACACCCTCTCCATGGCCGCGCGCAGCCGAAGCAGGTCGGGGTCCCACTCGTACTCGTCGTCGACGCCCGCGAAGCCCCGGTAGTGCAGCTCGTAGCAGACGTACAGGGCGAGTTGGAGGTCGTCGCCGTAGGGGTCGGCCTCCGCCGCCAGTCGGTGGGCCTCCGGCGGTACGCCGTGGCCGTGCCGCAGCAGTCCGGTCACCGCGCCCGACAGCGGCCCCCTGGGCTCGGGCGGCGGCGCCGACCCCGCCCTGTCACCGACCGTCATCGCCCGCCCCCGCCCCCCGCCGGTGACGGTGACGGTGACGGTGACGGTGACGGTGACGGAGACGGTGATGGGGAGGGAGACGGTGTGCCGGACGCACCGGCCCTCGGCTGCCGGGAGCGGCGCCGGTGGCTGGTGTCGCACCACGGGTAGCGGCGACTGCGCCGGCAGGTGCATACCGCCACGGCGGGGCGGTCCGATCGGACGACGGAGCCGTCATCGAGCGTGACCTCGACCGGTCCTTCCATCACCAGGGGGCCGCCCGGGTCGATCGTGACCCGGTGGGCGTCCTCGGGGGGAGTGTTCATGGAGTACCTCCGGGAGGGCCTGCCGATGTGGTGTGCCGGGAGTGACGGGTGTGCCGTGCTGCTCGGGAGTGGTGGGCTGCGCTGTCCGGGAGTGCCGGGCTGCTTGCCGTGGCGCCTTTTCGACCCAGTGTGATCGGCGTGACCCGAGTGCCCCGTGCGCCGCGTCGCACACCTCCGGGCCGGGGCCCGAGGACCGGGCCGGCCTTTCCCGCGCTCCCGGACTTGTCGAATATCGATATGCTCCGCTAGCCTCGGGCATATCGAAAATCGATGGGGAGGGGTGCCATGAACACGCGACTCACGAGGACTCTGGCCTCGGTGGCCTTCGCGCTGGCCGTACTCAGCGCGCTCGCCTTCATCGGCACGGGGGTCACGCACATGCTCGACGACGGGGCGGTGTGCGTGCGGACGGGCTTCTGGGCCAACGCGACCCTGGCGGACCATCTGCCGGTCGGCGCGGGGGTGGAGTCGTCGAGCAGTGCCGCGCGCCTCTGCCAGAACAGTCCCTCCGTGGGGCAGCGCGCCGCCGACCTCGGGGGCGAACTGCCCTGGCTGCTCTTCGCCTCCCTGGCGCTGCTGCTCTTCTCCCGGCTGCTGCGGGCCGTGCTGCTGCGTGGACCGTTCACCGAAGCGGTCTCCCGGCGGCTCACCGTCCTCGGCTGGTTCGTCGCCGTGGGCACGCCGCTGGCCGGCCTCGCCGTCGGTTGGTCGCAGTCCTGGCTGGTCGGCAGCATGGCGCCGATCGTGGGTTCGGGCCCGACGGTCTCCGGCTCCCTGGTGCTCATCCTTCCCGGCCTGGCCGCTGTGATCATGGGGAAGATCATGCGCGAGGGTGTGCGGATGCGAGAGGACCTCGAAGGGACCATCTGATGCCGGAAGAGGAACCCCACGCGATCCGGGTCCACCTGGACGGACTTCTCGCCGAGCGCGGCATGACGCTCACCGAGCTGTCCGCCCAGGTGGGGATCACCGTCGTCAACCTGTCCGTGCTCAAGAACGGGCGGGCCAAGGCCATCCGCTTCTCGACGCTGTCGAGGATCTGCGAGGTCCTCCACTGCCAGCCGGGAGACCTGATCACCCACGATCCGGCCGATTCCGCCGGCTCCGCCGGCCCCGCCGATTCCGCTGGCCGCGCCGATTCCGCCGACCCCGCCGATTCCGCCGACTCCTCCGGCCGCGCCGAGTAGGTCCGGCCCGCGACGGGGCCGGCCCGGCTGGGTGCGCCGGGCCGCGCCCGGTCTCCGGAGTGCGTCGCGGCCGACGTGCGCGGACCTCCTTGCCCGGACGAGTGAAGACCACGCCCCGGGGTGGACGGTCTACGCCCCGGCGTGGCGGGCCAGGCCGTCCAGGATGAGGGCCAGGCCCCCCTCGAACGCCGACGCGTGATCGATCGACGGCATGCCGGGCGGAAGATCCGCGCCCTCGCGCGGGCCGGTGTCCGCCTGTTCCTCCAGGACGCTGCCGACCGTGAAGCGGCCGGCCGCGAGCATCGCCGTCCGAGCGTCCTGTTCCGGCACCCCGGAGGCGACGAGGAAGTCCATCTTGCGGCGAATCCGGTCCAGGTCTCCGGTGGGGATCGTGCCGGCGTGCAGCCGTGCGCCGTCGCGGCGCATCAGCAGGGTGCGCCGGAAGCTGCGCGTGTTCTCCAGGAACCAGTCGCGCCAGTCGTCGTCCGGCGCCGGCAGCGGCGCGGTCGCGTGCGGTGCCATGGCGGCTGCCGCCATGGCGTCCAGGAGATCCCTCTTGGTTTTGAAGTACCAGTACAGCGAAGGCTGCTCGACGCCCAGTCGCCTGGCCAGCCGCCTCGTGCTGACGGTGTCCAGGCCGACCTCGTCGAGCAGGTCGAGCGCCGCTGCGACGACGGTCTCGCGGTTCATCTTTGTCACGTTGACAATCTATCGCCGATAGATGACCGTGGAAAGGAATCATTCACCGATAGATTTTGGAGGTCGGCATGGCGCTCGGCCCGAGAACCCGGTCCCTGCGGATACTCGTCGCCGGTGGAGGGGTCGCGGGGCCCGCCCTCGCCTTCTGGCTGGCCCGGGGCGGCCACCGGGTGACCGTCGTCGAGCGCTTCCCGGCGCTGCGGGCCACCGGGGCCCAGGTCGACCTCAGGGGCCAGGGCATCGAGGCAGTCAGGCGCATGGGGCTGCTCGACGCCGTCCGCGGCCAGCTGGTGGACGAGGCGGGCGTCGCGTTCGTCGACGCCCGCGGCCGGGCCAGGGCGACGATCATGGCCAACACCTCGGGAAAGGGCCGGCAGACCCTGACGTCCGAGTACGAGATCATGCGGGGCGACCTGGTACGTATCCTCCACGACGCGACGAAGGACGACGCCGAGTACGTCTTCGGCACGCGTGTGGACGGCTTCGAGCAGGACGGGCCCGAGGTCGTCGCACACTTCTCCGACGGCACGTCCGGCACCTTCGACCTGCTGGTCGGCGCCGACGGGCAGGGCTCGCGCATCCGGCGGGCGATCCTCCCGGAAGGCTGCGACCCGTACCGGCGGATCGGCATCCACATGGCGTACTGGTTCATCCCGCGGATCGCCTCCGACAGCAACATCCGGGACACGTACATGGTCCCGGGCGGCCGCCAGATCATGCGCAGGAGCCACAACGCGACCGAGACACAGGTGTACTTCGCCATGCGGGAGGACTCCGAGGAGGCCTCTGCGATCCATCAGCAACCCGTCGAGCGCCAGAAGGAGTTCTGGGCCCGCAGGTTCCGCGGCGCCGGATGGCAGACCGAGCGCTTTGTCGAGGGCATGAGGGGGAGCCCGTTCTTCTACTCCCAGGAGATCGTCCAGGTGCGCGCCGACACCTGGTCCCGCGGCCGCGTGGTCCTGGCCGGTGACGCCGCGCACTGCGCCTCCCCGTACAGCGGCATGGGAATCTCCGGCGGCCTGGTCGGCGCCCACGTCCTGGCCGGCGAGATCAACCGGCACCCCGACGACCTGCCGGCCGCGCTGGCGAACTACGAGACCGTGCTGCGGCCCTTCGTCGACGAGATCCAGGCCCGGGTGAATCCGCGCGTGCTGCGGCTGGCCATGCCGGTGAGCCGGAGCGCGATCGGCGCCTTCCGGTCCGCCACCGCGCTGGCCTGCTTCCTGCGCGTCCCCGATTTCGTCGCCCGCCACGCGAAGGAGGACCGCGGCGGAGACTGGCGGCTCCCCGGCATCCCGGCGCCGCTTGGCCGTGTCTGACAAATCCCGCTTGGCCCGCGACGCCTGGCACGCACTCTCGCTGCGTTGTCGGAGTCGGCCAAGTACGTCCAGTACGAGGCCGATCCTCCGCCTTGCGACAGCACGCACCAGACGCCGCAGGCCCCGCCCTCCGGGCGGACGGCGCTATTTGTCAGACAAGGCCTTGGCCCGCTCCGGACGCGGGAGGGGTGACGGCCGGCCGGCCGTCGCGATGGCGCCGCCTCCGGGGCTCCTCGCGGTGCCCGACCGGAAGCCGGAGGGAGGCGCGCCGGCGACCGGTCGTCCGCCACCGGGGAGGCGCGCCGGCGACCGGTCGTCCGCCACCGGTGGGGCGCGCGGCTGTGCGGCCGTTCGGCCCGGGCCGCCGAAGCAGTCCGTGCAGCGCTGTTGACAGCGCCGAAGCCGTACCTGTTTTATCGGCTCGTCAGTTTGGTTTCGTTTGATTGTGCTCGGTTAGCGAACAGCGCCTGTCCGTCCGCCCGTCACCCCGCGATGACCCGACCTGTCCCTCCTCGCCTTCCCCGCGTCACGCCGACCCTCCTGCCTGCCTTAGCCGTCAGGGCTGCCGGACGCTACGGGCGGGCCGTACGAGCACCACGTGCCACTCACCCGGGGCCCGGGGACCGGTACAGGCAGTCAGCCCATCCCCTGTTTGATTCTGTGACTTCTCCTGGGAGGCTCCGTGGACGCCGCCGAAGCGCTCGACCGGCTCGCCACGGTCGGGGACCACGCGCTGAAGGTCCGCGAGGCGCTCTCGCCGCTGGACGACCCGGCGGCCGTGCGGCACGTTCTGCTCGTGCTCTCCGGGTCCCGGGGCGGGTCCAGCCTCCTGTACGAACTGCTCGCCCGCGGCGGCGACATGGCGTCGCTCGCCGGGGAACACGTACCGTTCTACCGGCTGCACGGCATCGACGCCCCCGCCGCTCCGGCGCGCGACGACCGCTGGGGGGCGGCGGACCTCGACGGGGACGGCGACCGGGCCCTCAAGGTGTCGCGCGCCCTGCTCGGCGAAGCGCGCGTCGGACGAGGGCGCGTCGCCCCGGGGGACCGCTCCGCCGCCGCTCTGAGCGCGCTGCGCCTCGCCCTCCAATGGCCCGAGATCGGGCTGGGGTTCGAGGAACTCTGCGAAGCCTTCCAGTGCGCCGCACGCGAACTGCCGCCGGACGCGACGTCCGACGGGAACCACCGCGCCGTCCTCCTGCGGGTCATCGACCGGTTGCGCACCGCGGGCCACCGCGTGGACGCCGGCTACCACGACGTCCCCGCCCGCGCGCGCGCACGCCGCCCCGACGGGCCGCCCCGCCCGGGATTCTGCGTGGAGGAGCCGCCGTTCGTGTGCCCGGCGCCCGGCCGCCTGCCGGCCCCGGCCGAACTCGGACACGTCCCCCTGCTGCTCAAAGCCCCCCTCGACGCGTACCGGCTGCCCCTGCTGAAGCGGATGTTCCCCGCAGCGCGGTTCACGGTCGTCCACCTGACGCGCAATCCGGCGGCTTCGGTGAACGGGCTGTGGGACGGGTGGCGGAGCAACGGGTTCTTCTCCCACCGCGCCACCGACCTCGGGCAGCCGCTGTCCATCCCGGGCTACACGCGCACCGGCGCCCCCTGGACCCGGCACTGGTGGAACTTCGACCTGCCCCCGGGCTGGCAGCGCTACGCGCACCGGCCGCTGGCCGAGGTCTGCGCCTTCCAGTGGGCGTCGGCCCACCGGTACGTCCTCGCGGCGCTCTCCGCACCCGAACCGCCGCTGCCGATCCGCGCGCACGTACGGGTGCGGTTCGAGGATCTCGCCGAGGGGGCCGAGGGGCGTTCCCTGGTGCTGCGCAGGGTGCGGGAGGCCGCCGGGCTGCCGGCCGGCGGCCCGGACGGGGACCCCGGTCCCGCGCCCCTGGTCATGGCCACCCGGGCGCCCCGGCCCGGACGCTGGCGGGAGCGTGCGGAGGTCGTCGGACCCGCCGTCAGGCGCCCGGAAGTCGCCGAGGTGGCACGGGCGCTCGGCTACGATCCGGCGGCCGAGGAGGCCTGGACATGACCGGCGCGCCCCCGCCCGTGCCTGCCCCCCCCGAGCCGGGCCCCGGCTCCACGGCCCCGCCGCCGGACGGTGCGGGCCACACCCCCGCGACCA
>NZ_JAIUKE010000268.1 GCF_020176795.1 Streptomyces sp. 8L
TCGCGGTCTGGACCGGCGCCTGCCCCACCTGTCACCGCAACATGCCAGAGCCGATACCAACCTGACCAAGCACTACTAGTGTTCTGCACCAGAAATCGCGCGTCCGAGTTTCCGACTGGTTGCCGATGGTTGCCGGTGTGATCTTGTCGAGGTGGCCGGCGAGGGAGTTCGGGATCTCGTCGGCGGTCTTGATCCAGGGGAATGGCCCAGGGTTGCTGTTCCAGCCGTCGATCCAGGTTCTGATGTCGTCTTCCAGGCCCCTTTTCCAGGCCCCTTACCGAGGTGTGGACGCCGCGGCGGACGAGTTTGTCAGTCAGCAGGCCGAACCATCGCTCGACCTGATTGATCCAGGATGAGCCGGTGGGTGTGTCGAGGCGGGCTTGTCCACCCGGCTCACCACCTGACCGGCCTTCTGCCGGTTGCGCGCCACCTTCGTCGGTGTGAAGGCGGTCGTCCCCAGGTGGAGAAGCCCCGTCACCGGGAACGCCCGTCCGAACCACGTCCTCTCCGTCAGTGGGCTCGGTGCGCCGTCGCGGCGGGCCTTGCGGAGCCGGCTGGACGAAACCGGGCGCGGGTCAGTTCTCCTCGTATCCGATCGAGGTGCTCAGGGCGTGCCAGCGGGCGTCCTCGTCGGCGAGGCGGCTTGCCGCTGTCTCCGCCATCGTGACGGCGTCCGCGCCGAGGGGGAGACGCAGTGGTGGCGTGTCCATACGGGAGATCCGCACCAGGGCTTGGGCTGCTCTGCGGGGGTCGCCGGGCTGGTTGCCGTCGCTGGACGCCAGGCGCTTGCCGACTTCACCGACGGTGGACTCGTACTCCTGGCTGACGGGCAGGACGGTCATGGACCGGGGCGAGACCATGTCGGTCCGCAGATTGCCTGGTTCCACGATGGTGATGAGGATGCCCGTCGGGGCGACCTCGGCGGCCAGGGACAGGGAGAACGTCGTGGCGGCAGCCTTGGCGGCCTGGTAGGACGCCAGGCCCGGTGTTCCGAGGCGGGCTCCCAGCGACGAGATCTGGAGGAAGCGGCCAGAGCCCTGGCGGCGGAAGACCGGCAGGGCGGCACGGGTGACATTCACCAGTCCGGCGTATGTGACGGCGTGCTGGTGCCAGAACGAGGTGTCCGGGGTGTCCTCGACCGAACCCAGGTCGGCCTGGCCCGCGTTGTTCACCACGACATCCAGCCGGCCGAAGCGAGTGACCGCGGCGTCGACCGCCGCACGTGCAGCGGCGGCGTCGGTCACGTCGAGGGCGACCGGGAACACCTTCTCGCCGAAGGTTTGGGCGAGTTCGGCCAGACTGCGCAGGTCCCGTGCCGTCGCCACGACGTGGTCTCCGGCCCGTACGGCTTCTTCCACGACGTGCCGGCCCAGCCCCCGCGAGCTTCCCGTGACCATCCATACTGCTGGCATTCGTTCTCCTTGCTGTGCGTTGCCGCGTCTCATGCCGGGTCAGGCCGCCACACGGCCGTCGGCACCGAACATGGGCACGTCGAAGCGGTGGGACACGGTGTCGAACGTGCGCTGCTCGGCGGCGCGCCGCTCGGTGAAATCGTCCGTGGCGGTCGGGCCGAAGCCGACTTCCGGATGTGAGCCGTCCAGCAGTGGGAAGACGGCGTCGCAGAATTCGTCCGGGTCGGCGCCGTGCGTCCGGCCGGGTCCGGCGAGTTCGGTGGCCACGGCCGGCGGGATCAGCTCCACCACGCGCAGTGGGGTGGCCTTGAGGGCGTGGCGGAGGTTCACGGTGTAGTTGTGCAGCGCGGCCTTGGCCGCGCTGTAGAGAGGGGCGAAAGGCTGCGGGAAGAACGCCCCGCCAGAGGTGACGTTGACCAGGACGCCAGGACGGCCGTGGGCCAGCATGTGCGGAATCAGTAGTCGCCCGAGGTGCACCGGGGCGGCGAACAGGATGTCGATCTCGTACTGCGCCTCTTCCCAGGGCGAGTGGTCCGAGGCGATGCCCACCCGTCGTTGGATACCGGCGTTGTTGATGAGCAGGTCGAGGTACGGCATGGTCCTTTGGATGTGATGGGCCAGCTCCTGCCGCCCGCGCGGGGTGCCGATGTCGTTGGTGAAGGTCTCGATGCCGAGCATCTGCCCGGCCACGGCGGCGAGGCGTTCGGGGTTGCGTCCGGTGATCATCACGCGGTCGCCCGCGGCGAGGTGCCGTTCGGCCAGGCCGAGGCCGATTCCGGAGCCACCACCGGTGATGAGAACAGTCCGTCGGTCGCGGGTTGTCATGTAAACCATCATGCACCCCGCAGGTTTACATGACAACTCGAAGGTAGGGTGTCTCCATGGATCAGCCTCTCAACAGCTCCGAGACGGCGCGGTGGGTCTCGTGGAAGCGGGCGAACGACGCTGTACTCGCCGCCGTGGCGCAAGAAATCCACGACGCGGCAGGGCTGTCCGCGGCGGACTTCGCCGTCCTCTCGCGTGTGATCGAGGAGGGCGACGGCCGGATGCCGCAGCAGGACCTCGGCGCCATGCTGGAGTGGAAGCGCGCGCGTCTTTCACGCCAGCTCTCGCGGATGGCCGACCGGGGTCTCCTGTGGCGCGAAGAGGCTCCCGGCAGGCGCGTGCTGATCGTCGCCACACGCGAGGGGCGTACCGCCCTGGGCGCCGCCCGACCCGCACATGCGAGGGCGGTGCGCCGCGCACTGTTCGAGCGGGTCCCCGCACCGGACGGTGACGCCTTCTGGAGTGCCCTCGACGCCGTCGCCGCTCCACCTCGCGCGGCGCCGCCGACGTCCTGAGACACCGCAAGCGCCAGACGGCAGCCGGCTCCGATCCGGCCTACCGAGCCGTACGGTGAAGGACCGGGCGGGGCCGCCACCGTGGGACCGCTTGACGTGACGGCAACGGCTGCTTCCGGGGTTGGAGCTTCAACGGAAGCCCGCCCCGGCACGGTACAGGCGATCGCGTCGATCACCTCGCGGTGATCCCGCCGCCGGCCGCCACGCTGCGGCGTCCGGTCAGGTAGCAACGGCTCAATTCGCGCCCACCGCACGCCAGTTGACGGCGCACCCAGACCAACGACCACCTGATCCGAACGACACGCCCTAGTGACCTGAGTCTGAGATTCGTCGTTGGTTGGGTATGAGTCGTCCGGGTCCGAAGATTCCTCCGTTGTCGGTCACTGATGCCCAGAGGGCAGTGTTGGAGGGCTGGTTACGTCATCGCACGACGGCCCAGGCTCTGGCCCAGCGGTCGCGGATTGTGCTGGAGTGCGCCGAGGGCCACTCGATCATGGAGGTGTCCCGTCGGCTGCGGATCACTCCGGACACGGTCCGTACCTGGCGGCGCCGCTTCATCGAGCGGGGTGTGGACGGTCTGTGTGATGACCCGAGGCCGGGTGTCCCGCGGAAGATCACCGATGCCGACGTCGAGCGGGTCATCGTCAAGACGCTGGAGGAGACGCCGAAGAATGCGACGCACTGGTCGACCAGGTCGATGGCCGCGGCCACGGGCATGTCGCAGTCGACGGTCTCGCGTATCTGGCGGGCGTTCGCCCTGGCACCGCACCGGTCGCAGACGTTCAAGTTGTCCACCGATCCGTTGTTCATCGGCAAGGTCCGCGACGTCGTCGGCCTGGCCTGGTGCTCTGCGTGGACGAGAAGTCACAGATCCAGGCCCTTGACCGGTCCCAGCCGGTCCTGCCGATGGTGCCGGGCGTTCCCGAACGCCGCAGCCACGACTACATCCGGGCCGGCACGATCACTCTCTTCGCCGCTCTTGAGGTTGCCACCGGCAAGGTGATCGGCTCCCTGCACCGCCGCCACCGGGCCGCCGAGTTCAAGAAGTTCCTCGCCAAGCTCGACAGGGAAGTCCCGGCCGATCTGGAGGTTCATCTGATCCTGGACAACTACGCGACCCACAAGACAACCGACATCAAACGGTGGCTGCTCAGCCATCCACGGTTCCACCTGCACTTCACACCGACCAGTGCGTCCTGGCTGAACTTGGTCGAGCGGTGGTTCGCCGAGCTGACCCAGAAGAAGCTCAAGCGCGGCGTCCACCGCTCTGTCCAGGCCCTCGAACGCGACATCCGAGCCTGGCTCACCGACTGGAACGACAACCCACGGCCCTTCGTCTGGACGAAGACCGCCGGTGAGATCCTCGACAAAGTCGCCGCCTACTGCCGACGAATCTCAGACTCAGGTCACTAGGTGTATTGACCCGAAGCGTTGTTCACACGGGTGATAGGTGGGTGGCCGCCGAGTGCGGTGTGGCAGCGGTGGTGGTTGTACGTGTGGAGGAAGTCCGCCAGGGCTTCGGTCCGTTCGGCGTTGCTGGAGTACGGGCGTACGTACGCCCACTCGTCGAGCAGGGTGCGATTTAGACGCTCGACCTTGCCGTTTGTCTGCGGGCGATAGGGACGGGTGCGTTTGTGAATGATCCCGGCGGCGCTGAGGGTCTGGGTAAATAGTTTGGACCGGTAACAAGAGCCGTTGTCTGTGAGGACTCGCTCGACGACGACGCCGTGCTGTGAGAAGAAGGTGTTCGCTCGCTTCCAGAAGGCGGCTGCGGTTTCCTTGCGCTCGTCGGTCAGAACCTCGCTGTAGGCGAGCCGACTGTGATCGTCGATGGCCGTGTGGACAAAGCTGTAGCCGATTACGGGGCTACCGCCCTTACGAGCGTCGGTCGTGGCTTGCCGATTGCCGGCGGCCTGTTGGCGGGCCATGACCCGGTGTCCGCCGCCGTCCGGGATGTTGCCGAGCTTCTTGATGTCGACGTGGACCAGTTCGCCGGGGCGCTCTCGCTCGTAGCGCCGAATGACTTGGCCGGTAGGCCGGTCCATCCAGCGCAACAGGTTCAGCTGGTGGCGAGCCGGAACGCGATGAACCGTTGAGGCGGACACGGCCAGAATCGGTCCAATCCGTGCGGGGCCGAGCTTCCGTTCGCGCCGCAGCGCGCAGATGCGTCTCTCAACGTCGGCGGGGGTTCGGTGCGGTGTCGTCAGAGGGCGACTGGAGCGGTCCGCAGCCCCGCGTCGCCTTCAGTCCGCCAGCGCCGGACCCACTTGTAGGCCGTGGCGCGGGATATACCCATCTCGTCTGCCACGTGGGCGACGGGCCTGCCGGCCCGGACCCGGTCGACCGGGAGTCGCCTGCCATGGATGGTCAGGCGAGCATTGGGGTGGGGCACGAAGACCTCTGCAATGTGGTGAACCCTGAGCGCCACCACCCTCGGGACGGAGGGTAGCAGCGTCGGGTAGGTAGTCAGACTGGAGTAACGCGAGGGGCGTGGCGACCGGGCCGTCTGGCTTGCGCGGGGCGGCGCCTTGACGTGGGCTTGTCCGCCGCGACGGCGCTGCTGAACAGATGCACCGGCTGGCCTCCGGATGGCTCTGGACGTGGCCGCTGTTTCCGACTATCCGCGTAGCGTGCCTTCCAGGTGGCCTGCGGCCAGGACGTGCCCGGCGAACTGCGGCAGCAGGGCATCGAGGTCCTTCGCCGCGGAGGCATCGGCTTCCGTGTCGAGTGCGTAGAGGTGGAAGTGGTAGTGGTGCGTGCCATGGCCGGGCAGCGGCCGGGGACCTTGGTAGCCGCCACGGCCCCGGTGGTCGGGCAGGTAGGTGAATCGCCGGTTGTCCTCGGTGAGTTCGCCCTCCTCGATACGGGGCGGCTCGGGTGCGAAGAAGGCGGCCATGTGCCGTGCCGGCCTGGAGGTGGGGGTGTCGGTGTCCTCCATCACGAGAAGCATCTGCCGGGTGCCTGCGGGCGGTTCTTCCCAGGCCAGGGCCGGGGAGGTGTTCGGGCCGAGGTCCATGGTCGCGTGTCGCAGCGGGATCGTTGCGCCGTGGGTGAAGGCGGGCGAGATGAGGCCGAGCGTGCCCGTTTTCACGGCGGCCAGTTCCGGGGCGTTGCTGATGCTGTGCGTGGTGCCCGCGCGCTTGCGGCGCAGCAGCAGGCCGAGCGGGTACAGGAGGATTGCGAGCAGTTTCATCGGAGGGTTCCTTCGGTTGCGGTGTCGGAGTCGTTGTCCTGGGACACGGTGGTGGGGATGGTGTGGTCGAAGAGGGTGGTCAACACGGTGAGGGCACCCAGGGCGAGGACGATCCAGCCCATGCGGTGGAAGCCGGCGTCGGTGACGTGGTCGCCGAAGCTGAGGGAGATCACGCTGGAGGAGAAGATCGCTCCGATGTAGCCGAAGGTGCGGAACAGTCCTGCAGCGACACCGACTTCGTCGGCGGAAGTCTGGACGAACAAGGTGGTCTGGTTGGCGAAGTTGCACAGGCCGTTGGGGAAGCCGAGGACACCCGTGGTCAGCAGGACCAGGATCAGGGGGCTTCGCTCGTGCGCTGTGAGCATGAGCAGTCCGCCCCCCACCAGCGCGAAGTTCCCGGTCAGCAGCGGCCAGCGCACCCAGCCGCGGGTGGAGACGAGGCGCGCAAGGACCATGCTGACCCCGGACATCGGCAGCATGATCAGGCCGGCCTGGAAGGACGAGTAGCCGGCGCTGCCCTCCAGCCACTGGGTGAGGGAGTACATCGAGGCGTACACCCCTAGGCCCACCAGCATCTGGCGTATGTAGGTACGGCGCAGCGCCGGGTTGCGGGCGAGGGATCTGACGTCGATCAGCGGTGAGGCGGTTCGCCGTTCCCACCAAATGAGCGCAGCGAGCGTGACGGGGGCGACGGTACCCAGTGGCCAGGCAGGGTGGTCGAGGTCGTTGAGGAATTGGAGCAGGCACACCACGGACAGGGCGAACAAGACGATCCCGACGGGGTCGACGGACGCGAGTGACTCCTTGACGCCGCTGGCTTTGGCGGGCGGGTCCTTTTCCACGTTCTTGGCGGCGAAGACCAGGGCGAAGGCGGCCAGGGGCACGTTGACGAGGAACAGGGCGCGCCAGCCGAAGGCGCCGGCCAGGACACCGCCGAGCGGCAGGCCGAGCACGGCGACGATCTGTGAGGCGATGGAGAAGTTGCCCAGCACGGCGCTGGGGACGCCGGTTTTCAGCTGCTCGGCCCGGCGGCGCACCAGCGACATGGAGGCGGGGTAGCAGGCGGATGAGCCGATGCCGATCAGTGCGCGGGAGAGCAGCAGGATCTGGAAACCAGGCGCAATGGCGCCCATCACGCCGCCGGCCAGGAGAATGGCCACGCCGCTGAGGAAGATCTTCCTGGGGCCGAAGATCGCAGCGAGCTTGCCCATCGTGGGCTGCATCACCGCGCTGCACAGGTACAGCACGGACACCAGGGACGCGGCTGGGCCGGGACCCAGGTGGAAGTCGGCGGCGATCCCGGCGAGACCGGTAGCGAGCATGGAACTGTTCACCGGGTTCAACGACGTGCCCAGCATCAGCGGGAAGGTGAACCGCAGGCCGAAGCCGTCACCGGCGGTTGCTGCCGGTTTCTCGGACATATCGGGGCGCGATGGAGGTGTGAGAGACATGGGAGCCTCGTCGGTCAGGGGCGGATCCAGGGCGCCGATCGGGGCGCGCCGAAGACACATCTTTCTTAGTACGAAACATGTTCCTTCGTTATACTAAGGAACTGTGAGTGTGAACGCAAAATCCGACGATCCGTCCGACGAAGACACCCGGGCCCTCGGCGGCGAGCTGAGGGTCGCGGTGGCCCGGATCTACAGCCGCTTCCGCTCCGAACGCGGTGAAGGCGAGATGGCCGAGGCGGCTGTCATCGTGCTCACCGCACTTTTCAAGCACGGCCCGCAGAGCCTGACCGAACTCAGCCGCCGCGCCCGCGTGACGCCGAGTTCCATGAGCCAGACCGTCAACCGACTCGTCTCCGGCGGCCACGCAACACGGCAGAAGGACCCGGAGGACGGGCGTCGCGTCCTCTTCTGCCTCACCCCGTCCGGCTCCGAAGTCGCTCGTGGAGCGCTGGCAGCGCGTCAGGACTGGCTGGAGGGGCAGCTCGCCCAACTGTCCGACGAGGAGCGACTGACGCTCCTGCAGGCTTCCCGAATCATGCGCCGACTCGCCGACGCCTGAAAATCACGTTCCAGGCGGCATCGCACAGCCGCGCCGGTGCACTGTCAACAACGTTGGTGATCAATACACCTAGGTGTGTTGTCCGGGGAGGTTCGGGCGGGACCCGTACTCTTCGACGATCCATGACCGGGTTTGGGTGCGGTCCAGGAATCGGGCTTCGTCCTCAGCGACGCCAGACGCCGGGGCGAGAACGAGATCGAGCCACTGCTGTCTCACGGCCTCGTCGGCGAACCCCAACTGTGTCATCACGTCGAAGTCGGCAGGGAATGCTCGATCACCAACCACAGGAAGGTAGTTGCGGACGTAATAAGCAGGAGCTGGTGCCAGGCTGAGGATGAGCGGTACGTGGTGGTTCTCGTAGTACCTGATGAACTCGTCGCGGGTGAGGCCGTCCTTGGCCTTGAGGAGCGCGATGGTGGTGATCACGAACCCTCCTTGATTCTTTCGTCACGGCAGGCTCCTCCAACGTCTGCGGCGCTGGAAGGCTTCCGTTACGTCTTCGAGCGGAACTTCTTCGGCGACATCGCCCTGATCAAAGCGATCCTCCGGCACGTGCGCGCCAGCCGGGAGCGCCTGATCGTGGCAACGAGCGCGAACGGCCTGGTCGGCGCACCGTTCAACGACGCCTACGCCTCGTCCGAGTTCACGCTGAAGCGCGCTGTCGAGTCGCTGGGGCGCGTATCGAGTCCTGGTCAATTGTGACGCGCCCTGGATCGAGCCGTCTGCCTGGAGATGCTGCCGGGGGCGACCTGCGAGGATGGCGTCATGCTGCAGGTCTGTCTCAACGGTGCCCGGAGCCGTGCCGAGTGTTCCCATCTGCCGGTGACCCCGGATGAGCTGGTGGCGGCGGCCCGTGAGGCTGTCGCCGTCGGCGCCGAGAACGTCCATCTGCACCCCAAGGATGGCGACGGCCGGGACACGCTGGAGGCCGTCGCCGTCGCGGCTGCTGTCAGCGCGGTGCGGGACGCCGTCCCGGGCGTCCCCGTTGGGGTCACCACCGGTGCGTGGGCCATGGCCGACCCCCGGGCCCGTGCCGCGCAGGTCCGGGCCTGGACCGTGCTGCCCGACCACGCCTCTGTCAACTGGCACGAGGACGGCGCCGTCCAAGTCGCCGCTGCCCTGCTGGACCGGGGCATCGGCATCGAAGCAGGCATCTACTCCGGCACTCCCGCGGCACAGCGGTTCCTTGCCTGGCCCGAATCACGGCGTGCCCTGCGCATTCTGGCCGAGATCACCGAGACCGCCCCGCAGGATGCGGTCCATGCCGCGGCCGACCTCCTCCATGAACTCGAATCAGCAGCCGCCCCGGTTCTCCTGCACGGCGTGGACGCCGCCGCCTGGCCTCTTCTCCAACTCGCGGCCACCCGTCGCCTGGATACCCGGATCGGCCTGGAAGACGCGCTGAACCTCCCCGACGGCAGCCCCGCGCCGAACAACGCGGCCCTGGTCCGGGCAGCGCGCGCGATCATTCAGCGCACGCCGCAGGACACGCCGTAGAACGTCGTCGTCACGTGCTCCGCGCGCGATCCTTGATCCAGATCAGGGAGGCACGGAGGTGGAGAGCGGCGAGGCAGCTCTCGGGGGGCTTGTCGAAGCGGGTGGCGATGCCCCGCCTTGAGCTTGTTGATCAGGTGCTCGACGGTATTTCGGTCCTTGTGAAGCTCGGCGTCATGAGTGAGGGCCGGCCGCCCCGGCGGCCCTTCTTCTTCCGGTGTCGGCCTGGTCCTTCTTCTCCGGGATGACGGCCTTCCTCGTTGCGAGGGCAGACCCCGCAATGGAACACGACTCGGTACGCGCCCGGGGCGGGCCGCCCGCGGGGGCCCGGTCCCGCGGGGCGTTCCGCGGGCCCGTCGACCGGCGAGGACCCCGCCGGGTAAGCGCCACCCGCATCCGCGATACCCTCTAACCGAGCAGTGCCGGAACAGCTTCGGGAGAGCGGGAGAGGGGCCATGGCCAAGGCGGACGCGAGTACTCCGAGGCAGCGGTACCGGGCCCAGGTGCGCGAGGAGATCAAGGAGCACGCCTGGCAGCAGATCGCCGCCGCCGGCGCCTCCGCCCTGTCCCTGAACGCCATCGCCAAGCGGATGGGCATGAGCGGGCCCGCCCTCTACCGGTACTTCGCCAACCGCGACGAGCTGATCACCGAACTCGTCAGGGACGCCTACCGGGACCTGGCGGCCACGGTCCACGCCCGCGCCGAGGCGGGCGCCGGCCTCGGCGACCTCGCGGACGCCCTGCGCCAGTGGGCTCTGGACGACCCCCAGCGGTACTTCCTCGTCTACGGCACGCCCGTGCCCGGATACCACGCGCCCGAGGACACCAGGCAGATCGCCGTCGAGATCATGGGCGTACTCCTCGACGCCTCCATGGCGGAGCAGCCGTCCGCGGCCCCGCCCACCCCTCTCGACACGCACCTCGCGGAGCACCGGGCCTGGGCCGGGGCACACCCGGCGCCGCCGTCGGCGCTCCGCCACGCCCTCACCTTCTGGACCCGCCTCCACGGAGTGCTCTCCCTGGAACTCGCCGGGCACTTCACCGGCATGGGCTTCGACCCGGCCGAGCTCTATGCCACCGAGACGGAGACGCTGACCGGCCGCTGAGGGGCCCGGCCCGCACCGACCAGACGTACCGGCGGAGCGGAGCAGAGCGGCACGGCGCGGCCGGTCCCGGCACCGCGCCCAGGCAGCAGGGCGGCCTCGGCACGGGCCCGAGGAGGGGTCAGCCCGCGGCGGTGTTGTAGTTGACGATTCCCTCCACCATGAGGGCCGCCGCACCGGGCAGTGGGCTGTCCACCCCCTTGCTCACCACGTCGGGCAGCCGGTGCGCCTCCTCCTCCGCGACGGTCACCATGCCCCAGAACGCGTTGTAGCCCGACGCGTCCGCCGGCTTGTCCGTGGCCGCCTCGACCGTCATGACACCGCCGTCCTCGACCACCGCGAGCGCGCCCATCTGCCGCAGTGTGCCGGGGTCCCGCTCCTCGGTGGCCACGACGCCCCAGCCCCGCTCACCCGTCCGCCGCAGTGCGGCGAGCAGACTGCCCGCACTGCCCGTACCGCTGATGACGATGTCGGGCAGGACGAGGGCCACCGGCCCCCGCGTCAGCGGCAGGGCGGAACGTATCGCGCCGTCGAGACCCGGTTCGAACGAGTCGTCCTGGTAGACGAAGACCAGGTGCAGGGTGTCGGCGTAGCGCGCGAGATACCCCACCGTGTCCAGCTTGTGTTTCCTGATGACCACGACCAGGCGCACGTTGAGTCCGCTCTCGGCCAGCTCGACAACGGCCTCCAGACTGCGGTCGAGGACGGTGACCCCGGGCGCCAGGCTGTGCAGCTCCTTCGAGTACGGGGCACCGAAGCGCGTCCCGAATCCGGCGCAGGGAAAGACGATCGAAACATCGGGGACGGGCGCGGACGAACTAGGCATCGAGTGGCTCTCAGTGGTGTCGACGATCGGGAACCGTGCGCGCCTCGCCTGCCCCCCGCGGCCGGGGGGGGGGCCGCGCCTCCACGTCCGCCCGCAAAGCACGCCGGCCCTCACCGTAACCACCGTGAACGGCTGCACGCGAGACCGGCGTTGACCGACGGGGCCCCACGTGAAGGGCCCTGTCCGATGTCCGACGCTTCCCGTGGAAGGCGCAATCCGACCCGGAATAAGCCGAGTTGCCCCACCGGGCGGGGCGGGAGCGGACGTGCGCCCGGGCGCGCGGCCCGGCGACCGGGCGCCGCGCGGTA
>NZ_JAIUKE010000269.1 GCF_020176795.1 Streptomyces sp. 8L
CCCCCGCCCCCCGTGGCCCGCCCCACCCCCCCCTGAACCCCCCGGGGCCCCCCCCGGGGGGGGGGGGGGGGGGGGGGGGGGGGGGGGGGGGGGGCCCGGGGCCGGGCCCCCCCCCCCGGGCCGGCACCGCGTTCAGCGCCACGTCATACACTGCTGCCCGCCCGGCAGTTACGCGGAACGAGAGCGGCGGAACGAAAGAGGACGCGCGTGCGAGTGCTGTTGTCGACCTACGGAACGCGTGGCGATGTCGAGCCGCTCGTGGCGCTCGCGGTGCGGCTGCGGGCACTCGGCGCCGACGTGCGGATGTGCGCCCCGCCGGACGAGGAGTTCGCGGAGCGGCTGGCGGGTCTCGGCGTACGGCTGGTTCCGGTCGGACCCCCGGTGCGGGCGACGATGCGCGGCACGTCCATTCCGTCGGCGGCCGAACTGTCCCGGGCCAGGACGCAGATGGTCGACACGCAGTTCGGCGTCTTCCCCGAGGCGGCCGAGGGATGCGACGTGCTGGTGGTGGCGGGCCTGGCGCAGATCGCCGCGCGGTCCGTGGCCGAGGCCATGGGCATCTCCTACGTGTACACGAGCTATTCGGCGGTCAACCTGCCCTCGCCGCACCACGCGCCGCCCCCGCGGCCCGGCTGGCCCGAGCCCGGGGTGAGCGACAACCTGAAGCGGTGGGAACTGGACGCCCACCACGTGAACGCGCAGTTCGGCGAGGTACTCAACGGCCACAGGGCGTCGCTCGGCCTGCCACCGGTGGACAACGTGCGCGATCACGTCTGCACCGACCGGCCGTGGCTGGCGGCCGACCCGGTCCTCGGTCCGTGGCCGGAGACCCCCGGCCTCGGCGTCGTACAGACCGGGGCGTGGACCCAGGTGGACGAACGCCCCCTCCCCGCGGATCTGTTGACGTTCCTGGACGCGGGCGCGCCGCCCGTCTACGTGGGCTACGGCAGCATGAGCCCGTCCCAGGACACCCCCCGCAGGGCTATCGAGGCGCTCCGCGCGCAGGGGCACCGCGTACTCGTCTCCCGGGGCTGGGCGGATCTTGGACTGCTCGACGACGGCGACGACTGCTTCGCCATCGGCGAGGTCAACCAGCAGCGTCTCTTCGGCAGGGTGGCCGCCGTGATGCACCACGGCGGCGCCGGTACGACGATGGCGGCCGCCCGTGCGGGCGCACCGCAGGTGGTGGTGCCGCCCCAGCTGTCGGACATGCCGTACTGGGCCGGCCGGGTGCGCGAGCTGGGCATCGGCGCGGCACACGACGCCCCGCCCCCGACCACCGAGATCCTCAGTGCCGCGTTCAGGACGGCCCTGGCCCCCGAGACCCGGGCGCGCGCCCGCGCTCTGGGCGCCGAGGTCCGCACCGACGGTGCGGCCGTCGCCGCGAACCTGCTGCTCGACACCCTCCGCTAGGCGGCCCCGGGGGGGCGGGGGGGCGGGCGGGGGGGGGGCGCGCGGGGGCCCGGCCCGGCCGGCCGCGGGCCGCCCCCCCCCCCGCCGCCCCCGCCCCG
>NZ_JAIUKE010000270.1 GCF_020176795.1 Streptomyces sp. 8L
GCGCGGGGGGGGGCGCGGGGGCCCGGGGCGCCGGGCGGGGTCATTGTCGCGCCGCGCCCGGCCCCCCCCCGGGGCGGGGGGGGCGGGGGGGCGGCCCCCCGGCCCCCCCCCCGGCCAGGCTCGCGGCAGGCCCCCAGGCCCGTCCGGACTCGCACCGGGTCCCGGCCCGGCCGGGCTCGCATCAGCTCCCGGCCCGCCCCGGACCGGACAGCGGACAGCGGACAGCCGACGGCCGGCAGCCGGCAGCCGGCAGCGGGCAGCGGGCAGCGGGCAGCGAGCCCAGTTCGACAAGGAACTTTGCCAAATCTCTTGTCGAAACATACGCTGGGAGGCATGCGAGGAGAGGCTGACCAGGACCCGCGCCACCGCCCGGACCAGCCCGAGGACGCGGGCCGCGCCCCGGAAGGGTCCGAAGGGACGCACCTCCGCCCCGACCGGTCAGAGATCACGGCCCAGCGGCTGCAGCAGGCGATGACGCGGCTCCGTGCCCGGCTGCGCTCCGAGTCGGGACAGCGGTCGACCGGACTGACCCTGACGCAGCTCGGCGTGCTGAGCACCGTGGTGAAGCAGGGCCCGGTGACCGCGGCCCGGCTCGCGACGCTGGAACACGTCAGCCCGCAGTCGATCGCGCAGAGCCTGGCGGTACTGAAGGAGGCCGGGCTGGTGCACACGGAGCCGGACCCCCAGGACGGCCGGAAGAGGCTGGTCAGTGCCGACGCCTCCGCCGCCGAGCTGGTCGGCGGGCTGATGGCGAGCCGCGTCTCTTTCCTCGCGCGGGCCATCGAGCAGGTCGTCGAGCCCGGGGAGCGCCGGGACCTGGAGAAGGCCATCGAGCTGATGGAGCGCCTCGCGGCGGCAGATCCGCACGCGAGGCGGACATGACGGAACAAGCACCGACACCGCGCTCGCGTCCGAGCGCCGAGGAGAAGCACGTATGACCAGCCCCACCTCCACCCTGCCCGCCATCGACCCCAGGCGCACCGCCCTGCTGGCGATGGACTTCCAGAACGGCATCGCCGGGATGATCCCCGACGTCGGCACCCTCATCGAGCGGGTCAAGGGCGCCATCTCCGCTCTCCGCGCCGCGGGCGGCACCATCGGCTACGTCCGGGTCGCCTTCACCGAGGACGACTGGGCGGCCGTACCGGAGACCAACAAGACCTTCAGCGGCGTCGCCGCCGCGAAGATGATGCACCACGAGGACGCGATCACCCAGATCGACGAGCGGATCGCCCCCGAGGACGGCGACATCGTGGTGCGCAAGATCCGCTTCGGCGGCATCTCCACCACCGACCTCCACCAGCAGCTCACCGACCGGGGCATCGACACCCTGATCCTCACGGGCATCAGCACCAGCGGCGTGGTCCTGTCCACCCTGATCGACGCCGCCGACCGCGACTACCGCGTCATCGTCCTCTCCGACGGTGTCGCCGACCCCTCGGCCCAGGTCCAGGAGGTGCTGCTGAACGAGGTGTTCCCGTCCCGGGCGCATGTCATCGACACCGCCGCCCTGGAGAGCCTCCTGCGGTCCGCCTGACGCCATCACCTTCCGGGCCGGCGCCCCCGGCCCGGAAGGATCGCCGCTCGTGCGGGTCCGGCCGTGAGGTCAGTACCCCAGGGCCGCACGGCCTCAGCACCGCACGGCCTCAGCGTCTCAGGACCTCAGCGCAGTGGCAGGCTTTCGAGGGTGAACACCGGGCTGGTCAGCGGGTCGCCGTAAAGGTAGGTGTCCATCTGGGAGTTGGTCACCAGCAGCCGGCCGCGGTCCACCGCGACGCCGGTGGTGGTGTCGGCACCGGGGAAGGTGCGTACGGAGACCGGAGTGGCCCGGGTTCCGTCGGCGGACAGCCGCACGGTGTCGACCTCGTTGTTCACGGAGCGGGCGACATACAGCGTGTGACCGCGCCGCGCTATGCCGTCGGCGCTGGTCAGTGCCGGGGCGTCGATCTTGCTGAGGTGGCCGGTGGCGAGGGTGAGCCGGTAGAGCGCGCCGCTGTACCAGTAGCCGATGATCAGGGACTTGCCGTCGGGGCCGGCGACGATGCCGTTGCCGTTGGACTGGCCGGCCACGTAGTCCGGCAGGTGGTAGGCCACCTGAAGGTCCCGGTGGGCGCCGGTCGCGGGGCCGTGCACCTCGGCGGCCGGTATCCGGTAGACCACCGCGCGCAGGGAGTCGGTGATGTAGACGTCCCCGTCGGGCGTGACGGCCGCGTCGTTGACGAGTGTCCGCTCGCCCGTGTCGGGAACGGTATAGGCGGAAACGAGCTTCCCCGCGGTGGTGTAGACGTAGAAACGTCCGGTGAAGGCGCCCGCGACCAGCAGGCGATTGCCGGTGAGCTTGACCCCGGTGGCCTGGGTCCTGCCGTCCTGACCGCCCGGCAGGAAGGGGGTGAGCGTCCTCGCCCCGGGTCGACCGCGGTAGACGGTGCCGTCGCCGATGCTGGCGGTGTAGACGTAGTGGCGGTCGGCCGCGACGCTCTCGGGGAAGGCGTTGTCGCCCTGGAGTGTGATCGTGCGGTCCGGGTCCGCGTGGTGCGCACTCTGGTCCCCGGCCGACGCGGCGGCGGGAAGGGCGAGGGCGGCCAGCGCGGTGGACGTCGCGGTGAGGATGAGGAGCGCGCGCCGCCAGGTGGCGTGCGCGGGAATGCGGGCGAACATCGTGAAAGGCCTTTCCGGCAAAGAGGGTCCGAGGGCTGGGTACGAGCGAGGCCCGGCGATCAACGACCGGGCGCCTGGGGAGCCCCGGGCCCGCGCAGCGCGGCGGTGATCGCTTCGGCCGGCGGTGTGGCCGGCCGCCCGATCAGCCGCCGCAGGTCACCGGAGGCGGTGAACAGCTCGTCGCGGCTCATGCCGAGGTCGGCGTCTGCGAGGACGTCCGCCAGCGCGGCGGGCAGGCCGAGGCCCGTGAGGAAGCCGACGAGTTCGTCGCCCGGGAGATCCTGGTGGACGATGCGCTTCCCGGTGGCCGCCGAGAGCGCCGCGGCGAGATCGGCCAGGGTGAACGCCTCGTCGCCGCCGAGCTCGTACACCGCGCCCGTGTGTCCCTCCGTGGTCAGCACGACCGCGGCGGCCTCCGCGTAGTCGGCACGGCACGCGGCACTGATCCTGCCCCGCCCGGTGGCCCCGGTCACGGCTCCGCTCCGCAGCATCAGCGGCAGTTGGTCCAGGTAGTTCTCCAGGTACCAGCTGTTGCGCAACACCACACTGGGGACGCCCCGTTCGCGCAGGTATTCCTCGGTGGCGCGGTGGGTTGCGGCGAGGATCGTCGTGGCCGTGTCCGCGTGCGACATGCTGGTGTACGCCACCAGGGACACACCGGCCGCCACGGCCTCGTCGATGGCACGGCGGTGGTGGGCGACCCGCGCGTCCACGTCCGTGGTGGACACCAGCAGCAGCTTGTCCGCTCCCGCGAAGGCCGCCGCGAGGCTGTCCCGGTCCGCGAAGTCGGCGCGGCGCACCACGACCCCGCGGCCGGCGAGATCCTCGATGGCCGCGATGTCCCGGCCGGTCGCGACGATCTCCGGGGCGGGCACTCCGCGCCGCAGCAGCGCCTCGACGGTGAGCCGGCCCAGCCGGCCGGAGGCTCCGGTGACGACGATGGACATGGGATCGCTCCTTTCTCCCGGCCGCGGACCTCCCGCGACCCTGTGGAACGAGGATGACCAGGCAACTCTCTTTTGGTAAGAAGCCACTTTTGGGTAAGGTAGCCACCCGGGAGAAAGAGATGAGGTGAGTGGTGTGGGTACCGCGGGCGATGTGAGGCGGTCCACAGTGGCGTGGGACCCGTACGAGCGCGGCTGCCCGTCGCGCGACCTGCTCGACCAGATCGGCAGCAAGTGGGCCGTGCTGATCCTGGGTGAGCTCGGCAAGCACGGCGCGGCCCGGTTCACCCACCTGCGGCAGCGGCTCGCGGGGGTGAGCGAGAAGATGCTCACCCAGACGCTGCGCACCCTCGAACGCGACGGTCTGGTCCTGCGGACCGTCTACCCGGAGGTGCCGGTCCGCGTGGAGTACGGGTTGACCGCGCTCGGCGAGACACTGCGGGAGCCCCTGCGGGCGCTCACCGAGTGGTCGGTGCGGCATGTGCCGGAGGTCCTCGCGGCCCGGGAGGACTACGACGCCCGGGCCGGGAACACGGGCTGACCCGCCGGGCCCTCCCCCGGGCGCCTC
>NZ_JAIUKE010000271.1 GCF_020176795.1 Streptomyces sp. 8L
GGGCGGGCACGGGGGGGGTGTGACGTAGTGCGAACTGCCGGTGCCCTCAGGTGGGTTGTACGTCCGGCGACGGTGCGCCCGGCTCCGCGGCGCCAGGACGTGTGGGTGTCCCCGGTCCCGTCCCGCCCCGGCCGTGTACGGGACCGGACGGAAGCGCGTTGCGGGTGCGCCTGCGGAAGACGAGGAATCCGGCGGAGGCGGACGCGGCGAGCCAGAGGAGCTGGATGGCGAGGCCGTGGGTGGCCGGTGCGGTGGAGAACGCCGCGGACATGCCGGCCTGCACGGCGCCGTACGACGGGAGGAAGCGGACGACGGCGCTGTCCGATCCGGAGCTGGAGAGGGGGTTTTGCAGGGCGACGTCGAGGATGCTGATCATCAGGATGGCGAACATGCCCTCCACCTCGCGGCGCAGGACCGATCCGAGTACCACGCCGAGCGCGCCGTAGGTCATGGCGGCGCAGAACAGCGCGGCGGTGAGCATGAGGGGTTGCCGGGGCGGCCAGGCGACGGCGGTGACGGCCGTGGCGTAGGCGGCGACGGCCGCACAGACCAGGGTGAGCGCCGACAGCTTGGCCAGCACCAGGTGAACGCGGGGGTAACCCGCCATGGCCAGGCGCCGGTCGAACGCCCCGCCCGTGAACGTGGCGGCGAACATCATGAATCCGGCGATCAGGGTGACGGCGTTCAGCGCGCCGGTGATCTGGGTGAGGTGGTTGCCCGCCGGGGAGAGGATCTGGCCGGTGGCACGCAGCCGGAACGGCGCCCGGCGGTCGGGGATGGTCACGTAGGCCAGGGCGATCCAGGTCGGGATGTAGACGACCACGAGCAGCATCGCGAACCGGTTCCTCGCGTGCCCGGTCAGCGCGTAGCGGGAGGCGGTGGCGAACAGGGACCAGTGCCGTCTCACGCGGTCACCCCCGACGGGTGGTCCTGGCGGTGGAGGCGCCCGCCCTCAAGCCGCCACAGTTCGTCGAGCCGCCCGGTGTCGTACGCGAGGTGCGAGACCACGAGCACGGAGCGCCCGGCGTCGCACAGTGCCCTCGCGAGCTTCCAGAAGCGCAGGTAGGTGTCCCAGTCGAAGCCCTGGTACGGCTCGTCGAGCAGGAGCACCTCCGGGTCGTGCATGAGCGCGAGGGTCAGGTTCAGCTTCTGCCGGCAGCCGCCGCTGAGCAGGCCCGCGCGCTGGTCGAGGTACTCCGTGAACGCCAGCGCCTCCATCAGTTCCCCCGCACGCCGCAGGTCCCTGAGTCCGAACGCGCTCTTGAAGAGGTCGAGGTGCTGGCGGACGGTGAAGGAGTCGTCCAGGACGGCGCTCTGCGGACAGTAGCCGAACCGGCCGCGGTGCCCGACCGATCCCCGGTCGGGGCGCAGCTCGCCGGAGAGGATCTTCAGCAGTGTCGTCTTTCCGGCGCCGTTCTCCCCCACGATCCCGGCGAGGACGCCCGGACGCAGGGTCAGGCCGACCCCGCGCAGGACGGGGCGGTGCCGGTAGGAGTGGTGTACGTCTCTGACGTCCATCACACCGCTCCGTCCCTGACGCGCCGGCGTCGCGGCGTTCGGGAGGGGAGAAGGCCTTCGGGCAAGGGGTACGGCGTGCCGCGCGTGGCGTCCGTCCACCGCGGCGTCCACGCCCTCACGCGGCACGCGCCGCAGCCTCGTCCAGCTCTGTTGCCGCCTGCTCCCACAGGCCCGGCAACCGTGCCGCCAGGGGCAGTCCGCCGTCGGTCATGAAGGACACCTCGGCCCAGGTCCCGAAGAAGGACAGGCCCACCCCGAAGAGGTGGCCGGGGAGCAGGAGCGGGAGCAGGGCCGTTCCGGTCACCCGGGTCTCCCCCAGAGCGGCCTCGTCCGCCAGCGGCATCGACGTGGCCAGGATGTCGGTCACGCGGGGCGAGAACACACCACGCATGTACCACTCGGTCGGACGGTCGGGCATGAATCTGACCATGTCCTGGACGGCCTGCCGCCACGGCTCGCGCCTGAGCCTCGCGGTCGCCGCCCGGACGCGCTCCAGCCGCCGCAGGGGCAGGTCGGCGTCGGCGGGAGACGCCCCGGGCCGCGCGGGGCTCGGGTTCACGGGCAGTGTCACCGGCAGGGCGAAGCAGCGGTTGCCCCAGGTCTGTTCCTCGTCCTCGCGCCGGGCGTCGACGGGCATCAGCGCGCGGACGCGCGGCAGCGGCACACCGGATCTGGCCGACCAGGAGGACAACGCGCCTGCGAGCGCGGCGAGATGCGCGTCGTGCGCCGATCCGCCCCGGGCCGCGGCGATCCGCCGGAGGACGTCCAGCGGTACGCGGCCCCGCCACAGCCGCCGCTCACCGGTCGGTGTGAAGCGTGCGGCCGGTTCGCGGCCGAGGGCGCCGAGGGCCGCGAACCCGAACTTGGCGGACAGGCCGAGCGCGAGTCCCGCGCGCCGCGGCAGGGCGGCGCGGCCCGGGCGCGGCACGGGGCGCGCCGAAGGCTCCCCCGCGCCGAGCAGGGTCCGAAAGGCGAGTGCCGCGGCCGAGCCGTCCTGGCAGGCGTGCTGGAACCGGTAGCACACCGCGTAGGCGTCGGGAGCGTGGCCGTGGACGAGCCAGATCCCCCAGCGCGCGCCCGGCGGGAAAGGCGCGTTGAGCGCGGTGTCCATGGCGGACTCCCACTGTCCCGGACCGTCCGCGACCGCCTCGTGGACATGCCGTTCGACCGTGAAGTCCGCGTCCGGCCGCCAGGTGGAGTGCCGGGGGGCGCCGTCCACGCGGGCGGTGAACATGGGGAGGCGGGGCAGGCTCAGGCCCACGTACGCGCGCAGGTCGGCGAGGCCCGGTGGCGGACCGCTCAGATACGCGACTCCGCCCGCGTCCCAGCGGACCTGGGGATGTGTCCGTTCCAGGCTGAGGAACGCACGGTCCACGGAGTGCGTACGGCGACCGGCGGGCGGAAGGGGTGCGGAGCGGGCGTGCGGGACGGACGGGGCGGACGCGGTCATGAAGGCTCCGGTTCTCGTCGGCCGGGAATGCGCGAGTGGGATGACGCGTCGGCCTGGACCCACCACCACGGTTATAGCGGGCGCCCGCGGCGCTCCGCACCGGCGCCCGCGCGCCGTCCTGAGCCCGGGCCAGGGTCGCCGCGCGGCGCCGCACGCCGTCGCGCCGCTTGTCAGCCCGTCCGCCGGGCCGTCGGCGCAGGTCCCGAGGCACACCTACCGGATCACCCGAAATGATGACACGTTCCCGACGGGTGGCCAGGTTGTGTCGCATCACATCGTCTGTGCCTCGTGAGGCAGTTGTGATGTCACACGGGCAACGGAACGTCACTCGGACACACTCCCCAGTACACCGTTCGAGTGAGCTGCGGCGAGAGGTGGTCCGTCTCCCCCGGCCACCTGCGATGGTTCCCTGTGTTCTCGTGTTCTCGTGTTCTCGCGTTCTGGCGTTTCCGTGTTTCTTCGAGGCCCTTGGAGTCATGGTCGTGCACGTCGCCCTCACCGGCGCCACCGGTTTCCTGGGGCTCCGCCTCCTGCGCCGTCTGCTCACCACCCGGGCGACGTTGACCGTGCTGACCCATGCGGGTTCGGGTGACGCTCTGTCCCGCATCGCGCGGTTCCTCGAACTGTCCGGTGCCGGGGACGCCCTGATCGACGCGCTTCCCGGCCGGCTGCGTGTGGTGGAGACCGAGCTGGAGCGGCCCCGGCTCGGACTGTCCCGGCACGACTTCCAGGAGCTCGCCGACGGGCTCGACGCGCTGTGGCACAGCGCGGGCAGCATCAATCTCGAAGGAGACATCGCGCAGTTGCGCCGCGTCAATGTCGAAGGCACCCGGAGGGTCCTGGAGTTGGCCGCAGCCGGCCGAGGACGGCCCGTGCTCCACCACATCAGCACCGCCTTTGTGGCCGGGGCGCGGCGGGAGGGCGTGGCGTACGAGGACGAGCTGGACGACGCGTACGGCTTCGAGAACGCCTACGAGCGCTCCAAATTCGAGGCGGAGCACCTGGTCCGCGCGTGGTCGCGCGAACACGGCCGCCCGGCCGTGGGGGGGGGGCCGAGCATCCTGGTCACGGACCTGCCGTCGCACCCCGACCTGCCGCAGCACCCCCTCCAGGTCATCGAGCGGGTCCTGCGGGACTCGCTGCGCACCGCGGGCCTCGAAGCCTCCGGCGCCCCGCCTTCGGAGATGCGGCTGGTGGGCCACCGGTTCGGCCATCTGAACCTGATGCCGGTGGAGGACGCGGCGGAGGTCATGCTGCGCCTCGCCGGCCGGCCGCCCTCGGGCGGGGTCGACACGTACCACGTCGTGCACGGCCACGACGTCCCCGTCCCGACCATCGTCACGCTCCTCGGCCGGCTCGTGGATCTGGACATCGGCCTGGTCGCGGAGAGGCCCCGCGACCCGTCCCCGCTCGAAGCCCTGATGGATTTCTATCCGGGCTTCACCGCGTACCTCGGCCACCGCCGCCGCTTCGACGACACCCGTGTACGGACCGTGCTCGGGCCACCGGGGTCCGGGGCCACGGTGGATCTGGACTACCTGTGGTCGGGACTGGGCCCGCGACAGCCCACGAGGGCCTGACGGCTCCCACGCGCGACACACTCCCTCCCCACGACGACACCGACACCGCCGACGACGCCGACGACGGCACCGAGAGCACTGCCACCACCGAGACCACCGAGACCACCGAGACCACCGACAGCACCCAACGGCATTCCCCGGCACTCGGCATCGGCGAACGACGGCCAGGACGGGCGTTCCCCCGCCGCTCGCGTCGCACCCGACACCCGACACCCGACCCGCGGACGTCTCACCCCACTGGAGCCCGCCCTTGTCCCTCCTCGCAGGTCACGCCCCCTCCGTCAGCACATCGGCCCACTCGCCGGAAGAGATCGCCGCCCGTGCCCGCCTGATCCGCGAGCCCGTGCACATCGTCACCGACCCGACCGGCCGCGAGCTGGGCCTCGCCACCGGCGCCCGGCCAGGCGGCCCGCTGCTCGGCACGCTGCCGCCGCTCTACCCAGAGTGGCTCGGCGGGCGCACCTTCTGCGAGGCGCACGGCGTCCGGTTCCCCTACGTGGCCGGCGAGATGGCGAACGGCATCGCCACCACCCGGATGGTGACCGCGATGGCCCGGGCCGACATGCTCGGGTTTTTCGGCGCAGCCGGCCTCGCCCACGCCGACGTCGAGCGGGCCGTACGCACACTGTCCGACGAGTTGGCGGGCCGGACGAACTGGGGCGTGAACCTGATTCATTCGCCGGCCGAGCCCGCGCTGGAGTTCCGCGTGGCCAAGCTGCTGCTGCGGCACGGCGTACCGCGGATCTCGGTCTCCGCCTTCATGGAGCTGACACCGGCCGTCGTGCTGTGCTCGGCCCGGGGTCTGCGCCGCGACGCCGAGGGCCGCATCCTGCGGCGCTCCAAGGTACTTGCCAAGGTCTCCCGCCCCGAGGTGGCCCTCAAGTTCCTCTCGCCCGCGCCGCCCGACCTGCTGCGCCGGCTCGTCACGGACGGGGAACTCACTCCCGAAGAAGCCGACTTGGCCGCTCGGGTGCCGGTCGCCGAGGACATCACGGTGGAGGCGGACAGCGGCGGACACACCGACAACCGCCCGCTGGCGGCGCTGCTGCCGCGGATCGCCCGCCTGCGCGACGAACTCGGCGGGCGCTTCGGTTACCCGCAGCCAGTGAGGATCGGCGCGGCCGGCGGCCTCGGCACCCCGGACGCGGTGGCCGCCGCCTTCGCGCTCGGCGCGTCCTACGTGGTCGTCGGCTCGGTGCACCAGAGTGCCGTCGAGGCGGGTCTGTCCGACGAGGCCAAGGCGATGCTGGCCGAGGCCGACGTCGCCGATGTGACGATGGCGCCGGCCGCCGACATGTTCGAGTGGGGTGTCAGGCTCCAAGTGCTGTCCCGTGGCACCATGTTCGCCCAGCGGGCCGCCCGCCTCCACACGGCGTACCGGGAGCACGGCTCGCTGGAGGAGCTCCCGCCGTCACTGCGCGCCGCCATCGAACGGGACGTGCTGCGCGCCCCCGTGGACGAGATCTGGCGGCGTACCCGAGCGTTCTGGCACGAGCGGGACCCGGACGAGGTCGCCCGCGCGGAGGCGGACCCCAAGCACCGTATGGCGCTGGTCTTCCGGTGGTACCTGGGGAGCTCCAGCAGATGGGCGATCACCGGGGAGAGCTCCCGGCGCGGCGACTACCAGATCTGGTGCGGGCCCGCGATGGGCGCGTTCAACCAGTGGGCGGCCGGCACCTTCCTGGCCCAGCCGGCGAACCGGTCCGTCGTGCAGATCGCGCTCAACCTCCTCGAAGGCGCGGCTGTGCTCACCCGCGCCCACCAACTGCGCACCTACGGCGTCCCATTGCCCGCCTCGGCATTCACGTACACACCGTGCAGGCTCGCATGACCGGGGCGGGTGGCCCGCGGCCACCGGCGTCCGCCGTCCGACAGCAAGGAGAGTCCGTGTCTGACCCTGTGTCAGGCCCGCACGGCCAGGTACCCATCGCTGTGGTGGGCATCGGCGCGCTGGTGCCCGGCGCGACGGACGCGGGAGGCTACTGGCGGGCCGTGGTCTCGGGCCGGGACCTGATCACCGAAGTGCCCGCCTCCCGCTGGCTCGTGGAGGACCACTACGATCCCGACCCCACCGCGCCGGACAAGACCTACGCGCGCAGGGGTGCCTTCCTGCCGGAGGTCGACTTCGATCCGCTCGCCCACGGAGTTCCGCCGGCCAACCTGCCGGCGACGGACAGCGCCCAGCTGCTCGCCCTGCTGGTGGCCGAGCAGGTGCTGGCCGACGCGGGCGGCCTGGCCGGCATGGACCGCGAGCGGGTCGGTGTGGTCCTCGGGACGGCCGCCCTCGAACTGCTCCCGCACATGTACGGGCGCACCCACCGCCCCCTGTGGCTCAAGGCGTTGCGGGAGAGCGGCATCGCGGAGGACGAAGCGCAGGCGGCGTGCGACCGTATCGCGGAGCACTACGCGCCCTGGCAGGAAGCGACCTTCCCCGGACTGCTCGGCAACGTGGTGGCGGGCCGGATCGCCAACCGGTTCGACCTGCACGGCATCAACCACACCACCGACGCGGCGTGTGCCAGTTCGCTCGCGGCGCTGTCCACGGGCGTCGGTGAACTCGCGCTCGGCCGGTCCGACCTGGTGATCAGCGGTGGTGTCGACACCGGGAACGACATCGGCATGTTCGTGTGCTTCTCGAAGACACCCGCGCTGTCGCCCAGCGGCGACTGCCGGCCGTTCTCCGAGGCCGCCGACGGCACCCTGCTCGGTGAGGCCGTCGTCATGTACGCGCTCAAGCGGCTGTCCGACGCGGAACGGGACGGCGACCGCGTCCACGCGGTGATCCGCGGGATCGGCACCTCGTCCGACGGCAGGGACACGGCAATCTACGCGCCGCTGCCCGAAGGGCAGTCGAGGGCCCTGCGGCGCGCCTACGAGGAGGCGGGCTACGGGCCGGACACGATCGAACTGGTCGAGGCGCACGGCACGGGCACGAAGGCCGGGGACATCGCCGAACTGACCGCGCTGCGTGCGGTGTTCGCGGAGCCGGGGCGTTCGGACGAGCAGTGGTGCGCGCTCGGCTCGGTCAAGTCGCAGATCGGCCACACCAAGTGTGCGGCGGGCGCGGCGGGGCTGCTCAAGGCGGTCATGTCCCTGCACCACAAGGTGCTGCCGCCCACCATCAAGGTCGAGAGGCCCAACTCCGCGGCCACCGGCCGGGACAGCCCGTTCTACGTGAACACGCTGGCGCGCCCGTGGGTCCGCGCGCCCGATCACCCCCGCCGAGCGTCGGTGTCGAGCTTCGGCTTCGGGGGCAGCAACTTCCATGTCACGCTGGAGGAGTACGTACCGTCCGGGGCCTCGGGGCGCCCGGCGTGGCGCCGCCGCACGGCTTCCACCGAACTCGTCCTGTTCAGTGCCGCGTCGCCGTCCGCGCTGAAGGCACCGTCCGACGACAGCCGTCCACTGGCCGAACTCGCCCGGGAGAGCCAGCGGGCCTTCGTGCCCGAGCAGCCGGTGCGTCTTGCGATCGTCGCCTCGGACACCGAGGACCTGGCGGAGAAGTTCGCCACCGCGGCCGAGCTGATCCACCGGAGCCCGGACACCGCGTTCTCCACCCCGAACGGTGTCCACTACGCCTCCGGAGCCCCCGCGCCCGGCAGGACCGCCTTCCTCTTCCCCGGCCAGGGCGCCCAGTACGTGGGGATGGGCGCGGACATCGCCATGCTGTCACCGGACGCGCAAGCGGTCTGGGACCGGCTGGGCAGCACGCGGTTCGACGGCGTACCCCTGCACCGGGTGGTGTTCCCGCCACCGTCGTTCTCCGACCGGGAGCGTGCGAAGGCGACGGCCCTGCTGGCCGCCACCGAGTGGGCCCAGCCCGCGCTGGCGGTGCACAGCCTCGCCCTGCTCGGTGTCGTGCGCGGGCTCGGCCTGCGGCCCGACTGCGTGGCGGGCCACAGCTTCGGTGAACTGGTCGCCCTGCACTGCGCCGGTGTCCTGGACGCCGCGTCCCTGGTCGCCCTGGCCCGCGAACGCGGCACGTTGACGCGGGACGCGGCCGTCGCTCCCGGTGCGATGCTGGCCGTGGCGGCGAACGCCGAACGGGTGGCGGCGGTCCTCGAAGCCGACGGGCCACGTGATGTCTGGGCAGCCAACCACAACTCCCCCCGGCAGACGGTGCTTTCGGGCTCGACCGAGGCGATCGCGGAGATGGAGCGGGCGTTCGCGGCCCGGAGCGTCGGTACCCGGCGGCTGAACACCTCGATCGCCTTCCACAGCCCGCTGGTGGCCCCGGCGTGCGACCGGCTGTCCGCGCTGCTGGGCGGCGTCCCTTTCGAAGAGCCCAGGTTCGAGGTGTACGGCAACGCGGACGCGACCCCGTACCCGGCGGCGCCCGACGAGGTACGGCGCAGGCTCGCCCGTCATCTCGCCGCGCCGGTGCGCTTCCACGAACAGATCGAGGCGATGTACGCGGCGGGGGTCAGGACCTTCGTCGAGGTCGGTGCCGGTGCCACACTGACCGGCCTGGTCGGGCAGATCCTCGGCGACCGCGACCACGCGGCCGTCCCCCTGGAGCGGCCGGGCCGCTCCGGAGTCGACGCCCTGCACGCGGCGCTCGGCCGGCTCGCCGTACGCGGGACGCCGCTCGATTACGCATATCTGTGGGCGCCCTACGGGCCACCGGTGACACCAGCGAAGGAGCGCGTGCCGCGCATGACCGTGAAGATCGGCGGAGCCAACTACCGCCAGCCCCAGGCATCCGCCCAGGAGACCTCCGGCCTCCCCGCGGACCGTGCGGACGACCCCGGGCAGGCCGTGCCGCCCACGCGGCGGGCGGAGCCCGGGCCGGCCGCCGGGCCCGCAGTGGCACCGGTGGCCTCGTACGAACCGGAATCCGCGCATCTCCCGCCTCCCACGCCCGCCGCGGGTTCGGACTGGTACGCCCTGGTCGAGAGTGTCCAGCGGGAGACCGCACAAGCTCATGAGGCCTGTCAGCGCATGCTGGTCGACAGCCATATGGCGTTCCTGCGCATGACGGAGACGACCCTCGGCGCGATGCTGGGAGCGCCGGGCGCCACCGGCGTACCCGAAACCACCGCGCCCGCGCCGCTCGGCCCGCCACCGTCACTGCCGTCGCCGCCTTCGTCATCACTGCCGTCGCCGCCCACACCGGCCGGGGAGCCGTCGGCCGAATGGACCTTTACGCCTGCGGCCCAACCCCCCGCGTCCGAGATGCCCGTGGCGCCCACGCTTGCGCCCGCACCCGCGGCGTCCGCCCCTGTGGCCGTCCCGGAAGCCGCTCCCGAGCCGCTGTCGGCGCAAGGGCTGGAAGAACTGCTGATCTCGGTCGTGGCCCGGCTCACCGGCTACCCGGCGCACATGCTCAACGCGGACATGGAGCTGGAGGCGGACCTGGGCGTCGACTCGATCAAGCGGGTCGAGATCCTGTCCGCCGTACGCCAACAGGCAGACGGGGTAACGACGGAGAGCATGGCCCGGCTGGGCACGCTGCGCACCCTGCGGGACATCGTCGACGCCCTCACCGAACGCGTCCCCCCGGATTCTCCCGGGTCCGAGTCCGGGTCCGACATCGCCGAAGCCGGTGCGCCGGGAGACACCACTCACGGCACTGCTGAGGCCGAGGCGCCGAACACCACCCACGGCACCTCCGAAGCCGTGGCGCCGGACACCACCGGCCTTGGCACCGTCCCCGAGATCCCGGCGGCGCGCACCGGGCCGGAAGGACCTGTGACACCGGAGGAGCCCGTGACACTGACCAGGCTCGTGCCGCGTGCGGTGCCCGCACCGGCGTCCGGCCTGGCCCTTGCGGGCCTCGGGGACGGTCCCCTGGTGGTGACAAGAGGCGATGCCGGCGACGGCACGGTCGCGAGTCTGGTGGCGCGGAAGCTGACCGGGCACGGGATCGACGCCACCGCCGTGACGGAGGTTCCGCCGGGCGTGCACGGTGTGATCCACCTCGGCGCGCTGACCGGCACCGGCTCGCCCGACGAGGCGCGGGAGACGGCCCGTTCGGCGTTTCGCGCGGCTCGCGCGGTCGCGGCGCGGATGACGGAGGAGGGCGGGCTGTTCGTGACCGTGCAGGACACCGGGGGCGGCTTCGGACTCGACGGCCGGCGGCCCGACCGGGCCTGGCTCGGCGGTATCGCCGGGCTGGCCAGGACCGCGGCGAAGGAGTGGCCGAACGCGTCGGTCAAGGCGATCGACTGCGAGAGGGGCGGACGGGAACCCGATGCGGTCGCCGAGGCCGTGGTGGAAGAACTCCTCTACGGCGGGCCGGAATTGGAGGTGGGACTGCGCGCGGACGGTACCCGCGCCACACTGCGCATGGCCCCGGAGGCTCCGGCTCCCGGCGACGGGGCGCGGATCACCTCCGCATCGGTGATCGTGGCCACCGGAGGAGCACGTGGGGTGACCGCCACCGCGCTCCTCGACCTCGCCAGGACGCACCGGCCCCGGCTCGTCCTCCTCGGCCGGACCCGACTGGACCCGGAACCTGACGGGCTGGGGTCGGCCGTGGACGGCCCGGCCCTGACCCGGCTGCTGGCGGAGCGGGCCGCGGCGGACGCCGACGGCTCCTCGCCCGCGGACATCGCCGTACGGGCGCGGGAGATCCTGGCTGCCCGCGAGGTACGCGCGACGCTCGCGGCGCTGGAGGCGGCGGGCTCCGCCGTACGCTACGTACCGGTCGACGCGCGGGACGGCGCGGCGCTCGCCTCCGCGCTGGCCGACGTCCGGGCGGCGTGGGGCCCGATCACCGGCGTCGTGCACGGGGCGGGCGTACTCGCCGACAAGCTGATCGCCGACAAGACCGACGCGGCGTTCGACGAGGTGATGTCCACGAAGGTGGACGGCCTGCGCGCGCTGCTGGCCGCGACCACGGACGATCCGCTCGACGTGATCTGCCTGTTCTCCTCGGTGGCGGCGGTGTTCGGCAACGCGGGCCAGAGCGACTACGCCATGGCCAACGAGGTGCTCAACCAGGTGGCCTCCGCCGAGGCGCTCCGCCGTCCCGGCTGCCTGGTGCGCTCCGTGGCCTGGGGCCCGTGGCACGGCGGCATGGTCACGCCGGGTCTGGCCGGGCACTTCGGCCGGTCCGGCGTCGCGCTCATCCCCCCGGAGCGGGGGGCAGCCGCGTTCTCGGCCGAGCTGGAGGGTGCGGCCGGAGAGGCGCGCGTCGTCATCGCGGCAGGTAATGACGCGGCGGGTGATGACGGGCCAGATGATGACGCGGCGGCGGCGACCTGGGCGGCCGGCACCTCCACGGGCGGTCCCCGGCCGGCGGAGGTGCTGGTCCGGGAGAGCAGCCATCCCCAGCTGGCGGACCACAAGCCGGCCGGGGTTCCCGTGCTGCCCCTGGCGATGGCCCTCAACTGGTTCACCGGCGCTGCTGCCGCCTGGCGGCCCGGCACCGGCCGGCTGGCCCTGCGCGATGTCCGGGTGTACAGGAAGCTCGCCCTGCCGCGCCTCGACGACGCGGGCCACCGGCTCACCGTGCACGGCCGGCGTGCCACCGTCGGCGCGCCCTCGGATCTGGAGGCCGAGCTGCGGGACGAGGACGGTGTCGCACACGTCAGGGCTGTGCTGGAGTTCGAGCCGGCCGAACGCGGGCCGCGCACGTGGACGACCCCGGACGGGCTGGAGCGACCGACCCTCCGCGAAGGACAAGAGGGCCGGGAGAGGCAATGGGGCCAGGGAGGCGGGGAAACCCAGGACGTCCATGACGGACAGGAGGTCCATGCCGGACGGAAGGTCCCTGACGGACAGAAGGTCCCTGAGGGACGGAAGCTCTACGAGGGGCAGAAGCTCTACGAGGAGCGGAAGGTCCTCTTCCACGGCCCGCGCTTCCGGGCCCTGCGGGGCCTGCACGGCGTCTCGCGGCACGGGGCCGAGGCCGCCGTGGTGGGCACGAGGACCCTGGGATGGGCGGGTGAGCACTGGCCGCTCGATCCGGCCGCCGTCGACGGCGCGCTGCAACTCGCCCTGCTCTGGGCGGAGAACGTGCTCGGTGAGGCGACACTGCCCATGGCGGTCGCGGAGTGCGTGGTGCACCGGCGGGGCCCGGTGCACGACCCCGTGCGTTGTGTGGTGCTGGCCCGGAAGACGCACGAGACCGGGGCGCGGTGCGACGCCGCGCTGATCGATCCGGACGGGTCGGTACGTGTCGAACTGCTGGGCGTGGAACTCGTACGCCGTCCGTCCTGAACCGCCGGCCGTCCCGAACATCGCCGTCCGCCCTGAACCGCGTCGGCCGTCCTCAACCTCGCCGGCCGGTCCCGACCGGGCCGGGCCTGCCCGAGCCGCGCCGCGCCGCCTCGCGCCCGCGCCGACGCGTCATGAAGTGAGCTACGCATGGGATTCGAACCGATCGCCATCGTCGGCCGGGGCTGTGTGCTGCCCGACGCGCTCGACCCTGACACGTTCTGGGACAACATCGCCGCGGGCCGCAGCAGCCTGTCGGCCGTCCCGGACGGCCGGTGGCGGCTGCCGCACCGGTGGGCCATGGGTTCCGTGGAGGACCACCAGGACCGTACCTGGACCGATGTCGGCGGGTACGTAACGGGGTTCGAGTCCGTCTTCGATCCGAGCGGCTTCCGGATCGCCCCCGAGCGGATCATGGCGTTGGACCCGCTCTTCCACTGGGTGCTCCACGGTGCCCGCCAGGCACTCGCGGAGGCCGGGCGCGAGGGTCCGCTGCCGCGGGCGGGCCTGGTGCTGGGAAACCTGTCCTACCCCACGGCCGCGGGATCGGCCTTCGCCGAGCACGTGTGGCTGTGCGCCCAGCGTCCCGCTGTGCGGGACGCCCTGCTGCGGGGCGAGCGCCGGGAGCGGCCGGACGCGCGCAACCGGTTCTCGTCGGGGCTCCCGGCCCACCTCGCGGCCCGGGCGCTCGGTCTCGGCGCGGGCGCCTGGGCGCTCGACGCCGCCTGCGCCTCGTCGCTGTACGCGATCAAGCTGGCGTGCGACCGCCTGCACGACGGCACGGCCGACCTGATGGTGGCCGGCGCGGTCAACCGGGTCGACAACCTCTTTCTGCACATCGGGTTCTGCGGTCTGTCGGCGGTGAGCAGGACGGGCCGCAGCCGTCCGTTCCACCGGGACGCCGACGGGCTGCTGCACGGCGAGGGCGCCGGATTCGTCGCGCTCGTACGGCTGTCGGAGGCGCGCGCCGCCCGCCTGCCCGTCCTCGGGGTGATCCGCGGGATCGGGCTGTCCAACGACGGCCGCGGCGGCGGTCTGCTCAGCCCGGCCGAGGAGGGCCAGGCGCGCGCCATGCGTCTGGCGTACGCCGCGGCGGGTGTCGCGCCGGAGACGGTCTCACTCGTCGAGTGCCACGCGACGGGAACGCCGGTCGGAGACGCGGTGGAAGCTCGCAGCATGGCCCGGGTCTACGCCGCCGCTGACGACACACCCATCGGCTCCGCGAAGTCCAACGTCGGGCATCTGCTGGCGTCCGCGGGCGCGGCGGGGCTGCTGAAGGTGCTCGGTGCCCTGCGCGCGGGGACCCGCCCCGCGTCGCTCGGCGCCGAGCGTCCGATCTCGGCGCTGCGCGGCACACCGCTGCGGGTCCTGAGCGCGCCCGAGCCGTGGCCCGGATCGCGCAGGGCGGCCGTCAGCGCCTTCGGTTTCGGCGGCACCAACGCGCACGTGATCGTCGACGACGCCCGGCACGCGGAAGGCGAACGGATCTTCGCCGTGTCCGTACCGGGTCGTTCAGGGCCCCTGCCGGGTCGTACGGGGCTGTTGCCGCGCTGTACCGAGTCCCAACCGGATCACCCAGGTCCCCAACCGGATCGTCAGGAGTCCCAACCAGACCGTCCGGGGCCCCAACTGGATCGTCCGGGCAGAGAGGCTCGGGAGCCGGCGCAGGCCCTCGCCTCCGGGGAATCCGCGGCGGGGTCCGGATCGCCCGCCGCCGCGGGAACGGGCGGGGACCGCACGCCCGTGGCGGTCGTCGCCCTCGGCGTACGCGTCGGCGACGGGGCCGGCGCCGAGGACTTCCGGCGCGCGGTGCTCGGCGGCGAACGGCGCGGTCCGGCCACGGCCGTCAGCGTCGATCTGGCGGGTCTGGCCTTCCCGCCGCTGGCGCTTGAGCAGACGCTGCCGCAGCAGCTCCTGGTGCTCGAAGCGGCGCGTGAGGCCGTGCAAGGGGTGGCGCTGCCTCGCGAACGGACCATGGTCGTCGTCGGGATGGGGGTCGAGACCGGGGTGGCGCGTGCGGGTGCCCGCTGGCGGCTGCCGTACTGGCTGGAGCAGGCGGGACGGGCCGTCTCCACGTCCGCGCGGGCCAGTGCCCAGGACGCCTTCACACCGCCCATGAGCGCGGAACGGGTGGTCGGCACTCTGCCCAATCTCGTGGCCAACCGGATCAGCACCCAACTCGACCTGGGAGGGCCGGGTTTCGCGGTGTCGGCGGAAGAGGCGTCGGGGCCGGTGGCGCTCGGCCTCGCCGCGCGGGCCCTTCGTGCGGGCGAGGCGGACGCGGCGCTCGTCGGCGCCGTCGACCTGTCCTGCGAGCCGGTCCACCGCGCCGCCCTGCGCGAACTCGGCCGGGACACCGAACCGGGTGACGCCGCCGTGGTTCTGGTCCTCAAGCCCCTGGACGCCGCCCGCAGGGACGGCGACACCGTGATGGCCCTGCTGGACGAGGACGCGGCCGGCCCGCCCGACATGGTCATCGGGGACGGCGACGACACCGTGTACGATCCCGCCTCGGCCTTCGGCCGTGCCCACGCCGCCCACGGGCTGCTCTCCGTCGCCGTCGCGGTCACCGCCCTCCAGCACCGCGCCGTACCGTGCGCGGACGGGCCCGCGGACACCGGCGCCTCGCCCCGCACGGCCGAGGCGGTCACATCACCGCTGGAGGGCCCGGTCGCGCGGGTGCGGCTGCGGGCGGGTGACGCCCGGCCCTGGCTGCGGGGACCGGCTCCGCGGCTGCACGTCTTCTCCGGGGCCGACCGCCGGGAGGTACTGGCCGCGCTGGAGTCCGGGGCGGAGTCCTGCGAGGGACCGGCCCGGCTTGCGCTCGTGGTGCGGGACGACGGCGAACTCCGGGACCGCGGGGAAGCCGCCCGGCGCTGGCTGGCCGAGGGCGGTCCCCGGCCGGCCGACGCGCGCTACCGGGACGAGCCCGTGACGGGGCGTACCGCCTTCGTGTACACCAACGGCTCGGCCTCGTACCGGGGTATGGGCCACGCCCTGATGCTCGCGCTGCCCTCGCTCGACGAGAGCGTCATGGCGGCGCACGGGCCGGCCGGCGCCCGGGTACGGTCCGGGCCGCGGGCGCGGGTGCTCGACCAGATCCGGGGCGCCGCCGAGCTGGCCGCCGTCCACACCGTGCTCACCCGGGAGTTGCTCGGACTGCGGCCCGACGCGGCCATCGGCTACTCCTCGGGCGAGTCGGCGGCGCTGGTCGCGCTGGGCGCCTGGCCGGACGCGGCGGGACTGTACCGGGCCATCGGGGAGAGCGGTCTGTTCACGACCGAGCTCACCGGTGACCTCAGGGCGGTGCGGCGTGCCTGGGCACGAGTGGGTGTACGGGGTTCGGGCTGGTCGAGCTTCCTGGTCGGCGCGCCGCTCGACGCGGTCCGTGCGGAGCTCGCGGGCGAGGCCGCGGTGCACCTGATGGCCGTGAACGCACCGGGAGTGTGCGTCATCGGCGGCGAGTCGCGGGCGTGCGCGGCCGTCGTGGCCCGGCTCGGCGCCGATCGCGCGCTCCCGATCGACTACGACATCGCCGCCCACGTACCCGAGGTCGCCGAGGTTCGCGCAGCGTGGCGCGAGGTGCACCGCCGCCCCACCGTCGAGGTGCCGGGCGTGCGTTTCTACAGCGGGGCGAGCGGGCGGTCGTACCTCCCGACGTCCGAGCGGGCCGCCGACGCGCTGACCGCTCAGGGCCTCGGCACGATCGACTTCGCGGGCACGGTCGAGCAGGCGTGGGCCGACGGGGTCAGGGTCTTCGTCGAGCACGGTCCGCGCGCGCTGTGCACGGGGTGGATCAGGCGGGTGCTCGGCGACCGGGATTATGTGGCCGTCGCGCTCGACGCCCCGGACGACGACGGGCTGCGCCAGCTGTGCCTCGCGGTGGCCGAACTCGTCGTCGCGGGAGTGCCCGTACGCGCGCACGACCTGTTCGCGCGGCTCGAAGCCGCCGCCGTGCACCCACACGCGCCCGGCCCCGTCCTCACCGTGCCCGTGCCGGGCGCTCCCCGCCTGCCGGACCTGGACCAGCTCTCCAGTGACACGCCCGCGGTGATCATGCCGAGGGCTCCCGAGCTCGCACCCGTACCGGTGGAGCCGGCCCCGCCGACGGGCACCGCCGGGCCCTTCCCCGATGCCGCGCGGGACCTGCGGCCCGCCGCTCGCCCCCCGAGTGTCCAGGACCTGGTGGCCCGGCAGAGTCTGCGGGCGATCGCCCTCCATCAGGAGATCACGGCCCGGCACACCGAGGTCCACCAGCGGTTCCTGCGGGTGTCGGCCCAGGCACTGGCCCTGCTGACGGGCGCCGGGCGGCCGTACGGAACCCCCGCGGCTCCCGTACGGC